>CALROF020000227.1:0-10473 GCA_943369775.1 Reyranella massiliensis 521
GTTTGGATGATGGTGCATCGGATGATAGGCGCCCGGCGGATTGACGTTGGCCCAGCAACCGGTGATCGCCATCGGATATTGATCGACCTGCAGGAAGCGCGCGACGCCGCGTGCGGCCGTCTCGACCAGCTTGACGAATTCGGCGAAGGCCGGACGCGTGTGCAGGTCCTGCGGCGTCTGCCAGTTACTGCCGACGGGAACGGCCGGACGCGGCGTGATCAGCCGCTCGATTTCGGCCTTCAGCCTGGCGTTCAGCGCCGCCGCGGCGGCAGGCTGGAGATCCACGATCCACAAAGGGGTCGGGAAGAGTTCCTGGACGTCCTGCTTCTCGATCATGCCGGACGATCATATCCGGCAATGCCCGCGAAGTCGCCGCCGAGGGTGGGGGCTAGCGTTTGCCCTTCGTCGCACCGCCGGTACTGAGCGGAATTGCGGCCTGAACAGAAAGGACCAGGAAGGTGAAGCTCTCCTCAATATAGAGCCGCACGCGCTCTGCATCGTGGTCGAGGTAGCCGATCGAAAAGTCCTGGCCCACGGTCAGCTCGAAATCGCCGCCGCGCAGCGAGATCACCAAGCCACCCTCGAGACCGGGCGCCGCGTGGACATCGCCGTCGATCAGCCGCTGCACATGGCTGAGGATCGGATAGCCGCCGTCGGTGCGCGCGGTGAGATCCTTGTAAAGCTGTTCGCTCAGCACGACCGCGAAGGGCCCATCGACACCTTCGTCGCGTAACGCCTTCAGCGCCGCCGCCACTGCGTCGGGATAGTCTGCATGGCTGCCGCCCAACGGCACGGCGTTGGCCGCCTGGACTTCGCAGATGCCAGAGATCTGCGCTGCTTCGTAGCCATGAAAGATCGCGCGATCCTCCGCGATTGCGATCTCGCGCGCCGCGGCCGTCACCGGATCGAGATCGGGATCTCGGGCGCCGCGATCGATCGCATCGAGTTCGGCGCGGCTCATTTCAAAGGGAATGCGCAGTTCGACCAGAGGCTGGATGCGACGCAGCCGCGCCTGCACCTTGTCGGCCGAGGGCGGTGATGCAATCGGATCGGCACGGCCCAGTTCGACCTCGGAGGCGCCCCAGCCTAGAGGGCCTTTGAAATCGACGACGCGACGCGCGGCCAGAAGCGCATGCAAAGTGCGTTTCGCTTCCTTCTCGATCTCCTCCCAGCCGGCTTCGGTGATCGGCGCACGATCGCGAAAAAGATGGTTCTTCATGACGTCACTTCCCCCGCCGCTGACGCAGACTGCCAATACCGAGGCTTCCCGCCGGCGCAGCCTTGTCGGCCCCGCTTTCGGCACCGCTTTCCATGTTCGCTTCGATCTCGGTGATCGGGCCTTCCTTGAACAGGAACGTCCGCAGATGCTTGTCGAGCACAGGATCGGAACGGCGCAGCCATTCGAGCGCCATTGCTGCGTGCTCCTTCTCCTCGTCACGATTGTGCTCGAGGATGGCGCGCAGCTCGGGATTGGTGGTGGCTTTGGCGCGCTGGTCGTACCAGTCGACGGCCTCCAGCTCTTCCATGAGAGAGACGATCGCGCGGTGACGATCGATGACCTCCGGACCGAGAGCGGCCGGATCCTCGTGAAGTGTTTCGCTTGCCATGATCTGGCAAACGCTTGATTGCGCCGCTGGTTCCTTCCGGGTTTCCGCGGGCCCGGCCATTTCACCGTTTCGTCAACGTATTGAAACGCCAGCGGGCCAACAGGAAGACGCCGCCCCCGAACAGAGCAAAGGCCGTGGCACTGGCGAGCGCGATGCCGATCAATCCGCCGCCAAGCTGCAGCGCCGTCCAACCGCCAACGACAACCACACCAACTCGCGCGACGGCCAGCAGAAACGGACCCGTCACATAGCCGATGGCGAGGCAGGCGAAGTAACAGCCGAGTCCCACACCAGTCAGCGGGAAGACCGCAGCAAGGCCCAGGAGGTAAAGGGCGCCTGCCGCCCGGATGGAGGGGTCGGCAGTGAACAGGCTCATCCAGCTTCCGCCGATCAACGCGATGCCGGAGAAGATCAACCCGATAACGCCTGCCACGGCAGCGCCGGTGTAGGCGGCTCGTCGCGCCCGGGCGAAGTCCCGCGCACCCGCCGCCGTCGCCACCATCGTGATGACGGCGGCACCAAAGGCGAAGGTGATGGGATACTGCAGCAGCTCCAGCCGGTTGGCGGCGCCATAGGCAGCGATCGCCGTGCTGCCCAGTCCCGCGATCAAGCCTGCGACCAAGAATGTCGTGATCTGGAAGGCGAGTGCACTTGCGGCCGACAGGGCACCGACGCCCAAGATCTCCTTCGCTTCGCCGGTACGCCACCTGAGGTTGCGGCGCTCCAGACGGACGAGGGCGTGCCGCGAGACGAGGTGGAGCACGAGCACGATCGTGCCGACGGCGTAGGCCGCAGTGGCCGCGAGTCCGGCACCGACAATGCCCATCGCCGGCACCGGTCCCCAGCCGAGGATCAGGAGGGGCGACAGCGCGAGATGGAAGAGTTCGCCGATGGCGATGGCAAAGGCCGGCACAACCATGTTGCCGCTGCCGCGCGAGACATTGGCCAGCAGGTTCATCGACCAGACGAAGCCCGAACCGCCGAACATCACGGCGCTGTAGAGCACGGCCATTTCGAGAGCGCCCGGCGCCAAGCCCATCGCCGCGTAGAGGCGAGGGCCGGCCAGGAGCATCAACGCCGTGGTGAGCGTCGCGCTGATCAGCGCGATGGCGACAGCGACACCGGCGAGGGATCGCGCCCGCTCGGCGTCCCCGGCACCCAGCGCTCGCCCAATGGACGACGAGACGCCGGAGCCGATACCCGAGGCGGTCGCGGTCTGCAGGATCAGGAACAGGGGAAAGACCACAGCAGCCGCGGCAAGCGCATCGCTGCCCAGCCAGGAGACGAAGAACGCATCGGCGGTAAGGAAGGTGATGCGCGCCGCGGCCTCGCCGATGTTGGGCAAGGCCAGGGTCAGCAGCAGCGGCAGGACCGGCGCTTCGAGGATGCGCTTGGTACGAGCGGACAGGCCTGAGGTAGACGACGACGCGGACATGAAACTCTCCCGGGCTTGCCCCGAAAGAGGTGCGCTCCGGCCGCTGCCGCGTCGATTACCTGCGCGGTAATTCGGCCGTGCCTGCAGCCTGCGCTTTGTCTGTAAGGGAGTCGTCAGGTCCCGCGCGCAGCATTGGCCGGGACAGCAACAAGAATGCCTGGAGGTGGAGCGCGTCGATGCGGATTCTCGTCGTCGAAGACAATGTCGCCTTCTGCCGGTTGGTCGCCGAAGGCTTGATGCGTGTGGGCTTCAGCGCCGACGAAGTGAATACGGTTGGAGCCGCGCGAAAGGCGATTGCGGCGGTCGATTACTCCGCCGTTGTACTAGATCTCGGTCTGCCGGACGGCGAAGGCGTCGAGCTGCTGCGAACGCTCAGGTCGGCGGCGCGTGCGCTGCCGATCATCGTCACGACCGCACGCGATGGCCTCGACGACAGGGTGCTCGGTCTCCAAAGCGGGGCCGACGACTATCTCGTGAAACCTTTTGCCATGGACGAACTCGTCGCCCGGTTGCATGCGGTGCTGCGCCGGATCGACTCGCCCGCGGAGCAGGTTCTGCGGGCCGGCAACGTGACGCTCGACCTCGCCAATCGGCTCCTCAGGATCGGAGACGAAGAACTTCCTTTGCCGGCACGCGAGTTCGACTTGCTCGAGCTGCTGATGCGCAACCAGGGCCATGTCATCAAGCGCGAGGCCCTGGTCAATCAGATATTCGGCAAGCATGGACATCAGAGCAGCGGGGCGCTCGACGTCTATCTATGCCGGTTGCGCAAGCTCTTCGGCGATGCGAACGCCACCGTGAGGATCGACAACATTCATGGCCTTGGCTTCCTGTTGTCGGAGAGCGACCAAGCGATCAGCTCCGCGGTGGCAACGCGTAGCCTGCGTCCTTGAGCGCCTTCTCAAGGCCGGCGATGCCGGTAGGGTTTCCCGCCTTGCACTGCTCCAACGAATTGCGCGATTCGAGGCTCTGCGACTGGCGGCCCTTCTGCATATTCTGGTCGAGGTACTTCTCGTACTTCGCGGCGAGCGCACTGCAGTAGGCGGCATCGCTCGACTGCGCGAAAGCGGCTGCCGGCGCCAGCAACGCCACCGCAACCACTGTCCACGCCGAAATTGTCTTCATCATCGTGTCCTCCATTGCTCTCTTGGAGCGAGGACACTTCACTGCCGGAAAGGGGCTGCTTTCCGGCGTTTCTCTTTCGGAGTTCTTACAGGGCCGCGCCGGGCAGGCGCGCCCATCAGCGCCGCGTGAGCTTGTCCACGACCGTGTCGAGTTGGTCGAAGTCGCGGATCTCCAGCGTGAGCAGGCTTTGCTCGCCAAGGCCGCGCAGTTTCAGGTCGGCCTTGAGACCGAGCGCCTCCTCGATGCGCCGTTCGAGCGCGCGGGTGTCGGCACTCTTGGCAGAGTCGGTCGACGACGCCTTGCCGTTCGGCTTACCGCCCTTGCGCGGCGGCGTTTGCTTTTCCTCGCCGCCGAGCTTTTCGAGGTCGCGCACCGAAAGCTTTTCGTCGATGGCGCGGCGGGCAAGCGCCAGCGGGTCGGGCAGGCCGATCAGGGCACGGCCATGACCCGCGGTCAGGTCACCTCCCTTGATCATCTCCTGGATCGCAGAGGGCAAGTCGAGCAGGCGCAGCGTGTTGGCGACGTGCGGCCGGCTCTTGCCCATCGTGCGGGCGATTTCTTCCTGGGTCTGCTTGAAGTCGGCGATCAGGCGCTGGTAGCCCTTGGCCTCGTCGATGGCCGTCAGGTCGGAGCGCTGCAGATTCTCGATCAGGCCAATCTGAAGCGCATCCTGGTCTGTGATGGTCCGCAAGACGACCGGCACGTCGTGCAATTGAGCAAGCTGTGCTGCCCGCCAGCGCCGTTCGCCGGCGACGATCTCGTAAGCGTCGGCCGAATCGCCCAGCGGCCGCACAAGGATCGGTTGTAAAAGACCGTATTCCTTGATCGATTCGACGAGCTGCTGAATGCCCTCGAAGCTGGTGCGCGGCTGCATCTTGCCAGGCTTGAGCTGGCCGATCGGCAAGGTGAAGGGCGTACGATTGGGCGCGGCGCTCGCGGCCTCGCGCACCACCGGTTCGGGCGGCGCGGCGGGCGGCGGCGCAGGCGGTGGCGGGGCGACGGCAGCGGCGACTTCATCGTCACCGAGGAGCGCGCTGAGACCGCGGCCGAGACCGCGCGGCTTAGGAGGCTGGCTCATGCGGGGCCTTTTGTTCTGCCTGTTCTGCGATGGTGCGGCGGCGGCGGATGAACTCGCTCGCCAGCAGGATGTACGCCTGCGATCCAGCGCAGGCATTGTCGTAGATCAGCACCGGCATGCCGTGCGAGGGCGCCTCAGCGATGCGAACGTTGCGTGGAATGGTCGTGCCGAAGACCAGCTCGCCATAATACCTGCGCACATCGGCCTCGACCTGCTGGCTGAGTGTCATGCGGCGGTCGACCATGGTCAGGACGACACCGGCAATGTGCAACTTGGGGTTGAGTCTTTTCTTCACCCGTTCGATCGTGTTGCCCAGCGCTCCGATGCCTTCAAGCGCCAGGAACTCCGCCTGCAGGGGGACGAGGACGGCGTCGACCGAAACCAAGGCATTCAAGGTGACCAGGCCCAGGGACGGCGGGCAGTCGATCAGGATGATCGTCCAGCGCTGGCGCGCTTCGCCGCCGGGGCCGTTCAGCGCCTGGTCGAGGCGGTGCTCGCGCTCCTCCATGTCGATCAGTTCGATTTCGGCGCCAGCAAGCTGGACCGAAGCGGGCATCACCTCAAGGCCGGGAATCTGCGAACTTCGCACGCAGTCGGCAAGCGGATTCAGCCCCAGCAGGAATTCATAGGAACCGGGTGAGCGCTCATTTCTGCCTATCCCTAGACCCGTCGAGGCGTTTCCCTGAGGGTCTAAGTCTATTAAAAGGACTTTCTCGCCGACGGCAGCTAGCGCCGTGGCAAGGTTGATGGCGGTCGTGGTTTTGCCAACGCCGCCTTTTTGATTGGCGATCGCGAAGATCTGGGGAGCCGCCGACGCCTTGGGAGGCGTCTCAGGAGCCGGAGGGGGCGCCGGGGTTGGAGGCTCGGTAGGGGCCGATTCGAAGGATGACGGCGTCACGATCTGTTACGCTGGCGATAGGCTCGGGCGAGATATCCCATTCCTTCTTGGCCTCCTCGACCTCTGCCTGCCAGCCCTTCCCCTTGTGGAAAAGGCAAATAGCGGTATCATTTCGGTGACGCTCGGCCCATCCGAGCAATTGCCTCAATGGCGCCAGGGCACGCGCTGTCACAACATCCGTAGCCGCCGGCGGCGCCGCCTCTATACGGGAGATGGCGATTTTTGGTTGGTTTTCCAACCCCATACGCCGACCTACTTCACCTAAAAACGCGGCTTTCCGCGCGTCCGATTCAATCAGCGTAATCCGCAAATCGGGCCGCATCGCCGCGATGACCAACCCCGGAAATCCACCGCCGCTACCCAGATCGGCCAATGTTTCGGCGGATTCAGGTATTAGGGGAACCACTTGAGCCGAATCCAGGATATGGCGCTTCCAGACACCATCCATGGTGTTTCGGCTGACCAGATTGATGGCCTTTTGCCAGCGTTCCAGTGTTTCGACGAAAACCTCCAGGCGGTGGCGTGTTTCACGTGAAACATCCGCCAGGGGATCCCTTTTACGATCCATGGCCTAGGCGGCCCGACGGCGGACGTGTTTCAAAAGGGCGATGAGGGCAGCGGGCGTTACACCGGAGATCCGGGCGGCCTGGCCCAGGGTTGCCGGCTTGTGGTTCTGGAGCTTCTGCCGAACCTCGTTGGACAGGCTGCCGATGGCGCCATAGTCCAGATCGGCGGGAAGCTCCAAGGCCTCGTCGCGGCGGTAGGCGGCAATGTCCTGGCGCTGCCGGGCGAGATAGCCCTCGTAGCGCGAGTCGATGGTCAGCTGCTCCGCGATCTCAGGCGCGACGCCAACCAACTCCGGCCAGAGACCCTCCAGACGGGTCCAGTCGATCTCCGGATAAGCCAACAGGTCGAGCGCTGATCGTGGGACACCATCCTGATTTATGGCGACCCCTCGCTTGGCCAGGATAGACGGGCTGAGCCGGAGGCTCCCGGCCAGGGCACGCGCCGATTCCAGGTCCCGTTGTTTCACGTGAAACATCTCGGCCCGCTGGGAGCCGACGCATCCGAGCTCCAGCCCCCGTGGTGTCAGGCGCTGGTCGGCATTGTCGGCCCGCAGCCAGAGCCGATACTCAGCGCGCGACGTGAACATCCGATAGGGCTCGGTCACCCCCAGGGACACCAGGTCGTCGATCAGGACGCCAAGATAGCCATCTGCGCGGTCGACGGTGAACGGCTTGTCGAGCGCCGCGTTCAATCCGGCGATCAGCCCTTGGGCGGCCGCTTCTTCGTAACCCGTGGTGCCGTTGATCTGCCCTGCCATGTAGAGGCCTGGAACTCTCCGGGCTTCCAGGGTCGGGTGAAGCTCTCGCGGGTCGATATGGTCGTACTCGATAGCGTATCCCGGCCGCAGCATCGTCGTGCGCTCCAGTCCCGGGATCGTCTGCAGCATGGCGAGCTGCACTGCCTGGGGAAGCGACGTCGAGATGCCGTTGGGATAGACCGTGTCGTCGTCTAGTCCCTCAGGCTCGAGGAAAATCTGGTGGCGCTCGCGATGGCCGAACCGGACGACTTTGTCCTCGATGGAGGGGCAGTAGCGCGGGCCGACACTTTCGATCTGGCCCGAATACATTGGCGCTCGGTGCAGGTTGGCGCGAATGATCTCGTGCGTTGCCGCCGTGGTCGTTGTGATGTGGCAGGCGATCTGCGGCGTGGTGATCCTATCCGTCAGATAGGAGAAGGGCTGCGGCGGCTCATCGCCGTCCTGCCGTTCGAGTGCCGCGTAGTCGATCGTGCGTCCGTCGAGCCGCGCCGGCGTGCCGGTCTTCAAGCGCCCCAAAGCGAAGCCGAGACGATGCAATGTCTGCGCGAGTGCCGTTGACGGCTGCTCGACCACATCGTCCCGCCCATTGCCGCGCACGCGGCCGGCGGGGATCTTGGTCTCGCCCATATGAATCAGGCCTCGGAGGAACGTGCCCGTCGTCAGGATCACGCGTCCCGCGCCAATCTGATCACCTGATTCGGTGACTACACCAGAACACGCACCGGTTGCATCCAGAACAATGTCAGCAACCGCTTCACCACAGATTTCGAGATTGGTTTGCTCAGCGAGCAGGCCCTGCACCGCCGCCCGATAGAGTTTGCGGTCTGCCTGGGCGCGGGGCCCGCGCACGGCCGGGCCCTTGGACAGGTTGAGGGTGCGGAACTGGATGCCGGCCCGGTCGATGGCCCGACCCATGATGCCGTCCAGGGCATCGATCTCGCGGACCAGATGACCCTTGCCCAGGCCGCCGATGGCCGGATTGCACGACATCTCGCCGATCGTCTCGACCCGATGGGTCAGAAGCAGGGTGCGGGCGCCCAGGCGCGCGGACGCCGCCGCTGCTTCACAGCCGGCATGGCCGCCGCCTACTACGATCACGTCATATGAAGAAAAGGCCCGCATGGCGGTGCCTTTTACGCCCCTCGGTCAGGCCCGGTCCAGATCGCCCTCGAGATGACTTGTATCATTGATGCGCTCGACCCGGACCGCGCCATCGGCGAGCACGTCAATCTCGCTCAGGGCGCAGGGGTCCTGCGCAAACCGCCAATAGGCCGAGAGGGGTTGATCCACGAGCTGCAGCAGCAGCGCACGATTGACGCTGTCGTGACCGACCAGCACGACCGTCTCGTCGGGATGTTTCTCCAGTACCAGCCGTAACGCGTTGGCGGTACGCGCCACGACGTCCTGCAGGGACTCGCCATCGGGAAAGCGCAGCAGATGGGGCGCGTGCCGCCACAGGTTATAGGCCTCCGCCGACTCCCGTTCGATTTCAGCGTGGGTACGCATCTGCCAGGCGCCGTAGTGGATGTCGCCCAGCCCTTCGTGAACGGCAGAGGTCACGCCGCAGGCCTCGGCGATATGGCGGCCCGTGGCGATGCAGCGCTGCAACGGGCTCGTATAGACGGCAGCCGGCTTCCAGTGCCTTGCGATCCGGGCAGCGAGGACAGCGGCCTGCCTTACACCGACCTGTGTAAGAGGCAGCTCGGCCCGGCCCCGGAAGCGGGCGGGTTCGATGCCGTCGACATGTCCGTGGCGGGTCAGCAGGATCTTGGCCATCCCGCCAGTGTAGCCGAGACGGAGCGGCGAACTAGGCCGCGCGCTTGCGGGCCGCTGTCTTGCGACGGCTCTTTGCCTTGGGCTTCGCTTTCGTGCGACGGCCATGGGCTTCGAGGAAGCGCTCGGTCTTCTCGCGCGAAGGACCGCCGCCGCCCTTCAGGCTCTTTCTCAATGCCTCCATGAGGTCGACGACCTTCTCGTCCTCTTCCTCCGGTGCCGCCGTCGTCACGGTCTCGCCCTTCTTCTTGCGGGCGATCAGGTCGCGCAGGGCATCTTCGTAGCGATCCTTGAAATGCTTGGGCTCGAACTCGGCCTCCTGCTGTTCGATGATCTTCTCCGCGATCTGCAACATGCGTGGCTCGGGCTTGGGCAGGCTGCGATCGAAGACCTCCGACGCATCGCGAATCTCGTCGTGCGTGCGCAACGTCGTAAGCAGAATGCCTTTGCCTCGCGGCTCCAGCGCACAGATGCGCTCGCGTTGATGCATCACGACGCGGCCCAGCGCGACTTTCTTCTGCCGCACCATCGCCGCCAGGATCACGGAGAACGCCTCGATGCCCGTCTTGCCGGACGGCGCCAGATAGTAGGGCTGGTCCCAATAGATGCGATCGATGCCGGCAGCGTCGACGAACTCCTCGATGTCAAGGATGCGCGTCGACTCCAATCGCACGGCGTCGAGCTCTTCCTTGTCGAGCAACACGTACTTGTTCTTCGACACCTCGAAGCCACGCACCAGATCGGCGCGATCGACAGCCTTGCCCGTGCCGGCATCGACCGTCTGCATACGGATGCGGTTGTTGGTCTTCGGATTGATCAGGTTGAAATGAATGTCGGCGCTGCGCTCCGTCGCCGAGTAGAGAGCGACGGGGCAGGTGACGAGCGACAGGCGCAAATGACCTTCCCAGGTCGGCCTCAATCCCTTCTGCTTGGCCATGGCGCTTATCCTTTCATCTTCAGGAGACGTTCGATGGCCGCGCGCAGCGGCTTCGCGGACTTCGCGTAGGTGCGCCACGGCTTGCTGCGTTTCAGCAGCGCCGGCGCCGTCCGCACCGTGTACTTCGTGGGATCGAGACCCGCCTTCACCTGGCTCCATTCGAGCGGCATGGAAACTGTCGCGCCGGGCCGCGCACGCGACGATAGCGGCGCCACCGCGGTCGAGGTCCGGTCGTTGCGGAGATAGTCGAGGAAGATGCGGCCTGTCCGTTCCTTCTTCGCCATGTTGATCAGGTA
>CALROF020000228.1:0-10465 GCA_943369775.1 Reyranella massiliensis 521
TGTTCCTCGAAGTGGGGCACGACGTCCGTGTTGAGCAGATGCACGGCGGTCAGCGGCATCTTGTTGGTGTAGAGGCGGCCCCAGGCGAAGCGCGAGCAGCAGTCGATGGCGGTCTGCAGGTAGACCTTGCCGATCCCTTTCAGGTGACCAACGAAGAACGTGTCGACGGCCACGAGATCGCCGCTGTAGTGGGCCTCGATGGTAAGCATACGAGGTAGGCCGCGGGGAGAGCGGAGCGGCTTGGACCGACGGTGCGCTTTCAGGGCGCTCGATCGATCTGATCGCTAATGATCTCGCGCAGGTTTTCCAGACCGAAGTCGGTGAAGGCCATGGTCTCGATGCCGTCGACGTCGTAGATCCACAGCTTGCCGTCTTCCGGGTCGAGCTGATCGGAGAGATCCCACAGCAAGTCTTCGGTCCGACCGAGGATCTCGGCAGCCCTTCGGATCGTATGGACGCGAGTGGTGGCGGCCACGATCAGGCCGCAACCTGCGGACGGAGCTTCTTCCACTCCCAGGGCAGCAGCTCGTGCAAGCGGCTCTGCGGCAGCGAGGCGATGCGGGCAAAGACATCGGCCAGCCAAGCTTGCGGATCAACATCGTTGAGCTTTGCCGTCATGATCAACGTGAACATGACGGCTGCCCGATCGGCACCGCGATCGGAACCGGCGAACAGCCACGCTTTCCTACCCAGGGCCAGGCCTCTCAGGGCACGTTCCGCCGCGTTGTTCGTCAGGCAGATCCGGCCGTCGTCGAGGAAGCAAGTGAAGGCGGCCCAGCGCTTGAGCATGTAGTCGATCGGCTTGATCACGGGGGCCGAGCGCGACAGCCTGGATCGCTGATCACGCAGCCAGGTCTCGAGTTCGGCCAGGAGGGGCGCACTCTTTTCCTGGCGAACGCGTCGACGCTGGTCGGCATTCAGCCCATTGATCGTGCGCTCGATGTCGAACAGCGCGTCGATGCGTTGGACGGCAGCCAGCGCGATCGGGGAGATCGCCGTCGCCGACCGTCCTCGTCGGGCGTTCTTGGCGATGTCGGCCAACTCGAAGAACTGCCGTCGGGCATGCGCCCAACAGAGCGCCGCTGTGATGGGCTCCGGTTTGCGCGCCGCCTCGTACAGGCCGTTGAAGCCGCTATAGGCATCGGCCTGAAGGATGCCGGTAAAGTTCGCCAGATGGCGGACCGGATGCTCCCCGCGCCGGTCTCGCGAGGCGTAATAGACAGCGGCCGGTGGGGCGAGGCCGGCGAACGGTCGATCGTCTCGCACGTAGCCCCAGATGTGGCCCGTGACCGTCTTGCCTTTGGCCAGGATCGGCACCGTAGTGTCGTCGCCATGCAGGCGCTCGGCCGCCAGAACATGGGCCTCCATCAGGTGATACAGGGGCAAGCCGACGAACACCCCGACGCCTACCTGGTCGGCCAGCGTTGAGAGGCTGAGATCGATACCCTCGCATCGGAAGCGCTCACTTTGCCGGTTCAAGGGGATATGCTGTCCGAACTTGTCGAACAGGATCGTCGCCAGCAGCCTGGGCCCGATGAAGCCGCGCGGCGTGGTGTGGAACGGCGCCGGCGGCTGGCTGATGGTCTGGCAGGCACGGCACGAGAACTTCTCGCGCACCGTCTCGATCAGCTTCCAATGCCGCGGGACGATCTCCAAGGTCTTGGTCACATCCTCGCCCAGCTTCGACAACTTGGCCGATCCGCAACAGGGGCAGCTCGTTGGCGCGGCAATGACGACCCGCTCGCGTTCGATATCCTCGGGGTAGGGCTGGCGGACCAGCCGCCGACGCGTGAAGGACCGAACCGTCGGCGTCTTCCTGGCCGCTTCCTCGGCCGTCAGCTCGTCCTCGGTCGCCGACGCTTCCGCCTCCTCCAGCTGCAGCTCGAGTTGATCGAGCAGCCGCTCCTTGCGCTCCGAGCGCTGGCCGTAAAGCTGGCGGCGCAACTTCTCGATCTCCAGCTTCAGATGAGCGATCAGCGCTTCATTGCTGGACCGATCTGCCGTGGCGTTGGCCGCCTCGGCTTGGGCGTGCGCGGCCGCCGCCTCAGCCTGCTGACGGGCGGCGCGTTCCGCCACCAGCATCGTGTGGGCCGTCGCAAGGTCGGAGGGAAGAGCGTCGGACGCCGTGGTCACGCGACAACAGAATCACATTCTCTCGTCGCCTCAAAGACTAAACCTCAACCCACCGAACTCGGCCGCCACGTCTCCTGGGGATGACGCCAGTCGATGCCGGACAGAAGGTAGCCAAGCTGTGCCGGCGAGATCGTCACCACGCCGTCGGCCACGCTCGGCCATAGAAAGCGCCCGCGCTCCAGTCGCTTCGTGAACAGGCAGGCGCCTTGCCCGTCGTGCCAGATCACCTTCAACAGATCGCCTCGCCGCCCGCGGAAGCAGAACAGCTGACCGCCCAGGGGATCGCCCCGCAGCACCTCCTGAACCTGCAGCGCCAGTGACGGAAAGCCCTTGCGCATATCCGTGTAGCCTGTCGCCAGCCACACTCGAACGCCAGACGGTAACGGGATCATCGATGCAGCAGCGCCCTGATCACGCGCCCCAGCACGGCCGTGTCCACGTCATTGCCGACGATCAATCGACAGCCATCGGGCAGCTCGATCTCCATCCGGCCCGCAATCGATGCCGCAACGGCCGGCGCCGGCGCGGAGACTTGCGCCATCTCATCGTTCGTTATCACCGCCGGCACGAACATCGCCGACCCGCCAGAGCCTTGGACCTCAGTCCCGTAACGGCGCCGCCACGTGAACAGCAGGTTCGTATTGACGTCGTGTCGTCTGGCCACCATCGACACCGACGCTCCGGGCTCGAAGCTCTCGGCAACGATTCGCCGCCGCTCTTCCTCAGACCTCCGGCGCCGCCGGATAGTGCCAAATTCCGACGTCGATACCCCTGTCATCACAAGTGTCCATCTCCATCACGTGGACACCTACACTCGCACTAACTCTTCTCGCTCAAAAGGCGGCATTCCTCGGATGGGTACCCTCGATGTGGCGTTCGCGGAACTCTGGGCTAAAGCGTTCGAGGGCCGCCACCTGCTCTTCGTTGAGCTGCACGACACGGTCGGCCGAGGCCTTCTCCAGTCGCATCAGCCGGTCGTGCTTGCCGAGCAGGCCGTGGCGGCTCCACACGCCGCGCACCCCGCTCGACGAGACCTGGATGCCACCCAGCGCCAGTTCGCCGGCGACCCGCAGGGCACCGTGACAAGGGTGGGCCAGGCAATGGTCGAGGATGGCCTTCTCGACGTCCTCGCCGACCCGGTTGGGGTGTGGGTTGCGCGGGCCGGCGATCCTGTCGAGCAGGCCGTCGGCGCCGTAGGTCTGGAAGTTGCGCCGGATCTCATAGAACTGCTGGCGGCTGTAGCCGACGATGCGGCAGGCCTTGCTCACATTGCCGAGCTGGCTGGCAAGCTCGAGCAAAGTGAGCTTTCGCCGTGCTACCTTCTTCTCCGTGGTCATGTCGTTCTCCGTTCGAGGTTGGATGTGCTTCACAACACCATCCTAACCCCGGCCGGGAGCGGCGTGGCCACACCGGGCGTCGCTGCGCTCGGGGCCTCCGGCCCCTCCCTTCGCGACACCCGGTGTGGCGCAATCTGTCAGGTCAATACCGTCTCAGTTCATGCAATAGTCCGCCTGCGGTGCGTTCGTCGTCCAGATCTTGCGGCCGTTGAGTCGCCAGCCAGAGTCGGTTTGTCTCGCCTTCGTGCGGATCATGGTCGCATCCGAGCCGGCGCCAGGCTCAGACATGCCAAAACACATCGATGTCCGGTCCTCCATCATGCCCGCTAGAATCTCGGAGCGTGCGCGATCTGTGACTTTCAATAGGACCGGGCTTGGACCGAAGGCCCAGTGGCTGACCGCATAAGCACCCAGCCAATTGTGGCTGCCACACATACGATAGATGCGCTCCCACACAACGAAGTAGGCAAGCATGCCCATGCCTGCCCCACCCAGCTCCACAGGCACCGACATCGAATAGTAACCAGCTTTTGCGGCTGCAATGCGCACGCCTCGAATATGGTCGACCACAGCAGGGACATAGCGGCCATCCTCGCTGTACATGCGACGCGGATCGGACAGCAGCGCATGATCGCTCTGGTGACGCGGAAACACCTCTCTGCGAAGGAAACCTTCGATGCCATCCGCTATTGCGATGGCGTCGTCAGGAATCGGAAAGGCAATGGCGGTCAATGTGATCCTTGAAATGGTTGTCGGTTGCCTGGTGCAGCTTCGGAGCACACACGCGCATTCCCAAACGCGACAGAGCCTGACGTGATGCGGGATTAGAGGGAGACCGTCCCGCCATCGACGGCAATCGTTTGGCCTGTCACCATCGAGCTGGCATCGGAAGCAAGATAGAGGATTGTGCCAACCAGGTCGTCGGTTGTGAGGACACGGCGAATGGACTGGCCAGAGACAATAGCCTTCACGGCGTCTTCCTTCTTCTCGCCGAAGAACTGGCTCATGCCGTCTGTCTCAACGACCGCAGGGGCCACTGCGTTGACACGTATGTTGAAGCGGCCCAGTTCGCGCGCGAGACCTCGCGTCAATCCAATCACGGCCGCCTTAGACGTCGTGTAATGCAGGGCGTTGGGCAAACCGTATGTCGCAGCCAACGAGGAGATATTGACCACGGAGCCACCCCGTTCGCGCATGGGCGGCACGAAGGCACGGCAGCAATTCCACACGCCGGTGACATTGACACGCATGCATGACGCCCAGTCATCCTCGGCGATAGTATCAAAGCGACCCGACTTGAGCGTCGCAAACAGTGCCGCGTTGTTGACCAGCACGTCCACCCGGCCAAGCCGGGTGAGGGCGTCGTCCGCCGCGGCGCGGCAACTGGTCATGTCTCCAACATCGCATCGCCGGCTGAATGCCCGACCGCCGTTAGTCTCAATATCGCGAAGCGTATCGCTGCAATCCGAGAGATCGAGCGCAACGACCGTAGCCCCAGCCTTGGCAAGCCCCTGCGCATAGGCACGGCCGAGGCCTCTCGCCGCGCCCGTCACAACTGCTATCCTGCCGGTCAGATCAGTCTGGGCCATTGTCATTCTCCTTCACACTGGCGCTCGGCTCCGTTCCCCTCGAGGTCATCGACGGAGCGGTGGCCAGACCTGTCGCCCGCCTCGTTCATGCAAAGGCGTCGCGACGGAACACCGACTCGTCCGCCAGGATGTCGAGTGGTCAGGTGTATTTGCGCACATCGTCGATCACCTTGCCGTCGTTAGGCAGGCTGCCCGGCGCCACGAACTCCACGCGTCCTCGGACCTTGCAGATATTCTGGATGTTGCCTTCCACCGCCTTAGCCAGGTCGGCGGAGCCCCCGATGAACTCGGCTTTCAAGATCATGACGTCTTGCTGATCGACCCAGTCGACGACGAGCCGCACGCGGCCGAACTCCGGATGACGCCGGGCGACCAGCGCAATCTGCGCTGGGTCAACAAACATACCCTTGACCTTGGTGCGCTGGTCGGCACGCCCCATCCAACCCTTGATGCGCATGTTTGTCCGGCCACAAGGGCTGATGCCGGGCAGCACGGCGGACAGGTCACCGGTTCCGAAGCGCACCAGAGGATAGGCCTTGCTGAATGTCGTAACGACCACTTCGCCTACTTCGCCGTCGGCAACGGGATCGCCGGTGCCCGGCCGCACGATCTCGACCAGAACGCCTTCGTCGACGATCATGCCCTCCAGGGCTTGGGATTCGTAGGCGATGATGCCCACGTCTGCCGTGCCATAGCTCTGAAAGGCCGCTATGCAACGGTCGCGAAACATTTGGCGAAGCGAAGGTGGCAGCGCCTCGGCGCTGACAAAGGCCTTTCGAATCGACGAAATGTCCTTGCCAAGGTCATCAGCTTTCTCGAGGAGAATCTTTAGAAACGAGGGTGTTCCAACATAGCTGCCCGGTCGGATGGCTTCTATGGCGTCGAGCTGCAACTCGGTCTGGCCGACACCTCCCGGCACGACCGCGCAGCCCAATGACCGCGCTGCGGCCTCCATCATGAGGCCGGCCGGCGTGAGGTGGTAAGAAAAGGTATTGTGAACGATATCGCCGGCACGAAACCCTGCCGCATACATGGCCCGTGCGCCGCGCAAATAGTCCTTTTCAGCGGTATCGATCTCGAAAATGGGCCCCGGCGACATGAAGATGTGCTGGACTTGCGCGAGCGGCACGCTGAGCAGCCCTCCCATCGGCGGATTCCTCTTCTGCACGGCACTTAGGTCCTCTTTACGCAGAATTGGAAGGCGTGCGAGCGCGGCGCGGCTCGTTACCGTGGCCGGATCGACGTCCTTCAGCCATTCGACGAAGAACGGCGCATTGGCCTTAGCATGCGCGACTTGCGCCTTTAGGGCGGCGGCCAATGCAATCTCTCGTTCTTCGGACGAACGTGTTTCAAGAGTGTCGAAATATTCGGTGCGTTCCATATCTAGCGCCGCCTTTCTGAGCGTCTCTGAACATCCGCTAAGACCGCGAAGATCTGCGGTGCCGACATTACTTCACGAGAGTCCGAGGCATGCATGAACTGGCCGTGTTCAATCGAAGCTGGACCTCCGCCAGGCCGGAATTCTCGCCCACTTTGCGGTCACTCCTTGCACCCCAGTCTTTTGGTTATCCGTTCCATTAGTACCGAACATTCATTAGAATCTCAATATGCGGCCTTTCAAGAGGCCCCAATCTATAGCAAGTATTGCAGGCATATTCGAATTAACATTAGAACATTCTTGTGGCATGCTCACCTCACGTAGGGGTGAAGGCAGCCGTCGCCACACCCTTGCTGCGGCATGTGGAGAGCGCATGGAGTATGTCGGCCTCGGGCTGTTCTGGACTGACCTCAAGGTCGGCCAGAAATTTCGCACCATCAATCGCACCATCACCGAAGCTGATCTGGTGAATTTCATCAATGCCACAGGCATGGTCGAGATGATCTTCACCGACGCGACGTTCAGCGAGGAACACGGTGCCATGCGAGGCCGTCCGGTGCCGGGTGCTCTTTGCTACTGCTTCGTCGAAGGCCTCTTGGTTCAGGCCACGATGCAGCATACCGGGCTCGCCATGCTGGAATCGACCATCAAGGTCCACGCTCCGACCAATGTCGGCGATACTATTCACGGCGAAGTGGAAGTGACGGCGATCCGGCCAACCAGCAAGGGGAATCGGGGAATCGTCACGACGATCAATAGCATCGTCAATCAGCGCAACGAGATAGTGATAACCTACAATGTGACCCGCATGATGGCGGGGCGGAGCTGAAGCCATCGCGCCTCGTCCTTCGTCAGCCAACCCCGCCATTGGTCGCCGTACAAAGGGCGAAACCCAAGTCTAGTCTAGTCACGGGACTTCGGTAGCTTTGGTTGCATGATCAGAACCGTGCCTTGAGCAGCGCCGCAGGTCCGGCCGTGGTTCTCCACGTCGATACGCACTACTGCGGTCGAGCGCGTCATGCCGACAATGCGTGCCTCGGCAATCACCTTGCCAGAAGAGACTGGCGCGAGGAGGTTCAGCTTGAACTCCGTCGTGGCTGCCCATTGGCCCGCCTGCATGTGTGGGTAGCATACGAGTCCAAGCGCATGGTCGCACAAAGCGGCGAGCACGCCACCATGCAGATTGCCGAAACGCGTCAGCAGCCTGGTATCTGCTTCCATCTCGATGCGCAGACGCCCGGGCTCGACGAGCGTGGTGCGTAGGCCGAGGAATTCCGGAAGGCCGGATGAAGGTATGGTCGATTCGAGGAAACGGTGAGCCACTTCCTGATTGAAGGGCGGAAGCCGTGGCGGAATGTTCATGGTGTTGTCTTTCCGGACCTGGTTCTTCCTTAGCGTCACGAGGGTGGGATAAGGCAAGAGTGGATCGACCGTTCGCCATCGACCTGGCCGGCGAGCGTTCGGATCGCCAAATCCGCCTCTTCCAGCGCGAAATCATGCGTGTGCATCAGCGCAAGCGGAACCTTCCGGCTTTCGATAAGATCGATCGCCTTGCGGTAGCCCGAGCTGAGAACGCCGATGGCACCCTTAATGGTGATTTCCTTCCAGACAACCATGTCGGAAACGAAGTCGGGTACTGTCTTTTGACGCCTCTTCCCGTCCTGCATGGTGAACCCCTTCACGCCGGCCAGGACGATCGTGCCGCCGCGGCGCACGTAGTCGAGGGCCCCTCGTACGGGTTGCGTGGCGTAGGAGGTGACATCGACAACTACATCCACGCCTCTTCCGGCCGTGATCTCTCGGACACGCTCCCTGGGATCCTCGTTGTCTACGTCGATCGTGTAGTCCGCGCCGAGGGCACGCGCGACGGCCAGCTTCTTGGCGTCCGAGGCCAACCCGGTAACGATGATCGTGCCCGCTCCGGCGTGGCGTGCCGCAACCACGCTGGCCAATCCGCGCTGACCCGGGCCCAGGATCATCACCGTATCGCCCGGGCTTGTCTCGGGAAGCTCAACCGCCCAACGAAAACCGGCGCCGAGCGGATTGAACATGACCGCGATCTCCGGCGGCAAGGACTTGTCGATCCGGTGAACGATCGCGTTGGGCGCGAGATACATGTACTGCGAGTACGCACCCCAGATTCCCGGCGCCACGGTGAGCGGGATGTAGGAATAGATCTGCCGCCGGTCGCACAGATGGTAGTGCCCGCCGAGACACGTGTTGCAACAGTGGCAGGACAGCATCGTCTCGACGCAGACACGGTCGCCGACATCGACGCGCCAGCGCTTCGCTGCAACATCGCCGATGGCCGCAATGATACCCAACGGCTCATGGCCGGGGACGACCGGATAAGGCGTGTTCAGCGCGCCTTCGTATTGCTCGTGATCGCTGCCGCAGATGCCGCAAGCCTCGATCCTGAGAATGGCGCTGTCGGCGCTGATCGGCGGGATCGGCAGATCGCGACGCTCCAACTGGCGCGGACCCGTTTGAACCATGGCCATCGTTTTCCTGGGCAGCATCGCGTCACCTCTTCTCCGGCGTGGAGCCGTATCGATTTGGCCCGACGACCGTCCAGTGAACCAGGGTGAAGGGCGGCTTGGCATCGTCGTGCGGCTCGAATACGACCTCGACCTCGGCGCCGATATGGACCTCCTGGCGTGGGTCTCCGACCAGGTTGCCCAGCATGCGCACATTGCCGGCGTCGGGCAGCTCGACCAGGACGACGATGTAGGGACCGTGCCCTTTCAGCGCCGGATGCACCGGATGCCAGGGCCGCTCCCAGCTGTAGATGCGGCCCTTGCCCGAGACCTTGTGCCAGTCGATGTCGAACGACAGGCACTTGTGGCAGATCCATTCCGGACCCCACTGGAAGGTGCCGCAGGCCTTGCAGCGCTGCACCAAAAGCTCGCCCTTGCGGGCGGCGTCCCAGTACGGCTTGTCCAAGCCGTCGTTCTCCGGCACCGGGATCGGCAGTCCGGCCGGTAAGTAAGTCGGCAGGTAGCTCACAGCAAAGCCTCCGTGCCCAGGATCATGCTCGAGACCGGCGTCACCATCGGGCCGGAAATCACCATCGACACTTCCGCGTCGGGCACCTGCGCGGTCGACTGGCCGCGCAACTGGCGCACCGCTTCGACCTGCAGCTCGAGGCCGTGCATGTAGCATTCCGCCAGGTTGCCGCCCGAGGTGTTGAGCGGCAGCTTGCCGCCGGGCGCCGTCAGATTCTCCGGCGTGAGGAAGTCGTTGGCCTGCTCGGCCGTGAAGAAGCCGTGCTCGACCAGGCTCATCAGCACGCCACCGGTGAAGTTCTCGTAGCTCTGCACCACGTCGACGTCGGCCGGCTTCACGCCCGCCATATCGTAGAGCTGCGGCGCCACGGTGGTGAAGCTCGAAGTGGCGTATAGCGGCGCGTTGTGGCCGCGCGCGCCGTTGCGGTACTCGGAACCCTGCGCCGAGCCCAGCAGGTAAGCCGGCGGCTGGCGGAAATCGCGCGCCTCCTCCGCCGGTACCACGATCAGCGCTGCCGCGCCGTCGTTCTCCTGGCAGCAATCGAACAGGCGCCAGGGCTCGACGATCCAGCGCGAGGCGTCGTAGGCCTCGGCGGTCAGCGGCCGGCCGTGCATCACCGCACGCGGATTGGCCTGGGCGTGGCGGTACGAGGCGAGCGCGATGGCGCGTTGCGCCGAAGGCTCGATGTGGTTCTCGTGCAGGAAGCGCATCGCCCGCATGGCGTAGCGTTGCGCCGGCGACATCACGCCATAGGGCGCATTGAGTGCGGCCTCGCCGGCGGCGGCACCGCCCGGCGGTGCCGCGCCGAAGCGCTGGAACTGACCCTGCGCCAGCGCACGAAACACGACGACGCAGTTGGCCATGCCACAAGCAACCGCCGCCGCCGCGTTGCCCACGGCGGCCGATCCGCCGCCCCCGCCGCCGCCCCAGTTCATGTTGGAGAAACGCAGCGCCGGCAGGCCGAGTGCCGCCGCGAGACGCGACGGATCGTTGCGGTCGTTGGAATAGGAGGCGAAGCCGTC
>CALROF020000229.1:0-10409 GCA_943369775.1 Reyranella massiliensis 521
AGGTGATCGACGCTGCCGAGATGGTGCCCGGCCAGACGGTGATCCGGACGCCGAAAGATCCGATCAAGCCGACCGGCGGCATGGCCGTGCTGCGAGGCAACCTGGCGCCGCGTGGCGCCGTCATCAAGCATGCAGCGGCTTCGCCGGCCTTGATGACCCATACCGGCCGCGCCGTGGTGTTCGATTCGCTCGAAGATCTCGCCGCGCGCGGCGACGATCCCAAGCTCGACGTGAAGGCCGACGATATCCTGGTCCTGCGCAATGCTGGTCCGAAGGGTGCGCCCGGCATGCCCGAGGCGGGGTCTTTCCCCATTCCGATGAAGCTCGCCCGCGCCGGTGTGAAGGACATGATCCGCATTTCCGACGCGCGCATGAGCGGCACGGCCTTCGGCACGATCGTGCTGCACGTCGCCCCGGAAGCAGCCGTCGGTGGTCCACTGGCGCTGGTGAAAACCGGCGATCGCATCACGCTCGATGTGCCGAACCGCAAGATCGAACTGCTCGTCAGCGCCAAGGAACTGGCCGCCCGACGCAAGACCTGGAAGGCGCCGCCGCCGCATCCTGGCAGCGACCGTGGCTACACCGGCCTCTTCCATAAGACCGTGCTGCAGGCCGACGAAGGCGTCGATTTCGACTTCCTGGGTCCGTCTGCGAAGTGAGCGACGTCAAGCTTCCGCGCATCTCCGTCGTCGTCACGTGCTACAATTGCCGTGACTATATCGGCGACGCGATCCGATCGGTCGCGCGTCAGACTTTGCGCGATTTCGAATGCGTTATCGTCGACGACGCGTCGACCGACGACTCGGCCGCTGTCGTGCAGCAGACACTGGAAGAACTCGCTGATCCACGCTTCCGGCACGTTCGCCTCGAAAAGAATGTCGGCCAGACCGGCGCCACGCGTCGCGGGCTTGCCGAGACCCGCGCGACATTCGTCTGCTTCCTCGACTCCGACGATCTGTGGAACGACGACTTCCTCGAACGTCATCTCGCCGCCCATCTGAACGAGACCTACGCAACGGGCTTCACCGCCTGCAATGCGCGCCTGATCGACGGACAGGGCGCGTTGATTGCGGGCTGTGTCTACTGGTTCGGTCACGAGCGCTCGCGCGTCGATCGCGACCAGGCCTTCACGCCGGTGGATCCGGCACGCGTGCCCCGCCTCGATACGGCGAACGGAACGGCCAACTGGCAAAAGCAGACGCCCTACCGGCTCTATACCAAGCGCGTCGTGCACTGGGTCTGGGTCAGCACCTCGTCGATGATGTTCCGGCGTTCGCTGATCGACCTCGTCTTTCCCGACGACGACGAGACGTTCCGCCTGCACATGGATTTCTACATCGTCGTCATGGCGCAGATGGTGGCGGGCTCGCTCCTGATCGACGAGCCCCTTTATTCCTACCGCCTGCATGGCCGCAACGGCGCCGCCGACAATCCCGTGCTGGGAGGGCGTCTACACCTGTCGAGCCGCAACTGGGGCAACACCCATGCGGTGATGCTCGACCGCATGCTGGCAGCCATGGAGCGCGACCGCGAACGCTTCATCACAGCCCTGGGCGACCGGCAGTACCGGCGCATGCTGCTGCGGATGCAGGCCGCCCGCGCCAAGGCGCCCGTGTCGTGGTTCCTGTTATTGCGGAGCCTGCTGGTCTGACATCCGGCCAGCGATGAAATCGGCGAGGGCAGCAATATCGTCGCGCCGGAACCAAGGCAGGCCGGCATCCGGCGGTGGATTGTCGGCAGCGATTGCCACGATGCTCGGATCGGCTGGAGCCATGGGTTTGGCGTGATCCGCCCGCACCTCGATCTTGAGATGCGGTTCGCGCTTGTAGCCTTCGATGATCACCAGATCGCAGGGCTGGAGCCGCCCCAGCACTTCTTCCAACGCTGGCTCCGGGGTCTCGCGCATGATGGCATAGCGCAGGCCTCCGACCACGGCGACTTCGGCGGCGCCAGCGGCGCGATGGCGCCAGGAATCGGTGCCACGCTGATCGACGTCGACGTCGTGATGAGCATGCTTGATGGTGGCGATGCGCCACCCGCGCCGCACGAATTCCGCAACCAGCCGCTCGACGAGCGTGGTCTTGCCGGCATTTTTCCAACCGGTGACGCCGAAGACTCGATGGCCGCTCACACCACTACTCTTCAGGCAATGATTCGATCGGCATGGGCGTAGGCCGTGAGCCGACCCTCGCGCACGAAGGCAACCAGCGTGATGCCCGCCTGCTCGGCCGTTTCGATGGCGAGCGAGGTTGGCGCTGAAACCGCAGCAATCGCGGTCGCACCAATTGCTGCCGCCTTCTGCACCATCTCGTAGGAGCAGCGGCTGGTGACGACGACGAAACCGCCCGGCTCCAAAGCCGCGCCAGCGGACGCCCTGGCCATCAGCGCGCCAGCCAGCTTGTCGAGGGCGTTGTGCCGGCCGACATCTTCGCGCACCGCGACCAATCTGCCGTCGGCAGCTGCCCAGCCGGCCGCATGAGTTGCGCCGTTAAACCGGTTGAGGCGCTGCTCGGCCGGCAGGGCCGCCATGGCCTGCTCGATCACCTGACGCCGCACGTTTCCCAGGCCTGTCACGGCCGGCACCGGCCGCAGCGCGGCCTCCAGGCTATCGACGCCGCACAGGCCGCAACCGGTGCGCCCGGCGAGGGTGCGCCGCCGTTCCTGAAGGCCCGCCATGCGTTGGGCCGCGATCTCCAGCCGAACCTCGATGCCTTGCACGCCCGCGCTATCGCGCATGTCCTCGACGTCGATGTCGTAGACCTCCGAGGCTTTCTCGACGATCCGCTCAGTGAAGGAGAAGCCGCGGGCGAAGTCCTCGAGGTCGCAGGGCGTGGCCATCATCACGGCGTGGCTGATGCCGTTGTAGACCAGCGCCACGGCAACCTCTTCAGCCACGATCTCGTCCAGCGCTTCGCTGCCACCCGCGGTCAGGCGACGGGCCAGGCGATGGATCGAGCCTGGATGCGACTCCGCTGCCGTCATGCCGCGGCCTCGTCGATCCTGAGCTGCCGGCCTTCGCGGTCGAAGAACCGTCCGCGATTGAGCGTCAGCGGATCGCCTTGCACGTCGGCCTCGACTTCGCCGAGCTTGCGTCGAGCGACTTCATCCGCCAACGGCCCGCCGGCATGGCCAAGACCGACGAAGAAGGCGACGCCGTCCCACGGCGTTCCGGCGCTGTCGAGAAGGTGGCGCATCTCGCTCCACGTCATCTCGTCGCCGATCAGATGGGCATAGCTCGACTTCAAGGGAACGGCTTCGTTCGCGTCGATCTTCATCAGCAAGATGAAAAGGGTGAAGGGTCCGGTCTCTCCGAACTGAGCAGTCAGCCAATGCTCGAAGTCGGTCTTCATTGGCCGCTCCGGACCTAAAACTCGACCACTGGCGTGGGCGGCACGTAGCGCTCGAAGACCTGCAGGAAGGGCTGGCCACGCTCGGCCTCGTACCAGGCCTCGAAAGCACGGAAAGCTGCAAGCGGATCGGCAATGACCGGCGGTTCGGCCAACTCGCCGTCTTCAGCCGGCGGAGGATGAGCCGCGGCATGGAGCGCCTCGGCGATGGGCCGCAGCCAGCCGATCAACGGTCGGGCGCCCTCGCCCAGCTCGGTAAGCCCACCTTCGATCCAGCCAATGTCGCGGAATAACGCCTCGAGCTGACGTTCGATAGCAGCCTCGCGGTCAGGCTCTAGAGCGGCGATCCGCGCCATGTCGGAAAGAGCGCTCAAGCGACGCCACGCGAAGGCGCGGGCCTGCTCGGCTTCCCGAATCTGGGCCTCGACCGCCGCCCGCACGGCGCGCTCCGCGGTTTCGGCCGCGGTGCACTCCGCTTGCAGGCGGGCGATCAGGGTATCGGCAGCAGCGCTCGGCATGCCCGAAGTTGAGCCCAGCTTCGGGCAGCCGGCAAGTGCGCGCTGTGCGGTATTGCTACTTCGCGGCCTTCAGCACGACCTCGGCGACACCCGCCGCCACGTTCACGCCCGTGCTGCCTTCGACGCTGACCGGCTGCAGGGTGATCTGACCGTTGCCGCCGCCCACCAGGACATTGGCGCCGACGCCGACGCCGACCGTGGCCTGCGCCGTCGCGCCGCCATAGGTGCCCGCGAGAGCGCCCTTGGCGATGTTGCCCGGCGCGAAGACCAGCCAGACGATCTGCGAATCCTTGGTGAAACCGATATCGACGCCATAGCGGTTGATGGAGCCGGTGTAGCGCTCGCCGACACCATCGGTGCGGGCGAACAGGCAGTTGAGATCCTTCGATGAGCCGAAGACGAAGCCCATGCCGCCGGCCACGTTGCAGGTCAGTGAGCCGATATTTGCGCCGGTCTTGCCCGCGGCGCCCTGCGTGCCGGGCGCGGCCGGAGACTGCGCCTGGGTGACCATTGCCGTACCGGCCACTAATGCTGCCACACCGACGGCCGCCCATACTGATTTGATCATATGCAACTCCTTACGTGGTGAACCGCTATTCCTGCTTCTTGGCGCGCTCGATCGCCTCGAGGATCTCCGTGAGGCCGGCCCAGTAGACGACCCCTTGCTTCTGCATTTCATGACGAATCGTGCGGATCAACCCCGCCTTCCGGATCATGAGATTGGCAAGTGCCAACTTGGCATCGTCCTCGTCAGGCACAATTACCTCTACGCTGGGGTCTTCAAACGGTTGCGGTGCGACCAAGCCCCATAAGCCTTGTCGGCTAGTTCGGGGTGCCGAGGTTACGCGCCCTCAGAACATATCCCGTCGCCCTGAACTGGGTATCCCGCTCAATTGCCGCACTGATCCTGGGATCGTGGTACGGATTGCTGACCGCAATCAAAGAGTCCGTCTCGGCCTGACAGCTCAGGCTGATCGTGCGCGCAATCTCCGAAGCGCTCGAACCGTTGTTGAGATTGGCCGCCGCGTTCTTGGCAAGACATTCGTCCCGCAAAGCGAACCGATCGTTGATCTTGGTGGCGAGGCGCGGATCTGAGTAGTGCGGGTACGCCCCGCAGCCGGCGAGCGACAGCAACATGACGGCAATCAAGGGACGCATCGGCGGGCCCGGCTCCTGCACGTGTAAGGCAACAAGGCCGCCGATGAACGCCGGCCCCTGCCTTATTTTACGCAGTCCACCCGAGCCAGCTCAAGCACCTAGCGCACCTGCTCCCTCCACTTTACCGATGGAAATGGCGCTAACAAGACTGCGGACAAGAATGGAGGCAATTGGCGGAAGAGAGCGGGAGGCAAACTGTCGCTTCAAGCAATTGGTTCTACGCCTATTTCGGCCAACTCGCTAAGCTTGCTACCCCCATGGTTACCCCCCGGGACGGCCCTATGCTATTGGCGCCCGCTGGCGGAGGCCTTCTAGCATGTCCAACCTATCCCTCATATTCGACGGCTTTAATGCCGACCAGTTGCGCACCCTCTTTGAGGACGGCGTGGTCGAGGCCGCGAAAGGCGGTGCTGCCGAAATCATTAAGCGCGTCCTCCGCCACCGTCGCCGTATGGCCTTCGACTTGCTCCTGGGAGAGCTACGGAGGGGTACGACTACGGCCGACCGGTTGGGCCTAGAAAACGACGTAGTCTCCGTGCTTTTGCGATACCAGCGAGCAGCCGATGAGGGTGCTGCTCGCCTAAACCTGCGCCTAATGGCTCAGGTCATTGCGGGTAGCGCCTTCACCGGAACGCTAAGGGCTGACGAATTTCTTACTTACGCCGACATGCTCGCTGCTCTACGGCGCGAGGAAGTGGTTCTTATGGCCACGATGCACCGAATCCAGCGGCGTCACGGGGCAGGAGGAACGCCCGTTAACATCCTATGGGGGCACCTAATGGACGAAGTTGTTCCTTCCCTCTTCAAGGACGAACGTGACCTTCGAGCCACGGCCATGGCTTGCCTTCGGACCGGGCTGATCATGGACATGAATACCATTGACGATATGGGCCTCTACACGACGTCCCCACTCTTCCAACGGCTTACGGAGATTGCATCCTTCGAGGCCGCGCTTCGTGACGAGCCGGAAAGCAGCAACGGGCCACGGGAATGACTACAGCGAAAGCGACACACCATCAGGGCTATGGCAGCCAGTCGAGAGGCATATCTCGGCTCTGGGGCGCTGTCCGCAGCGGATGTAGGCCCGGCCAATACCTCCTCCCGACGCAGCCAGCTATCGAGAAGATCGCCGATCCCAAGCTTCCGGCCAAAAAGCAGGGCGCTCTCCCGGGCGCATAAAGACATACCCCTAGCACCAGGTCGCACCTAGGCTCAGCGCCACCTAGCCAAAGCGGCTACATGCGGCTGAGCCCGCACGCATCAAATATCGCGTTGAAGAACGGGTCCAACGAACTGCCAGGACTAGTCGTAGGGGAATGAAAGCCTTCTGCGGTTACGACGTCCGTAGCGCAACGCCCAGCCAATGTTTGCTTACTTCGGCCAGGCCCTCGATGAAAGATTTTGCGGCCCGATATGCCATCCATGCCAGCGATCCAGCGATAGGGACCGTCTACTCCCAGAGCCCCTAAGAACGCGGTGTATTTTTCCAGCGCGGTAGCCCATTGGCGCTGATTAAGGGGAATGTAGTTGTCTTGCTCGGCGAGGCGCAGGACACGGGTATCGGTTACCCATACCTCGCCGGTCGTAAACGCAAAGGCGACGCTGCCAGCCACTTCGTCCGTTTCGGCGGGGTCCCAAGTCCCATAGCCGTCCACGCTACGTACGCATAGTGGATTACCTAGCCCCAAGCTAATCGTAGGCAACCCATTCACATTACCGTAAGGCCTAACGCATTGCCGAAGTTGGGGGATCGTAAATCGCAGGTTCGTCGGGCGGGTCGGCATTAGCCGCAGCCAAAGAGACGGTCGCTCCACAAGGTGCAACTCTTTGAACTCTTCGTCCCGATACACCTCTATCAAGCCAATGGGTTCGCCGCTGGCGCGAAAACGGCTTTGACGATCACCCGGTACGCGCGGCTCAAACTTTAGATCAGGCGTCCTTCGCCTTTCGTACTCGGGGCTCCCTAGGACCGCTTTGATGGCCATCACTAGCTGACGAGCTAGACTTTCCTTCGCCGCACGTCGCGCCGCTTCGTCGGCTTCGACCGGGCAATCGAAGAGTAGAGGATTGCGAAGATGGCCAATGTTAAACGGCATATTGTCCCGTGTCGGCTTGCCGTAAACCGTATTCATGACCGCAATCACGCAGGGGTTGCCTAGCGAGCGAAGCGCCCACCCATACTCAATAAGAACGTTGGGGTTTGGCGTCGGACGGCCATCTAGGCGATTGGCAACGAAGGTTAGGTCCGCAAGAAAAACGGCGGCCGAATCAATCTTGCGAAAGATTGTGTCGGCGATTGGAGGCGTGCCGGAGATGCCCTTTGTATCCCGGTCAATAGCTAGCTCTCGGTCCGCCGAATGTAGGACCGCATCGCTGGTTATTGCGCTGATAGCTTGTTGAAGCGCGCGCTCGATAAGGTTGCGATTACCGATAGGCGGAGTGTCGCTCTGCCAGGAAAAGAAAATTGTCTCGACCAACTACAAAGCTCCCAAGGCGGCCCCATTATCGCGCTCGTCGGCATTGAGACGCAACCAGGGGTGTAATTGGTTTGTCTTCGACCCCTTCGATTAACACTGATATCCAAGAGGGCATTACGAAGAAGCATTCGCCACTCACAAAGACATGCCAAGTCGCCGCACCTTGGATTCGTTGCATACGTCCGCCTTCCACAACGATCGGTAGCTATCCCCATGTAGGCTAGATTACATTGTCGCATAACTGATGAGGACGATGGCCCGCAGCCATTCCGGATATTGAGTCTCGATGGCGGTGGCGCGAAGGGATTCTACACCCTTGGCGTATCAAAAGAGATCGAGGCAATGGTTGGCGTGCCGCTCTGGCAAAAATTCGATCTCGTCTTCGGCACAAGCACCGGAGCTCTTATTGCGACGCTTATCTGCACCGGCCGATCAGGAGATGAAATCCATACGCTCTACAAAGAGCATGTCCCCCGCATCATGAAGGCCAAGCGCCCGGCGGCTATAAGAATAGCGACTCATCCGGCCACGCGAATCAACGGTTACTCAAGTAGCCGGACGCAAAGCTAGTGGCCGCCATCGGAGGCATGGCGGTCCTGGATCGGCCTTCGGGTCGGGATTAGCGGTAATTTGTCGGGCCAGTAGCTCCGGGTTGAGTACGGGCGTCGGTGTAGCAGCGAGCCCCGCCCGTCCCGATGGGCGTATAGCGCTCAACGATGCCGCCCTTGATGTAGAAGATGTTGTTGCAGGCCGCGACCGTCTGCATACAGGTCGTGAATTGCGAATAGCTAGCCATGCTTAGGAGCGGCGCGCTTACTGTACCGCTGGTCTGGCAGGACGAAGCGGCCTGCCCGTTGACGTAGTTCCATATCTGCGTGCCGTCCGACGCTTGGGTCTTAACCACGCGCATCGTCAGGAACACGGGATGCTTTTCCAAGGCGCTGACAGGCTGCCCCTGCCAGGACTTCAAGTCTTCGTCACGCACGGTCGCGCAAGACGTCACCGCCACCCCCACCATCACCAACGCCAACCACCGTTTCATAAAGCCTCCCTGCCTTTAGGTATCCCATATCCCATTTTGGGCTAAGCCGGTACGGCAATCAGCCTTGGCGCCCCAATGGCGTCCAGGTAACGATGGCGAAGGCCAAATTCAGTCCGGCTTACAAACGTTTATGCGCAGCGCTCGTCAGCGCGCGCTCGACGGCCAAGCTAAACCAGGTGGACCTAGCGAAGCGCCTAGGCAAGCCGCAAAGCTATGTCTCCAAGGTGGAGACCGGCGAACGTCGCCTAGACGTGATCGAGTACGCGGACTACGCCGCTGCGCTAGGTATCGATCCCACCCGCCTCCTTCGCCGGGTGCTGACGGCTAAGCCTTAGGCGTCGCCAAATTTCTGAGATTTTTCGAGCGCGACCCTGCGATTGCAAAGCCGCCTCTAGGGGTGGTCCCGGGGGCCGGGGGCCTTCCGGCGTCCGCTCGTTAAGGACGAGAGCCGCGAGCTAGTGAGCTACGTGCGTTGAAGGCCTTAGCTGTCCAGCGAGTCCGGCATCGGTGGTTCCTCGCGTAGAATATCTATGAAGCCATCGATATCGAAAGCTAATTCGTTGGCGAATTCTGGCTGCGGAAGCGGAGCGCGGGCAGCGGCCTTCAAGATTGAGATATGGACCGACGCCCGGTCCGCGCCGGAACTAGATATCCAAGGCTTAAGGTCGGGGTTCTTCAGCACGTTCGTAAGCGCTACCAAACGACTTCCAACGCTAATCAACTCGGCACGCGTAGCGGTCGAGCCGATGGCCGCCCGTACGGCTTGAAATACATCAAGCTCGGGCCGATCGCTCTTCACGCGGTTGACCATGAGAAAATGCTCTAGCTTCGCAGGCGGGATCATCGGCTTAGACATGCTGCAAAGAATATACACCGCCATAGGCCGGTTCTAGGGCAGCGCCAGTCCCTAGAGGGATAGCAGTACGCTCAGCCAGCCGAGTCGAAATGACTCACCCCTGCCCAGCGTCGCCAGCGTTAGAATCCGCCTAACGAAGGTTAGCCGGTTCATGACACGGGGCTAGAATGCGGGAAGAGAAGTTCGTTGCCTACTACCGGGTTTCCACCGCCCGCCAGGGTAGGTCCGGGCTAGGGCTGGCAGCGCAGCGCGCTGCCGTTGCAGGGCTACTCAGGATCAACGGTGGTCGCCTACTCGAAGAGTTAACGGAAGTAGAGAGCGGGAAGCGCTCGGACCGCCCAGAGCTGCAGCGCGCTATCCGCAGGGCGAAGGTAAGTGGAGCCCGGCTCATTATCGCCAAACTGGACCGACTCTCGCGCAACGCTGCCTTTTTGCTCACCCTGCGGGACAGTGGCATTCGCTTTGTGGCTGCGGATCTTCCGAATGCAGACGAGACGGTCGTGGGAATAATGGCCGTAATTGCCCAACGCGAGCGCGAGCTGATTTCCCAACGGACCAAAGAAGCCCTAGGCGTTGCTCGCCAACGGCTCGCCATTGAGGGACGGCGCCTTGGCAATCCCAACGGTGCGGCCGCCCTTAAACGGGCAAATGCCGGCAATGCAGCAGCCATTGCCGAGGTCTCTCGAAGGGCCGAGCTCCGCGCCGAGAACTATCGAGAAACATTAGTCGACATCGACCCTTCTCGAAGCCTGTCGTTGCGCAAGATAGCTGCCGAACTCAACCGGCGGGAAATTGAGCCGCCTCGGGGTGGCGTTTGGCACCCTGGCAGCGTCGCCTATCTCAGAGCGCGCCTAGAGCGCACGCTACGTTTGCGCTCTGAGCTGGTACACGCTCCGATTTCAACGGAGCGTACGTAAGGTTATGTCAGGTTTTGGCAGTTAGAGGTCGAGGTCCAATAGCCAGACGACAGAGAGAGAGAGAGAGAGAGAGAGAGAGAGAGAGAGAGAGAGA
>CALROF020000230.1:0-10404 GCA_943369775.1 Reyranella massiliensis 521
CCTCACGAACTAATCTTCGCCCTCACAAGCGATCAAGAGGGCCCGGGCGGGTTGCCGTCCGGGCCCTTTTTGCTGCCCGGAATCTCGCGTTTCGCCGTGCACAATCTCTGCGAAACTGCTTTAATTCGGCCAAGTCGCTGAAGCGACGACGTCGGGTAGGCGCCACCCGCCGGTACAAGATTGGCGCCGCAGTGGAGGAAATGCGCAATGCACATCAAGTCATTCGTCGCGCCCTTGGTCGGCGCGGCGGCAACGCTGGCGATGCTACCGGCGTTCGCCCAGACCAAAGTCACCAATCAGGGCGTGACGCCGACCGAGATCGTCATCGGCACTCATCAGGACCTTAGCGGCCCCATCAAGGTTTGGGGCGTGCCGGTACTCAACGGCATGAAGCTCGCGGTCGAGGACGTCAACGCCAAGGGCGGCATCAACGGCCGCAAGATCCGCCTGATCGCCGAGGATTCAGGTTACGACCCGAAGAAGGCCGTGCTCGCCAGCCAGAAGATGGTCGAGAAGGACAAGGTCTTCGCCATGATCGGCCCGATGGGCTCGCCGACGGTGCTGGCCGCGCAGGACATCCTGTTCGAGGCCGGCGTGCCGCAGCTCTTCCCGCTGACAGCCGCTGAATTCACCTACAAGTTCGATCCGGCCAAGGCGCAGGAGCGGCTGAAGTTCAACAATCTGCTGCCCTACGTCGAAAGCACGCGGGCGGCTCTGAAGTACATGGTCGACTGGAAGAAGCCCAAGGCGGCCTGCATCATGTACCAGGACGACGAGTACGGTAAGAACGTCTACGACGGCTTCACCCAGCAGCTCGAAGTCATGAAGATGAAGCCCGTGTCGGTCACGACCTACAAGCGCGGCGCTTCCGACTTCTCCGCCCAGGCTGCCAAGATGAAGTCCGATGGTTGCGACCTCGTCGTGCTCGGCACGGTGATCCGCGAGACCATCGGCCTGATGGCCGAAGCCAAGAAGATCGGCTTCAATCCGATCTGGCTCGGCGCCACGCCGGTCAACGTTCTCGAAATTCCTGCCCTCGGCAAGGAACTGGTCGAAGGACTCTACTCTGCCGCTGGTTTCGAGATCCCCTATCGCGACACGGCCAAGGGTCCGGTCAAGGAATGGGCCGAAGCCTACTTCAAGATGTTCAATTCCGAGCCCAATACGCAGGCGGTCATCGGCTACAACGCGATCATGACCTTCGCGTTCTATGCCCAGCTTGCCGGTAAGGACCTGACGGGACAGAAGTTCCTCGAGGCGCTGGAGTCCGGCAAGGAATTCCAGGACATCTTCAACTCGCCGATCACCAAGTTCTCCAAGACCAACCACCTGGCGACCACCATCACCCAGGTGCAGGAGGTCAAGAACGGCCGCTGGGTTCTGGTGAAGGACGGCCTGTCCTTCTAAGCCTCGCAGGACCGATAGAAACAAAGAAGCCCGGGCGGCAAACCGTCCGGGCTTTTCTGTGGTCCCTCTATCCCGATCAGCCCGGCGGCGGGACGTCCACCTTGTTGTTGCGCAGCTCGCGCTGCAACACAGGGATACCGGCCGCGGTATTGCCATCCTGGCACTGGGCGATTGCCACGCGGGCATCGATATCCGGCTGGGCACCGCCGACGCCGACACCGCCCATCGCCGTGCTGACGCCGGCGACGTATTCGGCATAGGTGGTGGTGAGCTTCGTGCAATAGGCCTGCCCCTGGGCGACCGTCATGCCGGGCGGCGGCCCGCTTGCCGTCTGCGTGCAACCGACAACCAACAGCGACACCGTCATCAAACCTACACTGCCAACGAGCTTCGCCATGCGATCCTCCCTTGTCGATACGCTACTGCACTTGCCTTTGGTTCGCTATGGTTCCGCTTAGATGAGCAACGAACTTTCAGGTCAGGTCGCAATCGTGACCGGCGGCGCGTCGGGGATCGGTGCGGCGTCGGCTGCCCTCCTCGCCGGCGAAGGCGCGACAGTGATCGTCGCCGATCTCCAAAAGGGCTCTCAGGCCGAGGAGGCCGGCCGCTTCGTTACCCACGATGTCGCCTCCGAAGCCTCCTGGCAGGCCCTGCTGGCAGACGTGCTCAAGCATGAGGGCCGGCTCGATATCGTCGTGAACAATGCCGGCATCTCCGGCGGTTCGGGCACGCCCGAGACCACGACCGTCGAGAACTGGCAGCACGTCCAGGCCATCAATTCGGAAGGCGTCTTTCTTGGCTGCAAATACGCGATCAAGGGCATGAATCAGACCGGCGCGGACAAACCCGAATCCGGAGGCTCCATCGTCAACATATCGTCGGTCGCGGGCCTCGTCGGTGGCGCCGGCCCGACCGCCTACACCGCGAGCAAAGGCGCCGTGCGGCTGCTCAGCAAGAGCGTCGCCCTCTACTGTGCGGAGCAGAAGAACGGCATCCGCTGCAACTCGGTGCATCCGGGCGGTGTCGACACGGCAATCTTCAATCCGCTGTGGCAGGCCGTCGGCCATGAGCAGGGCAAAGCCTTCATCGGCTCGCGTCATCCGATCGGCCGCATGGCCGAACCCGAGGACCTTGGCGAGCTGGTGCTGTGGCTGGCGTCGGATCGCTCGCGCTTCGTCACCGGCGCGGAGTTCACGGCCGACGGCGGCCTGACCGCCGGTCTGCTCAGGAGGTCTCTCTTTGCCCCGTCTTGAGAACAAGGTCGTGCTGCTGAGCGGCGGCGCCTCGGGTATCGGCGCGGAGACCGCGCGCCAGGTCGTGCGCGAAGGTGGCAAGGCCGTGCTGGCGGACCGCGACGAGGCCAAAGGCCGTGCGCTGGCCGCCGAACTGGGACCAGCGGCGCATTTCGTGGCGCTCGACGTCGTCCAGGAGGCGAGCTGGCAAGCCGCCGTCGCCACGACGGTCGAGAAGTTCGGCCACCTGCATGGGCTCCTGAACGCAGCCGGTATCGGTGTCCGTAATTCGATCGAAGACTGCACGCTGGAAGAATACCGCCGCGTCAACGACATCAACTCTCTGGGCACGTTCCTCGGCTGCAAAACCGCGATTCCGGCCATGAAGGAAGCGGGCGGCGGCTCGATCGTGAACATCTCTTCGGTGCTCGGCCTGCGCGGCGCCGCCTATGCCATGGCCTACTGCGCCAGCAAGGGCGCGGTCCGCACGCTCACAAAGAACGTGGCGCTGCATTGCGCCCAGATGAAATACAACATCCGCTGCAACTCGGTGCATCCGGGCTACATCGACACGCCGATGATCGCGCCGCGGCTGGAGCAGAGCGACGGCAACATGAGCGGCCGCCAGTCTCTGGAGGACATGCACCCGCTCGGCCGCCTCGGCCGTGCCGACGAGGTCGCCAGCATGATCCTGTTTCTGCTGTCGGACGAATCGACCTTCTCGACCGGCTCCGAATTCGTCTGCGACGGCGGCCTGACCGCCTAACTCTTCATCCCGGTAATCGAAGCGCTCATCGCGCGCGGGTCGCGCTTGGGCCAGCGCCCAGCGTCGACCTGCACGATGAAGTCGCCGACGATCCGATTGAACTGATCGGGATCCTCGAGGTTGATCGTGTGGCCGCAGTTCGGCATCACGGCCAGCGCCGCCGACGAGATCTCGCGCTTCATCAGGAGTGAAGGGGCGAGACACGGCCAGTCCTCGTCGCCGGTCAATACCAGGGTCGGCACCGTCATGGCGCGCATTTCGGCAATCAGGTCGTAGAGCGAAGGCCTCTCTCCCTGGCATCCGATCTGCGTGTTCGCAGAGCCCAGTGCCGAATGCTCCGCCAACGCCCGCTTGAATTCAGCGAAACCGCGCGGGTCCTTGTTCTCGAACTGCACGCGGGTCGGGCCATAGGCGTATTTCTCGGCGAAGGCCGCCATCCCCTCTTCCAGCAACGACTTCGCCACCACCTGGACTTCGGCCTTGAAGCGGGATTGCTGCTCCTTCTCGGCGCCGTAGCCCACCCCAGCCACGACAAGGGAACGCGCACGCGTGGGATGGCGAAAACCGAAATGCAGGGTGGCGAAGCCACCCATGGAGAGGCCGACGACATGCGCTTTTTCGATCTTGAGATGATCGAGCACCGCCAGGATGTCGTCGGTGGCACGGTTTTGACTGTAGCTCGTAGCCTTCTCCGGCACGTCGGAGGGAGGATACCCACGAGCGCTGTAGGTGATGCAGCGATAGCGCTGGCCGAAATGGCGCATCTGCGCTTCCCAGGAGCGGTGATCGGCCGCGAACTCATGGACGAAGACGATAGGCGTACCGGCTCCGACCTCTTCGAAATAAAGCTTCACTCCGTCGTCGGTCGTCGCATAAGGCATCGTTTTTCTCCGGGTCGGCCCAGAGTTTAGATCATATGGCAGTCCCGTGACGGAATGATAGGCTTCGCAACATGAGCGAAATCGGCACCGGCCTACAGAACGCTACGGGTATCCGCACTGCCATCGCGCGGGCGGGTTATGCCTTCGTCGAAGCCTCGGACATGCGCAACGCCTTCGCGCGCTTCGGCACCCTGGCCGACTGGCCGGCCTTCGCCGAGAGCTGGAACGATCTCGACGTCGATACCTACATGGGTGATGGCGGCCGCTATCGGAAGCGCCGCTTTGGCGTCTGGCGTGCCGGCCGTCAGGGCCCGATCACACGCGGTCCTCACCAGCCGCATTATCAGGGCGTCAACTACAACACGCTGAATGGCGGCATCGAGCGCTGGTTCAAGCCGGTCACCGAGGAGATCGGTGCCGGCGCCTCGATGCGCACCATCCTCGAATACTGCCGGGCGCTCTTTGGTCGGCTCGCGCCAGAAACTGGCGAATGGCATGTCGAAGCGCACCAGTTCCGGATCGAAGCCAAGCAAGGCGAGCACGGCAAGCCGACGCCCGAGGGCATGCATCGCGACGGCGTCGACTATGTGCTGGTGCTCCTGATCGCCCGCCGCAACATCGCGAGCGGCACGACGACCGTGCATGATCTCGACAAGCGCGCGCTGGGCAGCTTCACGCTAACGGACCCGCTCGACGCCGCCCTGGTCGACGATGCCCGCTGCTATCACGGCGTGACGCCGGTCGAGCCGGAGAACCCGGCCCTACCCGCCTACCGCGACGTGCTGGTCGTCACCTTCAAGAAGAAGGGCTGACCGCTTTCAGACGGCGATCACCATCCGGGCGATCGTGCAGCTCACGGCGAAGATCGGCACGGGCTCGCAGAACTCGATCTTTCCCTTGGCGCCGTTGGCGGCTGCGGCGGCGGCGATGAAGGTCCTGATTTCGAAGCCCCCTTGCCCGGCGTCACGGTAGGTATCGGCGTCGCTATAGGAGAGCATCGCCTCGCGGTCGTTGGCGGCCCAGCGGGCGAGGAATTCCCGGTCCCACTTCTCGTTGATCTTCCCTGAGTCGGGCGTTGCCGGCCAATGCGAGATGCCGCCGGTGCCGACCAGCGCAATCCGCTCCGGTACGGAGTCCGCCGCCTGGCGCAGCGCTTCGCCGAAAGCCCAGGCGCGGGCCAACGGTGTCAACGGCGGGCCCTGGCAGTTGATGTTGGCCGGGATGATCGGAAGGTCGTAGTTCGGCGTCAGGAAATGCAGCGGCACCGAGATGCCGTGATCGAACTTCCATTCCTCGGCGTAGGCGACGTCGACCGTCTGCATGACCTTTTCGATCAGCCTGCGCGACAGGGCTTTGTTGCCGGGGACGGTGGTCCGCTTGATACGCAGGAATGCCTCGTCCTCGATCGGCCCTTCGTAGGAGTCGGCCATCCCCATCGCGAAGGCCGGCATGTTGTTCATGAAGAAGTTGGCGAAGTGCTCGGCGGCGATGACTACCAACGCATCAGGCCGCGTCGCGCGGATATCGTCGCCCATCCGCCGAAACGCGCTTTCGAGCGCCTGCCGCGTCTGGGCATCGGCCCGTTCTGCGCGGGCGGTGATGCCTGGAGCGTGGCTGCACGCGCCGCAATAGACCAAGGGCATCGACCTTCTCCCGTTACCTGTTTTCTCTGTCGCGTTTCAGCCGGGCGTCGTGCGCCTCGACACCTTCATAGCCGGTCGCAGCATAGACGCCTTCGCGCACCTGGCCGTGCTCCCGGAGCCCATGCCGCATCCGGTCGAGATAGTCGGTCCACTCGATCTTGTGGAAGGCCGCAAAGTGCATGAGGAGCTGGCCGTTGACGCCCAGCACATAGAGCAGGCCGATATCGGGCTTGGTGAGCGCCCCCTCTTCTTCGGCCGTGAGTTCGTATTCAGCCAATACCGCGTCGCGCTCCGCAGCATAGCGCTCGCGCGTCCGCGGATCACGGTTGAGCTGATAGATCAGCTTCTGGACCTGATAGAGGCTCATGCAACAGCACCTATTCCAACTTCACGCCCGAGGCCTTCACGATCTCTCCCCATCTCGCCCGCTCCTTGGGAATGAAACCGGCAAACTCCTCGGCAGAGTTGCCGACGAGGCGGATGCCGCGCTGGGCGAACTGTTCGGCCATCTTGGGGTCCTTCAGGATCTTCGCTGCCTCGGCATTCAACCGGGTGACGATTTCCTTGGGCGTGCCCGCGGGCGCTACTAGGGCGAACCACGACGAGGCTTCGAAGCCTGGCAGACCGGCCTCTGCCGCCGTCGGCACGTCGGGCAGGATCGCCATACGCTGGGGCGCCGCCCAGGCCAGCGCCTTGATGGCGCCGCTCTTGATATGGGGCAGCACCAGCGGCGGGTTGTCGACCAGCCCATCGATCTGGCCGGCGACCAGATCCTGTACGGCAGGCGCCGCTCCCTTGTAGGGCACGTGGGCGAGTTTGATCTTGGCCGCCTGCTCCAGCAGCACGATGGCCAGGTGCGTCGTCGTGCCGTTGCCGGCAGAGCCGAAGTCGAGCTTGCCGGGCTGCGCCTTGGCCTTGTCGATCAGCTCCTTGAGCGTTGCCACGCCGGCCCGCGGATGGACGACCACGATATTGGGCATGTCGCCCACGATCGTGATGGGCGCGAAGGCCTTGGCCGGATCGAACGGCATCTTGGCGTAGAGGAATTCGTTAATGGTGAGAATGCCGGCCGAGGCCAGCAGCAGCGTATGACCGTCGGGCTCTGCCTTGGCCACGATCTCCGCACCGATGTTGCCGCCCGCTCCCGGCTTGTTGTCGACGATCACTTGCTGGCCGAGAGCCGCCTGCAGCTCTGGGGCCAGCGCGCGTGCCAGCACGTCGGCGACACCGCCGGGTGGGAAGGGCGCCACGATGCGCACGGGTTTGGTTGGATAAGATTGGGCCCAGACGGGAGCCACCACGAGCATCCCGAGAACGGCGAGAAGAACGCCTGTGCAGCGTTTCATTTGTTGCTTCCTCCCTAACGGCCTCCCCTCTTCCGCAAGGGTGCGGAGGGGGAGGTCCTGGGGGATGCTAGCTTCCGATCGTCACGCCCGCATCGGCAATGATGGTCTGGCCGGTAATGAAGGCGCCAGCCTTTCCGGCCAGCATGACGGCGATGCCCCCGATATCGTCCGGCTCGCCGATGCGGCGCAGCGGGGCGCTCTGCAGGCGCTTGTCGAGATATTCGGGGTTGTCCCACAGCGCCTTGGCGAAGTCGGTCCTCACCAAGCCGGGAGCGATGGTGTTGATACGGATATTGTCAGGGCCAAGTTCGGTCGCCAAGTTACGCGCGAGCTGCATGTCGGCGGCCTTGGAGATGCCGTAGGCGCCGATCACCGGCGTGCCGCGCACACCGCCGATCGACGAGACGATGATGATCGAGCCGTCCTTCTTGGCCCGCATGTCCGGGATGCAGTTGGTGATCAGCCAGATGTTGGACAGGATGTTGTTCTGCATGATCTTCATGAAGGCATCGTCCGGCATCTTCTCGGTCGGCCCGTAATAGGGATTCGACGCCGCATTGCAGACCAGGATGTCGACCGGCCCGAGCTGCTTCTTGGTCTGGGCGATCAGGTTGATGCACTGATCCTTGTCGGAGATGTTGCAGGGAATGACGGTGGCGTGGCCGCCCGCCTTCTTGATCTCGGCGGCCGCCTCCTCGCAGGCTGGCGCCTTGCGGCTCGACACCACGACTTTGGCGCCCTGCAGCGCAAGATGCAGGGCTATCGACTTGCCGATACCCTTGCTCGAGCCGGTGATGACGGCGACCTTGCCGGTTAGGTCGAAAAGCGGCGATGCCATGAACAGTCCTCCAATCCAATGAAGGGAGGAAGCTAGCAAATTATCGGGCGCCAGGTGCGCCAGAACTGCCCTTTGCCTTGGCTCCAAGCCGGCTCGCGGAACAGCCCCGGTCGTCAAGGAAGCGTGAATTGCCCTTGTCGATTCCCGAAGGCTAGCTTGGTCTCCTGCAGGAGGGTTCGATGCGTCTTATTCATCGTATTGCCGCGACATTGTCCGCCGCGATTGCCCTGCCAGCGGTCGTGTTCGCCGCTTCGATCGGCGGCAACTACTACGCGCCGCAGTACGACTATCGTGAATTCTTCGCGGCGACCGACGGCAAGAAGTTCCCTGTCATCCTGGCTGGCGAAGCATTTGCCGGCGTCGATCCGGCGGTGGTGGCAAGGGACCTGTTGCCGGCCATGCAGGCGGCCAAGCCGAGGCCCGCGCTCACCTTCACCTACGACCGTCCCCTGCCGCCGCCCAGCCCCGATTACCGGCTGGTGCTGATTTTCTATCCGGCCAACGACTTGAACGCCGATCCGGTCTGCGCCGGTGCACCACCACGCTTCCGGCAAGGCCGACCTGGGCTGTTCTATGTCTATGCGATCTACTGTCGGAATAATCAGGCGATGTCGTTCACCACGGCGTGGACACCAGCCAGCGGTCCTGCCGATCCTCGAATCGAGCAACTCTTCCGCGAACTCTTCATGGTGATCTTCAGCGATCAACAGCGTCGCTTCGCCGAGATCGATCCAGCACTGCGCTAGAGTCTTACGAAAGTATGAATCAGCAGAGCGACAGGCTCGCCTATTCGGCTTGCTCGATTCAGATCGACTGATATCTTGCCGCGACCCACATAGTTTTTTGAGTCGTGAGCCCATGCCGAGTTTTGGTCCGTACGAGTCCGAGGTTACGTTCCTCTCGGGCGTCAATGATGCCAACCAGGCCGCCGCCACCTCGTATTACACCTACACCGGCAATGTTCCGCCGACCTACGGTCCGACATCGAACGCAATCAAGTGGGGAGACACAACGCCGGGAACCGGCGGCGGTACGGTCAAATACTGGTTCGACGCAGCGGCAAACTGGACCAATACCGAGAAGACCATCTGGGAAGGCGCGTTTGCCCAATGGTCGGGGATCGCGAATATCTCGTTCGCGCTCGCCGACGATGCCGCCGCCGCCAATGTCACCATCCAGCGGCTCGCCAACAAACAAGCGTACGCAAACTTCAACACCGACGCGAACGTTCCTGTTGGCAGCAGCACGATCGTCAAGGCGCCGGACAGCGGCGCTATCGTCACCATCGACACGACCTGGAACGGCTACGGCCCTCTCGATGGCAATTCCAATGCCGTCGGCGGCTATCCCTATTCGACGGTCATCCACGAACTCGGCCACATAATCGGCCTCGGCCATTCCGGCCCCTACAACGGCGAAGTCAACGCACGGCAGCAGCAGTTCGGCGTCTACGACACCTCCCTGTGGTCGATCATGTCGTACATCAACCCGGGCGACACCGGGACGACGTACTATGGGAACTATCCGGTGTATGCGAGCTGGGGCAAGACCGCCGATGGCTCTCAATACCAGCCGCTTACGCCGCAGATGACGGATATCCTGGCCATCCAGCGGCTATACGGTGTCTCGACCAACGCTACCTTTGGCGGCAACCAGACCTTCGGCTTCAACTCGAGCTTCAACGGCTACTTCAAGAGCATCTACGACTTCGGCACCGGCAACAATCCGGCTGCGATCGTCACTCTGTGGAGCCACGGCACGAACAACGCCCTCGATCTTTCGGGGTTCAGCCAGAACGCTTATGTCGATCTCAATCCCGGCACCTTCTCCTCCGCCGGCGGCAAGGTGAACAATATCGGCATCGCCTTCGAGACCGTGGTCGAGACAGCCTACGGCGGCGCCGGCAACGACACGATCAAGGCGTCCAACGTCGCCTCCAGCTTGAACGGCGGCAACGGCAACGACACGCTGATCGGTGGCAACGGCAACGACACCTTGAACGGCGGCAATGGCAACGATCTCCTGCAGGGTGGCAACGGCGACGACCAGCTCTACGGTGTCGCGGGCAACGACACGCTGCAGGGTGGTGCCGGCAACGACATGCTGGCGGGCGGCGACGGCGATGATGTGCTGGACGGTGGTGCCGGTATCGACACGCTGGTGGGCGGCCCCGGTGCCGACATCTTCCAGTTCACCGCCGGCCAGGCCAACGGCGACATCGTGACCGACTTCTCCGGCCGCGGCGCCGGTGGCCAGGGCGATGTCTTCCAGTTCTTCGGCTACGGCACGGC
>CALROF020000231.1:0-10240 GCA_943369775.1 Reyranella massiliensis 521
TGCTCGATGGTCTGGCCGGCAACCGGCGTAGGAAGGAAGCCGACGAAGTAGCAGGCGTGGCCAGCGGCCAACGCGACGCCGATCTCGCTCTCCTGCTTCATCCCGCCGATTCCGGGCCCATGGCCCGCACGAGGATCGACGACGACGAAAGGAGGCTTGAGCGGATCGATCACCGTGCCTTCTGGTGGCACGACCCGCACGAGCACGTAGTTGACCGGCTGCGGCAGCGTACGGCCATCACGCACAATCTCGACAGCGAAGCCCAATACATTGGGGGCTTCTTTGGCCGATTGCTCAAAATAGATATTGCCGCGCTCGCGCAGCGCGTCGAGCGTCAGGATCGACCGCTGCCAGGCGTCGAGCCAATACTCCTGGAAGAAGCCGAGTTTGGGCGATGTGGACACGTTGCCTATCCCGGAGTTGGAGAACAGCAGTATGGTCACCCGTCGCGTCCGAGTCTTGATCTAAGTCAACGCTGCGCGACATGCAGCTGTCATGCCACTGTGCTAGCGCGCGGAGCGGCGGACGAACCAGACTATGACGGCGCCAAGGGCCAGCACGACAACGGGAACCGCAAAGCCGAAAAGATAGAGTTCGAGCGGCCCCCAGGAGGCCACTGCGCCGCGTACATCCTGCAGGACCCGTCCGTCGTGCATGCACAGATAGGAGCCATCCAGGCCCAAGTGGCATTTCTGACGGACGAACAGCGTCCACCCGATCAACCAGATGGCCGAGGCAATCGCCCAGAGGCGCAGAAGGCCGATTGGCCAACTCATAACTCACCACCCCGCGGCGCCACGGATCGAGGAAGGCGGACGTCAGCCAATCGCGCTTGTCCTGACATCATCATCGATCTTGCCGATCTCGCGAAGCTTCGCATGATCCAGGACAATCACTTCGTTGCTCTCGACGAGCCCGATGACCGCCCGCTCCTTCAGTTTGGTCATCGAACGGCTCACGGTCTCGATCGTGAGACCCAGATGATCCGCGATCTCGCTGCGGTTCATGTAGAGCTGGAAGGGTCCGGGCTTCGCGTGCAGGTCGCGATGGAGCAACGCCATCTTGCCGAGGAAATGGGCTACCCGCTCCGTGGAGCGGAGCTTGCCGACGACGAGCATCGACTCCCCCGATTGCGCAAGCGCACTCGACAGCGCAGCGGCAAGTGCTGCTGCCAGATCGGGATTCTCCGCAGCAAGGGCATCGAAGCGGTGTCGGTCGAACGAGCAAGCTTCGACGTCCGTCAGGGCCTCGCCTTCGAAAGCATAATGGCCGTCGATGTCCAGGTAGCCAACGCAGTCACCCGGCACCCGCACCGCCACGATCTGGCGGCGGCCATCGTCGAGTGTTCTGGATACCGAGACGAGCCCCTTCCTGATCTTGAAGAAGCTGGAGACAAGGTCGCCGGCACGGAAAAGGATCTGGTGTCTTTGCCAGTGCCGAATGCTTCCCAGCGCCAGCAACTGTTGAAGCCGCACCTCGTCCAGAGGCTTGCAAACATTCAGCTGTCTGCCGATGCAGTGGTCGCATGGCAGGTCGGTAGCCAGTTTCGGCCCCGTGAGCGCTACCCCCCGGGGCTGACGGGAATAGGCTTTTGAATCCAAGGTGCAATATTATCAGTCGCAAAGCGGCATGTCATGCTGCGCATTGTGCACACGCTCTGAAATCACACCGCCGGTTGTATCGGCGCCTAGTGCCGACACCAGCAATATGAGTGCAATTTTGCAAGACAGCCGATGCTCGGAACTACCTGTCGCCTATAGCGCTGCCGCCAAGGTAACCGACGGCACCGCCAATCAAGCCGGCACCGACGACCTGGCCGAAGCTGCCGCCCGATACCATCCCTATGCCAGTGCCCAGGGCAGCCCCTGTCACGGCGCCCTTCTGGCCGGTGCTCATGTTGTTGAATTGGTCACAGCCAGCGACCAGGCCGCCGACTGCCAGCAATACGATCAAGATACGCATAGCCACGCCTCCATAGTTCGATGCCCGATCTATCATAGTGCTTGCGTCACGGTCCCACGCCCAACGTCCATTCTCAGTCATGCTGGCACGGCGAACACTGTCACTGCCATGACAAGGTACATGGCAATGAGCTGGACGCCCGTGAACCATGTCGATTTGCCGTCGAGGATGAGGATCGAGGTGACAAAGGTCGCCGCCATGACGAGGAAGACCTCGACCCCCGAGAAGGCCAGGCTGAGCGGCTCCGGGGCGATCCAGAGGCTGAGCAGGACGAGCAGCGGCGCCACGAAAAGTGCTACCTGCGTGCTGCTGCCGATCGCAATGCCGACAGCCATTTCCATGCGGTTGCGCATCGCCACCATGATGGCCGTGCTGTGCTCGGCCGCATTGCCCACCACGGCAACCACGACGACGCCGACGAACAGGCTGGACAGGCCCAGCGCGTGCGACGCCTGCTCGACCGTGGCCACCAGAATTTCGCTCATCCAAACGATCAGTAGCGTAACGACGGCCATCACGCCGACTGACAGCGAAATCTGCCACGGCGTACCGTGATGATCGTCACCACCCTCAGTCTCCTCGCCCCGAAACAAGTCGGCGTGGCTGCGAAGGGTGAATGCCAGGCTGCATAGGTAGACCGTCAGAAGAATGATCGACACGATCACGCTGAAGGTGGCGGACTGCTTGACGAACTCCCCCGCGCCCATTGCCGCGAACACCGACGGAACCAGAATGGCCACGGCAGCCAGAGCCATCATGCCGATCTGTGTGCGCACACCGATGGTGGCGAAGTGCTGGACCTTGTAGCGCAGGCCACCTGCCAGGAAGGCCGCTCCCATCACCAGAAGCAGGTTGCCGATGATCGAGCCAGTCAGCGACGCCTTCACCACGTCCAACATGCCAGCACGCAAGGCGACCAGGGCAATAATCAATTCCGCGGCATTGCCGAGCGTGGCATTGAGGAAGCCGCCGATCCCCTCGCCTGTCCGGACCGCGAGCTTCTCGGTGGCGAGGCCCAGTAGCCCGGCCAGCGGCACGATCGCGACACAGGCCAGGATGAAGACCAGCAAAGGTGAATCGGGCCGCGCGTGGTGGACCCACGCCGTTATCGGCACGGCAAACAACAGCCAGGCAAGAGGTGCCTCCGACAGGATGCTGCGCAGCACCTTCATGGCTTCCGCCCCCCTGGAGGCGGCGCCTAGGCCGCCTCCTGTTGCACTATTGAGCTTCGCGCTTAGCGAATGATCGTCACGTCAATGGCGGTCTGCTGGCTGAACACGGTCGTGATCTGGTCTCCGGGCTTCAGCGTGCGAAGGGCGGCCTTGCCGTTCTCGGTGACGATCTGCGGCATCTGGATTACCTCGCCGCTGTCGGGGGCCGGCTTGTCGGGCTCGCCACCAGAAGCATTGATCAGGTACACGACGTTGCCAGCAGTATCGACCCGTGTGCACATACCGGTCATCTGCCACAGGTTGATCCGCTGCCGGGCCCCCGGAATGCCTTCCAATCGTGCCCCTTCCGCAATCATGGCCTTCGCGCGCGCCGTGACTGCGGGGGTCGTCTTGGCGACCAGGAAGTCCAGATAGTCGTACCAGTGGACGTCGACGGTCTGCCCGACCCTGAGCGACGCAAAGTTGGTCACCAGGTCTGCAGCCTTCATTTTCACGCGGCCGAGATCCTGCCAGATGATCACGAAGCTGCGCGCTTCGGGGTGCATGCTATGGATCGTGCCGCGTTTGAAGTTCTGGTAGCGGTTCGGCACGGTCAAGTCTGCGCTTTCCGCCCTTGCCGCGAGCGGCAGACCGGCCGCGGCGACCGCAGCACCGCTCAGCAGTTTCAGCGCCGTTCGACGATTTTCCAACGACATTGCCTCTCCCCTCACTGAATTTGCCCGGCGTCTCATCCGACGCCTCGGGCGGCCGGGCCACATGCCCGGATGAGCGGAGCCTATTCACCGCCCGGACCTGCGGCCTTGAGCAAAATCAACGAACACAACCGAGCCTGCCCCTACGATGACGACAAACGCGGGAGGTGAAATGCGGGTACTTGTCCTGGCGACCGTATTTGTCATCGCACAGGCTGCGCCGGCCCTTTGCTGGTGGCAGTACGCGGAATGGGGACTGAGTTCGAGGCAGATCGCCTCGGCGAGCGCCGGCCGTGCGGAGCCCTGCCAGCCCCAGGTTCCCGTCTGTGCGCGGCCGCCAGATGGTGCGGCCCCGTCACTCTTCGTCGACGGCATCACCATGGTCGGTGTTCCCGCATCGGCCGCCTTCGCCTTTGATGCCGGCGATCAACTGATCCAGACTGTCGTGCTCTTTCCCGGTGCGGCGCCCGATCTGATCGAAAAGTTGCTCCAGGGGGTGCATGGCGTTCCTGTCGATGCGCAGGCATCGCCTCCCGTCTGGCGGGATGCACGACGTGGCAGCGAACTTACTACCCTCTCCGTCAAGGACGGCGTGCTGCTGCTGTATCGCCCGGTGCAGGGCCGTTGAGCCAACGACCAGGGAGACCGATCATGAAGGCGCCCCCGGCAGTGCTGCTCGCAATGCTGCTGATCGTCAGTACGCCTGCGGTCGGCCAGCAACCCGCCTCGGCCCCTCTTGCGGTTCTCGTCCAACCCGCGGAAGCGCGCTCTCTTGCCGTGCAGCGCGAATTCATCGGGCGCGCACAAGCCCTGGACAAGGTGGATCTGCGCGCACGTGTCCAGGGTTTCCTGGGGCCGCGCAAATTCAAGGACGGTGACCTCGTCAAGCAGGACGAACTTCTCTTCCTTATCGAACCAGAGCCCTATCAGGCGACCGTGGAGCAACGGGAAGGTCAGCGGTCAGCGGCCCTCGGAGCGCTCGCCAATGCGGAAGTGCAATTCAAGCGCGCCGAGGAACTGGCCCGTTCCAACGTGGGTACGCAGCAAACGCTCGATCAGCGGCGGGCCGAACTCCTCGCCGCAAAAGGCACCCTCACCGAAGCTGACGCCGCGTTGAAGGACGCCAAGATCAAGCTTTCCTACACCGAGGTCCGATCGCCGATAGTCGGCCGGATCGGGCGCGCGAACGTCCCGCCGGGCAATGTCGTGGGGCCGGAGTCCGGCATTCTGGCCACCGTCGTAGCCGAACAGCCCATGATGGTGCTGTTCGCGGTAACGCAGCGCGAACTCCTCGAGGCGCGGCGCGGCGGTGCGTCGGGAGAAGCGTTGACGGCGCGGGTTCGGCTTGCCGACGACAGCATGCATCCCGAACAGGGAACCCTGGATTTCATCGACGTCCAGGTCGATCCGCGCACCGACGGCCAGACGTTACGGGCCAGCTTTCCCAACGCCGACAACCGCTTGACCGACGGCCAGACGGTCCGGGTGATCCTGGAAGAGAAGCAGGCCAACAAGGTCGTGATGGTGCCGCAGTCTGTGATCGCGTCGGACCAGAGCGGAAACTACCTGTACGTCGTCAATCGCGAAGACAAAGCCGAGCAGCGGCGAATCAAGGTCGGTGCCGAGCGCGACGGCCTTGTCGTCGTCGAAGACGGCCTCAAGGAAGGTGAGAAAGTCATCGTGCAGGGCCAGCAAAGGGTCCGGCCAGGAATGACCGTGGCGCCCGAGCTGGCACCTCCTTCCGGCCAGCCCCAGCGCTAGACCGATGACCATTTCCTCGATCTTCATTCGCCGGCCGCGCTTCGCCTTCGTCATTTCGGCGGTCATCACGATCGCCGGCCTGATCGCAGTATCGGCGCTGCCGGTATCGCAGTTCCCTGACATTGTCCCGCCGCAGGTCCGGGTGACGACGACCTATCCCGGCGCTTCGGCGTCCGTGGTCGAGGCAACGGTGGCCCAGGTCATCGAAGCCGAGGTCAACGGCGTCGAACGCATGATCTACATGAAGTCGGTGTCAGGCGGCGACGGCAGCTACACGCTGACGGTGAGCTTCGCCGTCGGGTCGGATCCCGACCTCAATACGGTCAACGTGAACAACCGCGTCAACCAGGCCTCCGCCCGCCTGCCGCAGGAGGTGAAACGCAACGGCGTCACGGTGAAGAAGCAATCCTCGGCGCTGCTACAGCTCGTGGCAGTTCATTCGCCGAAGGGCAGTCGGGACGGCCAGTTCCTGTCGAACTACGCCACCATCGAGATGCTCGACAACCTGCGGCGCGTGTCGGGGGTCGGCGATGCCGTGCTGTTCGGCCCGCTCGATTACGCCATGCGTGCCTGGATTTCGCTCGACCGCCTGGCAAGCCTGGAGGTCTCGACCGACGACGTCGTGAAGGCGATCCAGTCGCAGAACATCCAGGCGGCCGTCGGGAGGGTCGGTGCGGCCCCTCTGATGGGTCCCGTCGAACTCGAACTCAACATCACGACCAAGGGCCGCCTGTCGACGGTCAAGGAGTACGAGGACATCGTCGTCCGCACCAACCCGCAAGGTACGGTCGTCCGCCTGAAGGACGTGGCGAGGGTCGAACTGGGGGCAAAGTCGAGCGACTCCGTCGGTCGCTACAATGGCAAACCGGCCGCCGGCATCCAGATCTACCTGCTGCCCGGCGCCAACGCGCTCGCCACGGCCCAAGGGGTTCGCGCGACGCTGAAGGAACTCGACCCGCTGCTGCCCGAGGATGTCGCCTACGATGTGATGTACGACACCACGGTATTCGTCGAAGCAACGATCGAGGCCGTGGTCCACACCCTAATCGAAGCCTTCGTTCTCGTGGGCATCGTCGTCTTTGTCTTCCTCGGCAATTTCCGGGCCACGATCATTCCGATCGTCGCCGTCCCGGTGGCCCTGATCGGTACCTTCGCCGTCATGCTGGCCATGGGCTTCTCGGCCAATACGATCTCGCTGCTGGCGCTGGTGCTCGCCATCGGCATCGTCGTCGACGACGCGATTGTGGTGGTCGAAGCGGTCGAACACATTCTCGAGACGGAACCGGACCTGACGCCGGCGCAGGCGACCGAAAAGGCCATGAGCCAGGTGACGGGCCCGATCATCGCCATCACGCTGGTTCTGCTGTCGGTATTCGTTCCGACAGCCTTCATTCCCGGCATCACCGGCCAGCTCTACCAGCAGTTCGCCGTGGCGGTGTCGGCGTCGATGGTCATCTCGGCCATCAATGCCCTGTCCTTGTCCCCTGCACTCTGCTCCCTCGTCCTGCGCCATCGCGGCAAGAGCCGGGGCATTATCGCCCGCCTGAACCAAGGCATCGATGCGAGCCGCAAAGGCTATGTGCGTCTTGCTACGCCGCTGGCGCGTCGCGCCCTGATTGCGGGTCTGCTTGCGCTCGCTTTCATCGCGGGAACCGGCGGCCTCGCCCGCATCGTACCCACCGGCTTTCTGCCCAACGAAGATCAGGGCGCCTTCATGGGCGAGATCCAGTTGCCAGATGCTGCCTCGACGAGCCGGACGCTGGCCGTCGTCGAGCAGGTCGAGGGGATCGTACGCGGCAAGCCCTGGCTGCAGAACCTCTTCACCGTCAGCGGCTACAGCATGCTCGACGGCCTCAACCTGCCCAACCGCGCCTTCTTCGTGGCGGCAATGAAACCATTCGACGAGCGCAAGGCGCCCGGCATGTCGGTGTTCGCCGCCCTCGACCAGCTTAACCAGGAGTTCCGCCGGATCGCGGCCGCGACCATCATCCCGTTCAACCTGCCGCCCATCATTGGCCTCAGCACGTCCGCCGGCTTCGAGTTCCAGCTCGTAAGCCGTACCGGCGCTTCGCCGTCCGACCTGGCCGCAACCGCGCGCGGGCTCGTCTCGGCGGCCCAGAGCGTTCCCCAACTGGCTGGTGTCTACACCACGTACGGTGCGTCGACTCCGCAGATCTACCTAGATCTCGACCGGGAGCGCGCCCAGATCCTGGGGGTCGACATCGCCCAGGTGTTCGACGCCCTGCAAACAGCCATGGGCGGCTACTATGCCAACGACTTCAATCTGTTCGGCAGAACCTGGCAGGTGAAGGTTCAGGCGGAAGCGAGCGACCGGCGTGTCGCCCGCGACGTCTATCGCGTGCGAATACGGAACGCTTCGGGTGAACTCATACCGCTTCGTGCGGTCGCCGAGATCCGGCTAATCAGCGCCCCCGCCCAGATCATCCGCTACAACAATCTGCGCTCCGTTACCATCAACGGAGGCCCGGCAGCCGGCTATTCCTCGGGGCAGGCGATGGCCGCGATGGAGGCTCTCGCGAAGACCGTATTGCCCGCCGGCTATGGCTATCAATGGACCGGAACGGCCTTTCAGGAGAAGGCCGCCGCAGGACAGACCGGGTTCATTCTCGCCCTCGCCCTCCTGTTCGCCTACCTCTTCCTCGTCGCGCTCTACGAGAGTACGGCAATCCCGATTGCGGCACTGCTGTCGGTGTCGGCCGGCCTGTTCGGCGCCATGGCGGCACTTTGGCTGAGCGGGCTCGACAACAATCTGTTCGCCCAGATCGGCATCGTCGTGCTCATCGCCCTTGCAGCGAAGAACGCCATCCTGATCGTCGAGTTCGCCATGGCCGAGCGCGAGAAAGGCGCCGATGTCGTGACTGCAGCGACGACGGCGGCGAGCCTGCGTTTCCGCGCCGTGATGATGACCTCCTTCGCCTTCATTGTCGGTCTGGTGCCGCTCGTCATTGCCACAGGCGCCGGCGCAGCGACTCAGCGCGCAGTAGGAACTGCCGTATTCGGCGGCATGCTGGCGGCAAGCTGCCTGGGCATCTTCATCATTCCCGGACTCTATGTGCTGTTCCAGAAGGCTCGTGAAACATTGAAGGCCCTGCCCGGCCGCGTCTTCCGGCGGCGATCTGCCTAGGACCCCGACAAGGTCGCTATCTGGCGTTGCTCACCAGGATCAGGAGACTGAGGACCGATGCCCGATCGTTCTCCAAAGGCACTGCGCCGCCTCTACCTGCAGTCCTTGCTGGAAGGCATTCGAATTTCCTGGCCCGTGCTTTCGGGCCTACTCGTCGTGCAGGCGCTCCTGGGCACAATCGTGGGCCTCATTGAAGGCTGGGGCGTCGGCAAAGGTCTCTACTTCGCCTTCATCACGGGCCTTACAATCGGCTATGGCGATCTCGTACCGACCCAGCCGTCTACGCAGATACTATCAATCGTTATCGGCTTCAGTGGCATTGCGCTCGGCGGACTGGTTGCGGCGCTGGCAGTGAAGTCATTCCAAAGGAGTACGACGCAGCCGTAGTACCCCGTCAGTCGATGATTTCGGGGAAGTCCGGTAGCGGCTTATCTGGACGTGCCCGCCGTAAATGGGCAGCATTGAACCTGCTAAGGGTTCAGTGATCTTTGGGGGAGATCCACTGTGCAAGCGCTGCGCAACCTCGTGCTCATCGCGGCCCTGCTCACGTGCGGATGCAAAACCGACGTTTCGCACTATCCCATCACACTACAGGCTCCCCATAGCGATCTGCCGCCGGCACCACCTGGAGCATCGATTGAAGCCGGTACTCCCGTTCCCCTGACCCCACTCCAGCAGGAGGCCATCGTCGTTGGGGTGATGATGTGGCTCAAGGATGGCTCCTCGGCGCAGTTCGGAGAGATGCGGGCAGCCCGAAACAGCCATGGAAAAGTGACGGTGTGCGGCCTGGTGGACGGCCGCAACAGCGAAGGCCACCTTCTCGGCCTGGCGCCCTTTATCGGGGTCATAACGGGGACGTCGGAGAAGCCGGACTTCGTACTCGTCGAAATCGGCAGTACGCCGCGGCAACGGGCCATCGTGACGGGGCTATGCGAGGAAAGCGGCATTCGGGGCGCCAACTAGCGGCGCCGGCTGCGCCAATGCGGTGGACACGAGCCCAGTCAATCCTTCGACCATTTTCTGTCTTCAAGAAGACAGAATGACTGAACAGAGTGACTGCTAGCAGGTGCGCTCAGGCGCCTGCTGGGAGGGAAAGAGATGTTGAGGCTTCTTCCGAGTCTGCTTCTCGTTGTAGGCATCGGCATGACCGCAGCGGCGTGCCAAGGCGACAGCTATCCCGCACCGCGCGGCTATTATCAGCCGGCGCCGGTAGGCTACTATCAGCCCGCGCCGACGCGCTACTATCAGCCGGCATCGGCGTACTACAACAACCAGTACTACCGGAACGACGGCAATGCCACGGTGACCGTGACGAACCGCGGCCAGAACGGGTATCGCGACGACGTCGTTCAGCAGCGCGTCCCCTGCGGAAGCCAGTACTACGACGGCTACCGTACGCGCACTGCACGTTGCTGACCGCAGCCAGACGCCCGTTAATCTGAACCGCGCCCGCCGTTCCGCGACGACAGAGACTGCTCTGCGCGCGAGTGGCCGGCATCAAGGCGAGT
>CALROF020000232.1:0-10161 GCA_943369775.1 Reyranella massiliensis 521
GATCTGGTCTTCGATCTGCTTGTTCGCCGCTTTCTGCTTCTCGATCTGATCCTCGAGCGCCTTCACCTGCGCGGCATCGGGGCCCGCGGGTGCAGGTGGCGCCGGCGGCGCGGGCAACTGCACCGCTACGTTCACGATCGGACGATAGAAGAGGTACCAGCCGAGGCCGAGACCGAAGGCCAGGAGGAAGAAGCCGCCCAGCAGGCCGCCCAGAACCCACGGCCAACGCGCGGCCGGACGTTCCGGTTGGGGAGCAGGTGACGGATTGGTGTCTGCCATATTGCAGTTGGGCTCCGGATGCGGGCCTCAGTCAACACCCGCCGCGCGGCGGAATTGGGGCGTTGCGAAGACCTCCTTGCGCAACCGGTTCCGCTATATAAGTGTATATGCACTGACTTGGTGTTCCGAGCCGCCCCTCGACCTGACTTGAGGCGGCGTCTAGGGTCACCGCAATTGAGCAAAGGAGAGTTCCCATGACGGCCTGCATCGTCGGTTGGTCCCACGGCAAGTTCGGCAAGCTCGATGGCGAGACCAGCGAATCGCTGATCGTGAAGGCCGCGAGCGACGCCATCGCCCATGCCGGGATCGAGCCCAAGGACGTCGACGTCATCTACGTCGGCAACATGAACGGCGGCTTCGTGCGCCAGGAGTTCCACTCCTCGCTGCCGCTGCAGGCCCACCCCGACCTGCGCTTCAAGCCCAGCACCCGCGTCGAGAATGCCTGCGCCACCGGATCGGCTGCCATCCACATGGGGCTGAACACGCTCGCCGCCGGCAAGGCGCGCTTCGTGCTGGTGGTCGGCGTCGAGAAGATGACCGAGCTCAACTCCGCCCAGGCCGGCGAGGTGCTGATCAAGGCGTCTTATGTCGCCGAGGAAGCAAACATCGAGGCGGGTTTCGCCGGCATCTTCGGCAAGATCACCTCGGCCTACTTCCAGCGTTACGGCGACAAGTCGGATGCGCTCGCCAGGATCGCGGTCAAGGCCCACAAGAACGGCGCCAAGAATCCCTTCGCGCATTTCCAGAAGGAATTCGCCTACGACTTCTGCCGCACGCCGTCGGACAAGAACCCGTTCGTCGCTGGCCCCCTGAAGCGCACCGACTGCTCGCCTGTCACCGACGGCGCGGCGGCCGTGGTGCTGACCGACGTCGGCACGGCGCTGGGCATGAAGCAGGCGATCGCCTTCCGCGCCGCCGAGCACGTCAACGACTTCCTGCCTATGAGCAAGCGCGACATCATCAAGTTCGAAGGCCCGCAGCGCGCCTGGCAGCAGGCGCTGAAGTCGGCGCACCTCGACCTGCTCGATCTTTCCTTCGTCGAAAGCCACGACTGCTTCACCTCGGCCGAGCTGATCGAGTACGAGGCGATGGGCCTCACCGCACCGGGCGAAGGCGAGCGGGCCATTCTCGAAGGCTGGGTCGAGCGCGACGGCAAGCTGCCTGTCAACGTGTCGGGCGGCCTCAAGGCCAAGGGGCATCCAGTCGGCGCAACGGGCGTCAGCATGCATGTGATGTCGGCCATGCAGCTCTCGGGAACGGCACCGGAAGGCATGCAGTTGCCGAAGGCCAAGCTCGGCGGCGTGTTCAACATGGGCGGCGCAGCCGTCGCCAACTATGTGAGCATCCTCGAACCGCTGCGCTAGCCCGCGTGCGGCCCGTCGACCGTCCCGAAAGCGACGCCATCCTGGGGGCCATGCGCCAAGTGGCGTTGGCGGGCGGTCATGCCATCAGCCACGCCGACACGGTGAGCATTCTGGCAGCAGGTCATTACCTGCTGCGCCGGCATGATCTCACCGATATCGGGTCCTTGCCCGCGGTCGAGCCCGTCGACCTGGCCCGACTGCTGAAGGACCACAAGCTGGCGCGCGAGGCGCTACGCTATCTCGCCATCATGGTGATGGTGGATGGCGTGCTCGACCCGGAGAAGCTCAAGCTGGTGCTGGCCTATGCGCGGGCTCTCGACATCGAGGAAGCCTATCTGACGCAGATGGTCGAGGCAGCGTCCGGCCACATGGCCTGGGCGATCGCCGACATGACGATGCGCAACGCCGAGAGCGTCGTCGGCGGGCCATGGGGCAATCGTCCCGATCCTGCGGAATGGATTCTGCCCTACAAGGGCGACAAAGCCGACCCTGCGCTGGTGACGCGCTACGAGGCGTTGGGCAAGCTGCCACAAAACACTCTCGGCAAGGCGCTCTGGGACTTCGACAAGAAGAACGGCTACCCGTTCCCCGGCGATCCGGGCGCGCTCAATGCGGGCTTTGCCACGCCGCACGACGCCACCCACATCATTTCAGGCTACGACACGAGCTACCGCGGCGAGATCCTGGTCTCGACCTTCACGGCGGCCATGCACCCGATCAATCCCATGGCGGGCCATATCATACCGGTGATCTTCAACGGCCATCTCGGCGTCAGGTTCAACGACGTCGCCACGCCCGCCACAGGCGGCTTCGATCCGAAGGAGTTCTGGCATGCCTGGGCACGCGGCCGCGACATGACCATCGACCTCTTCGCCCCAGACTGGAGTGTCTGGGACTGGATCGAGCAGGATCTCGAGAAACTGCGCCGCGACTGGAACGTCGCGCCGGCCTAGACGACTGGGCTCGCGCCGCCGTCGACGTTGATGGCGACACCGGTGATGAACGAGCCGGCATCGGAGCAGAGGAAGCAGGCCATGCGCGCGAACTCCTCGGCCTTGCCCATGCGGCCGATCGGGATGCGGCCTTTGGCCATGCCGGCTAGGAACTCTTCGTAGGTCTTGCCCTCACCCGCCGCAGTCTTGTGCCGACGTTCCCACTGGTCGCTCTCGATCAGGCCGACCAGCATCGCGTTCACGAGGATATTGTCCTTTGCGTTCTCCTGCGAGAGCGCCTTGGTGAGCGCGAGACCAGCCGCACGGCTGACGCTGGTCGGCGTCGAGTTGGCAGTCGGCGCCTTGGCGCCGATGTTCAGCACGTTGACGATGCGGCCCCACTTGCGCTCGCGCATGCCGGGCAGCGCATGGCGGATCATGCGGATGGCGGCGAACAGCTTGAGGTCGAGATCGCCCTGCCAATCTTCGTCGGTCACCGTGTCGAACGGCTTGGCGTGGCTGATGCCCGCATTGTTGACCACGATATCGACCTTGCCGAACTCGGCCTCGACCTTCTTCCAGGTCTCGGCGATGGCGGCCGCCTTGGAGACGTCGCAGGAATAAACCTCGATCTTGATGTTGGCCTTGCCCGCGGCCTTGGCCACCTCGGCTTTGGCTTTGGCAAGCGCGTCGGCCTTGCGCGCCAGCAATGCCACCGACGCGCCCGACGCCGCGAATTCCTTGGCCATGGCGAGGCCGAGCCCTGTGCTCGCCCCCGTGATCACGGCCACGCGGCCATCCATCCGTACGTCCATCTCGACCTCCCGATTGCAAAATCGGCCGCCACCTTATCGTCGATGGCGCGGGAGTCGAGATGTAGGCCACCCTATTGCGGCAGCGATTCCGCTTCGTAGAGCTTGGCGTACTCGGCGCTGGGCGGGATCGGCTTGATGACGTCGATGGCGACGCCGTTCGGGTCTTCGGTGATGAAGTGTCGCTGGCCGAAAGCCTCGTCCCGCAGGGTGAGATGAATTTTGAGTCCGGCGGCCTTGGCACGCTCGTATTCCGCGTCGACGTCCTCGACTTCGAAGTTCACCAGAATTCCCGCCGCCTTCTTGCGGAACGGCGCGGGGATCGTCTCGTGCCGGTAGTCGAGGATCGCAAGGTGCGCCGTGCCCAAGGCCTCGCTGGTGAGATGCACGTACCAGCCGCTGTCGAAGACACGCTTGAAGCGGAACTGGCGTTCCCAGAAAGCGACGGTGCCGGCGACATCGTCAGTGCAGAGCACGGTGTAGAAGCTCTTGAGCTGCATTGCCCTCTCCTTGGTTACGATTTACATACAATCTGTATGTTTCTGAAGTTAGATACAGGATGTATGTATGTCAAGACCCCGGATTCCATCCCGCACCCAGGCCGAGCGGCTGGCCGCGACGCGCGCTGCCCTTCTCAGGGAGGCACGGGCGATCTTCGCTTCGGCTGGCTACGAGGCCGCGGCAACCGAGGAGATCGTGAAGCGGGCCAAGGTGACGCGCGGCGCGCTCTATCATCACTTCAAGGACAAGCGCGATCTCTTCGAAGCTGTGGTCGAGGAAGTGGCGCGCGGGATCGCCACGACGATCGACGACATGACTGTGCCCGTCAGCGATCCGTTGGAAATGCTGATCGAGGGCATGCGCGCCTTCCTCGATGCCTGCCTCGATCCGGCGGTACGGCGTATCTACCTGATCGACGCGCCCGCCGTGCTGGGCTGGCACCGCTGGCGCGAAATCGACGCGCCGCATGGCGTGCGGTCTCTGCGCGAAGGCATAGCCGCGGTGCTAGAGGTGCGGCCCGATCCGGCGCTGGCTATCGAGCCTCTCACCTTCCTGCTCTCCGGCGCCTCCAACGAAGCCGCTCTCTGGGTGGCCGAGGCGAAGGACGAGAAGACGGCCCGGCGCGCCATGGACCGCGCGCTCGGCGAACTCATCGAGCGGCTGTTCGCGCCTTCACGATTGCCGCGAGCACGCGCTCGGGCGTAGCCGGCGCATCGAGCCGCACTGGCGCCCGGCGATCCGTGGCAGAACCGATTGCATCCTTGAGCGCCGTCCACACGGCAGTCGCCAGCATCAATGGCGGCTCGCCCACCGCCTTGGAATGGAAGATCGTCGCCTCGCGCGAGGGCGCATTGGCAAGCATCTTCACATTGAAGACGGGCGGCACATCGCGGCTGCCGGGAATCTTGTAGGTCGACGGCCCAACTGTCTTGAGACGGCCCTTGGCATCCCACCACAGCTCTTCGCACGTGAGCCAGCCTTGTCCCTGTACGAAGGCGCCTTCGATCTGGCCGAGGTCGATCGCCGGATTGAGCGACTCGCCGCAATCCTGCACGAGGTCGGCGCGCAAGACGCGGCTCTCGCCGGTCAGCGTGTCGATGGCAACCTCGGCCATGGCCGCACCGAACGAGAAATAGAAGAACGGACGGCCGCGCATGGCCACGGGATCCCAATGGATCTTGGGCGTCTTGTAGAAACCGGTCGCGGATAGCGAAACACGCCCCAGCCAGCAGAGCTTCGCCAGCTCGCCGAAACTCAGCACCTGGTTGCTGCCGGGCTTGGCGATGCGCACGTTGCCGTCTGCGAATTCGATGTCGTCCCGCGCGACGCCGAAATGCTCCGCGGCATAAGCCGTCATGCGCTGCTTGATCGTGTTGGCCGCTTCCCACGCCGCCCAGCCATTGAGGTCGGAACCGGTCGAGGCCGCCGTCGGTGACGTGTTGGGCACTTCGGCCGTCGAGGTGGCGCTGGCCCGGATTCGATCGATATCGACCTTGAACACCTCCGCCACGACCTGCGCCACCTTGATGAAGAGGCCCTGTCCCATCTCGGTACCGCCATGGTTCAGGCGAATCGAACCGTCGGTATAGGCATGGACCAGCGCGCCGGCCTGGTTCATGTGCGGCAGGTTGAAGGAGATGCCGAACTTCAGAGGGAACAGCCCAAGGCCGCGCTTCAGCACGGGATGGGCGGCATTGAAGGCATCGACCTCCGCGCGGCGGCGCTCCAGCGCCCCGCCTATCTTCACCTCGGCCCAGCAGCGCGCCAGATGGTTCTCGTCGACGTGCTGGCCGTAGGGCGTCTCGTCCTTCCCTTCGGCATAGAAGTTGAACGCGCGGACGTCGTTGGGATCGCGCGCCAGATGATGGGCGATGCGATCCAGCGCATCCTCCATCACCACGACACCCTGCGGGCCACCGAAGCCACGGAATGCCGTGTTGGACTGCCTGTTGGTGCGGCAGGCATAACCGACGGCGCGGAAGTGCGGGATCCAGTAGGCGTTGTCGGTGTGCGTGAGCGCCCGAGCCACCACGCCCGGCGTCAGATCGAGACTCCAGCCGGCATCGGCCGCCAGTTCGGCATCGAGCGCCAGCACCCGCCCCTCGTCATCGAAGCCCACCGTATAGCGATAGTCGAAACCATGCCGCTTGCCGGTGGCGATCATGTCGATCTCGCGCGGCAGGCGAAGCTTCACCGGTCGGCCGGTGTGATTTGCAGCGACGGCTGCCGCCCCCGCCACCCACGAGGCGTTGCTCTCCTTGCCGCCGAAGCCGCCGCCGAGTCGGCGCACGACGGCGGTGATGCGATTGAAGTCGCAGCCCAACAGGCGCGCGCAGATGTGCTGCACCTCCGTCGGATGCTGCGTCGAGGAATGCACGACGATGTCGCCTTCCTCACCTGGCAAGGCAAAGGCGATCTGGCCCTCGAGGTAGAAATGCTCCTGCCCACCGACGCTGAACTCCGCCGTCAGCCGATGCGGTGCACGCCGTAGGGCGTTATCGGGATCGCCCCGCAACAGCGTCGCCGGCGCCTGGACATAGGCTTTCCTCACCAACGCCGTCGCGATATCGAGGATGGGCTCTTCCTCTTCGATCTCGACCACAGCGCGCTCGGCTGCCACCCGCGCAGCATCGAGGCTTTCAGCGACGACCAATGCCAGCGGCTGGCCGGCATAATCGACGCGATCTACGGCGAACAGCGGCTCACCCTGGCCGATGGCCGCAACATCGTTCCTGCCGGGAACATCGCCCGCCACCAGCACCGCGACCACGCCAGGCGACGCTGCCACCGCGGTGAGGTCGAGTTTCTTCAGCCGACCGCAGGCCACCGTGCTCAGCACCAGCGCGCCGTGCAGCGTACCGGGCGGCTCGGGCATGTCGTCGATATAGAGCGCCTGTCCGGTGACGTGTTTCAACGCACTGTCGTGGCGCTGTGCGGTCCCGACCTTGGCGCTCACAGGGCTTCGAGCTCCAGCGCATGCGACGGCTCAGCAATCCGCAGCTCCAGCCGGCGCAGCAGATTGGCCGCGACCTGCATGCGGTAGTCGGCCGTACCACGCCAGTCGCTGAGCGGCTGAAAGTCCTTGGCGACGGCGGCGATGGCCGCGGCGAAACCTTCTGCCTTCAAGGCCGCTTCGACATGCGTTGCGCGCTTTGGCGTCGCCGCCATGCCACCGAAACCGACGCGGACATCTTCGATGCGACCGTCCTTGAGCCGCAAACGGTAACCCGCGGCGACGGTCGAGATATCCTGGTCGCGCCGCTTGCTCACCTTGTCGCAGAAGAAGACTTCGCCCGGCCATAGGCACGGCATCGACAGGCTCTGGATCACCTCATCGGACGCCAGCGCGGTCTTGCGATAGTCGATGAAGAACTCCTCCAGTGGGATCTCGCGAGTGCCGCGGCGCGACGCCAGCCTGACGCTGGCCTCCAGCGCCAGCAGCACGGGCGGCATGTCGCCGATGGGCGAAGCGTTGCCGATGTTGCCGCCGATCGTGCCGAGATTGCGGACCTGCCGTGATCCCAAACGTGAAAGATAGGGGCGCAGGGCCGGGTAGGCCTCGATCAGAGTCGGCATGGCCTCTGTGTAAGTGACGGCTGCACCAATCATGATCTTCTCTTTATCAGCGGTGATCGCCTTCAGCTCGGCGACATGCGTGAGATGGATAATGGTCGACGGCGGCTTGCGTGCGCGACTGGCATCGAGCCCCAGGTCGGTGCCGCCGGCGAGCAGCCGCGCCTCGGGATGTACGCTGCGCAGCATCAGCAACTCGTCGAACGAGCGCGGCGCGAAGAAGACGCCGTCGATCTCGACCGATGCCGTGCGTGCCGCCGGAGCTGGCGACGGATCGATCGCGAGCCCGGCAACCCGGCCCATGGCCTCGACGATCGGACGATAGCCGGTACAACGGCAGAGATTGCCCGCCAATGCGTCGTGAACGGTGTCGGAATCGGCTTTCTCGCCGCCCGCCGCAAAAGCATAGGCCGACATGACGAAACCCGGCGTGCAGAAACCGCACTGAGTGGCGTCCGCTTCCGCCATCGCGACTTGCACGGGATGGACTCCGCCATCGACGCCACGTAGGCCCTCGACCGTGCGCACCGACAGCCCGTCGACCTGGCCCAGCAGCGCGATGCAGGAGTTCACGGCTTCGCGCCGCCCGTCTTCGCGTTCCAGAACGACGGTGCAGGCGCCGCAGTCGCCCTCCGCACAACCCTCCTTGGTACCGCGCAGCCCACGATGGTCGCGCAGCCAATCGAGCAGAGTCGTCATCGGTGAGACGCCCGTAATCTCGATCGGCCGGTCGTTGAGGGTAAAGCTGAGTCGGTCCGCCATGCGAATAAAGATGCAAGCTGTTGCGCCCACGTCAATCGCATGATGCACTTGCCGCGCCAACAAGGAGAGAAACATCAGGATGGACCCTTACAGATTCGGCTATTCCCCCGTCGTCGCACGGCCGAAGCTCTCCTGGCCCAACAATGCGCGGGTGGCCGTCTGGGTCTGCCCCAATATCGAACATTACGAATACGTCCCGGCCGAGGTGCGAGTCCGCAATCCCTGGCCGCGCATGCCCCATCCCGATGTGCTGGGCTATGGCGGCCGCGACTACGGCAACCGGGTCGGCCTGTGGCGCATGTTCGAGGTGCTGGACAAGCATAATGTCCGCTGCACCGTCTCGCTCTCCATGTCGGTGATCGAGATGTATCCCGAGATCCTGGAGGCGATGGAAGCGCGCCGCTGGGAATATATGAGCCACGGCTACTTCAACACGCGCTACCACTGGGGCTACAGCGAGCAGGAAGAGCGCGAAGTCATCGAGCACAGCAAGGCCACGCACCTGCGTCTGACCGGCCGCAAGCTGCGCGGCTGGTTCTCGCCGGCGATCTCCAACACCATGGCCACGCCCGACCTCGTGAAGGAGGCCGGTCTCGACTATTTCTGCGACTTCTACCACGACGACCAGCCGACGCCGCTGGTCACCAAGCACGGCACCCTGATCCACGTGCCCTACACGATGGATCTCAACGATGCGCTGATCTACCGCCAGCCCGTCGAGGCCGAGGAATTCGCGCAGATGATCATCGACCATTTCGATACGGTCTATCGCGAGGGCCAGGAGAACGGCCGCGTCATGTGCGTCGCCCTGCACCCCTACATGATGGGCGCGCCGCATCGGCTGAAGCACCTCGACCGCGCGCTTTCCTATATTCGCAAGCACAAGGATGCCTGGGTCTGCACCGCCGAGGAGATTCTCGACTGGTACGTCGCCAATGGGTTGAAGCCCTTCCAGCAACATCTCGGGAAGGAGGCGTGAGATGAGCAGCTCCACCCCTCCCAATAACGTTCCCCCAAGCAACGTTCCCAAGAACCCGCCACCGCTCAAGGCCGGGATGGACAATCCCTGGTACGACTATTCGCCGTTTCCGCTCCGGCCCCAGCTCAACTGGCCGCGCAACGCCCGCGTTGCCTCCTTCGTGCTGCTGCATCTCGAATACTGGGAACTGCTGCCGGACGAGAAGAGCCACAAGGATCCGCGCTACGTCGGTGAGTACGGCAGCTTCGTGCCCGACTACCGTACCTGGACGCAGCGCGAATACGGCAACCGGGTCGGCATCTTTCGCGTGCTCGACGTGCTCGACCGCTATCAGATCCGTGCCGGCGTAGCGGTGAATGCGCTGGCAGCCGAGCGTTATCCCTTCCTGATCGAGCAGTTCAAGAAGCGGAAATACGAATTCATCGCCCACGGCCATTCGGCCAACCGCATGATCACCTCGAAGATGAGCGAGGCCGAGGAAAAGGCGGAGATCGAAAGTTCGATTGCCGCCGTCGAAAAGGCAACCGGCGTGCGCCCGACGGGTTGGCTCGGACAGGACTATGGCGAGAGCGCCCGCACGCCAGGCCTGCTGGCCGAGGCCGGACTCGACTATGTGCTCGACTGGCCGAACGACGATCAGCCCTATCCGATGAAAGTGGGGGGCCGGAAGTTCGTCTCTCTGCCCAACCAGCCGGAATGGGACGACGTCCAGCAACTCTGGCTGCGCCGCATCCCGACCCCGCGCTATCCCGATATCGTGGGTGAGGCCTTCGAGCTGCTGCACCACGAAGGCGGGCAGGTGTTCAACCTGTCGATCCATCCCTGGCTGATGGGCATGGCGCACCGCATCAAGTATCTCGACGAGGCGCTGCGCCGCATCGAGCGCTTCGGCAATGCCTGGCAGGCGACGCCCGGCGAAGTCGCTCGGCACTATATCGACACGATGATGGGCTGATGCC
>CALROF020000233.1:0-10147 GCA_943369775.1 Reyranella massiliensis 521
AAGCCGTAGGCTTGGGCGAGCAGGGCATAGCTCTGCCGCCGCACCTCTTCGTCGTGCGCCCATGTCACGACGGCCATCTCGTCGACGCCGACCCGTTCCTTCAGCTCGGTGATGCGGGCGGCGACTTCGGGACCGGTACCGACGAAGGAATCCTTGCGGAACTGTTCGAGCTTGGCTTGCTCATAAGGCGCGAGCGTTTTCACGACGTTCGCCGCCTCGTCGGGCGACAGCAGCGGCCCCATCACGCCTTTGTCGCGCTGGATGCGCGAGAGGGCGCGTGACGTGAAATGGTATTGCGCCTCGTCCATCGTCTCGGCCGCCAGCGCCCAGACGCAGAGGCCCGAGCGCGGCTCGGGGTGACGGGCGCTGGGGCGATAGCTGCGCTTGTAGAGATCGATCGCGCGTTCGCCACCGGCGCCATCGCTGAAGAACCAGGCGTAGCAGTAGGGCAGGCCGAACAGTGCGGCGACCTGCGCGCCGTAGTCGGAGCTGCCGAGGATCCAAACCTCCGGTGCCGTGTCGCCTTGCGGGAACGCCTTCACCGCGGCGAAGGGGTGACGGTCGACCAGCGGTTCGTTGTGCACCCAGGCGATCAGGTCGCGCACATCGGCGGGAAAATGCTCGGGCCGTTCGTTGGCGGCGGGGTTCAGCGCGAACGCGGTGCGGCCATCGGAGCCCGGCGCGCGGCCGAGTCCGAGATCGATGCGACCGGGCGCGAGAGCATCGAGCACGCGAAACACTTCGGCCACTTTGAACGGCGAGTAGTGCGGCAGCATGATGCCGGCACTGCCGATGCGGATGCGCTTGGTCGTAGCGGCGATGGCCGCCATCACGATCTCCGGTGCCGTGCCGACGATAGTCGGATGGTTATGGTGCTCGGAGACCCAGAAGCGTTCGTACCCCAGCGCTTCGCAATGCTGGGCCAGGGCAACGGTGTTGCGGATTGACTGGTCGTGCGGCCGTCCGGCGACGGCAATGGACTGGTCGAGGACGGAAAGACGGAACGGGCGGGACATCGACGGCAAAGTGGGGCGTCGATCCTAATCCGGCAAGGCCGAGATCATGTAGAGCGACTGGAGTTGCGGCGTCGGCTGCGCATTGGCGCCGAAATTGTTGCTGAAGATCGTCGCGATCTCGCCGGAGCGGTAGATGCGGCTCAACGCACGATCCACCGCGAGGCGGAAATCGCCGTCGCCGAGCCGCATCGCCAGCGCGAAAGGCTCGATGCTGAGATAGGTGCTGGCGAGCAGGATGCGCGACGCATCCTTGTGATCCTTGATCATGGCCGTGAGCATCGCCTTGCCGGCGAAGTAGGCCGAAATTTCGCCCTTTTCGAGGGCCGTCATCGCCTGCGGGAAATCCGTGAAGGGGACGATCTGGGCCTGGACATGCACGGCGGTGAGGCTACGGCGCAGCGCTTCCTCGGTCAGGGTACCGGCAACGGCACCGACCTTCTTGCCACCGAGCTGCTGGATATCACGCGGGCCGTCGTTGCGAATGGCGAAGCTGGTTCCGTCGACGAAAGTGGCGATCGAGAAATCAACCTGGGCACGCCGGTCCAGCGTCTCGGTGAGCGAGTCGCAGAGCAGGTCGGCCTTGTTCTGGCGGATCGCGTCGAGGCGGTTTTCGGTCGTCACCGGCACGAATTCGACCTTGATGCCGGGCTTCTTGAGCTGCTGGGCGAGGCTCTTGGCGACAGACTCGCAGAGGTCGACCATGAAGCCCTTGGGCTGGCCGTTCGCAGCTTTGTACGCGAAGGGTGCGGCATCCTCGCGATAGGCGGCGCGCAGGACACCATTCTTGGCGATGTCGTCGAGGGTACCAGCCCATGCGGTGCCCGTGGCCAGGACAAGGCCCGACACCAGCACAAGTCCGTTCAGCAACGCCTTCATGGATGATCCCCTCTCGATGAAAGGCAACAATCCGACATTCGGTCCGTTGTGACCACTGGAAAACCGGAGAATCGCCATGCCTCGTCCCACGTCCCGTGTCGTCGGCATCGATCACATCTCAGTCCGGGTCAGCGATTACGAAAAATCGAAGAAGTTCTATGCCGGCCTCTTCGCCTTCCTGGGCTTCGAACTGTCGGACGACTATGGCAGCACCATCGGCTGGACCAATGGGAAGACGCGCTTCTGGATCGCATCTGCCGAGGGGCGCAAGACACATCGCATCGGCGATGTCGGCCTTCACCACTACGCCTTCGAGCTGCGCAACCGGAAGGATGTCGATGCGCTGCAAGCCTATCTCGAAGGTCAAGGCGTGCGCATCGTCGATCCTGCCGGCGAATACTACGAGGACTACTATGCCGTCTTCTTCCTCGATCCCGACGGGCTGAAGCTCGAAGGCATGAAGTACGGCGAACTGACGGCCAAGCGTCGCCGGAAGCCGGTTTCCTCCAGGAAGAAGAAGGCATAAATGCCGCTTACGGCGGCCTTGTCGCCTTCCGGCCTGCGCGCCAAACTCCCGGCCGTTTTCGTAACCGGAGGACCAATATGTCGACGACAGCGACCCAGACCAAACCCCTTGCCCAGCCCTCCGGCACCTATCAACCCAAAGGTATGCTGATTGGCGGCAAGTGGGTCGGCAGCGCCTCGGGCCAGCGCATCGCCATCGAGAATCCTGGCAATCGCACGCTCGTGGCCGAGGTGCCGCGTGCGGCAGCGGCCGATGTCGAGGCTGCGGTCGCGGCGGCCGACAAGGCTTTCCCGGCGTGGAAGAACGTCGTGCCGCGCGAGCGCGGCAAGCTGCTGCTCAAGATCGCCGAGGCTCTGGAAGCGCGGTCCGAAGAGATGGCTCGTACCATCGCGCTCGAGACCGGCAATGCGCTGCGCACCCAGGCGCGCGGCGAAGCCAAGCTCGCGGCTGACGTCTTCCGCTACTTCGGTGGTCTTGCGTCAGAGCTGAAGGGCGAGACGGTGCCGCTCGGCGAACACGTGCTTTCCTACACGCGCCGCGAGCCGATTGGCATCGTCGGCGCCATCATTCCGTGGAATGCGCCGGTTATGTTGGGCGCGCTCAAGATCGCGCCCGCACTCTGCGCCGGCAACGTGCTGGTGATGAAGGCTGCCGAAGATGCGCCGATGGGCGTGCTGCTGATGGCGGACGTCTGCCAGGAGTTCCTGCCGCCGGGCGTGCTGAACGTGCTGACGGGTTATGGCGAGGAATGCGGTGGCCCGCTCGCGAACCATCCCAAGATCCGCAAGCTCTCCTTCACCGGCTCGACCGATGTCGGCAAGGTGATCATGCGCGCCGCGGCCGAGCGCATCGTGCCGGTGTCCCTGGAACTGGGCGGCAAGAGCCCGTCGCTGGTCTACCCCGACGCCGACGAGGATTGGGCGGTCGACGGCATCATCAACGCCATGCGCTTCACGCGGCAGAGCCAGAGCTGCACGGCAGGCTCGCGCTTGTTCCTGCACGAGGACATTTTCGATTCCTTCCTCAAGAAGCTTGAGAAGAAGACCTCTGCCCTCAAGATTGGCGATCCGCTCGATGAGGCCAGCGACATCGGCACCATCATCAACAACAAGCAATTCACCAAGGTCTGCAAGTATGTCGACGAGGGGCTGAAGCGGTCGGACGCCAAGCTGGTGTTCGGCGGCCTGCCGCCCAAGACCGGCCCGTTGAGCGAAGGTTACTTCGCGGTGCCGACCGTGTTCGCCGACCGCTCCAACGACTGGCGACTGGCGCGCGAGGAGATCTTCGGGCCGGTGCTGGTGGCGATCCGCTGGAGCGACGAAGCCGAGGCGATCCGCATGGCCAACGATAGCCACTACGGTCTCGCAGCCTATGTCTGGACGCACGATATCGGCCGCGGGCTGCGCGCAGCCCATGCCATCGAGTCGGGCTGGGTGCAGGTCAACCAGGGCGGCGGACAGACACCCGGCATGTCCTACGGCGGCTTCAAGCAGAGCGGCCTCGGCCGCGAGTTCTCGCTTGAAGGCATGCTCGACAGCTTCACTCAGCGCAAGAGCGTGACGGTCAACCTGGCCGTCTGATCCGGCGGAGATTACGCCGGGACTTTGAGATGATGGTCGGTCGCGCCTTGATAGGCGTGACCGATGCGATAGAGCATCGCCTCGTCGAACGGCCGTCCGACGAGTTGCAGGCCGATCGGCGCACCGTTTCTGTCGAAGCCGCAGGGCAGTGACAAAGCCGGAATGCCGAGCGTGTTGAAGGGGCGGGTCAGTCCGGTGAAGCGCGCGACCATGGCGAGCGTCGCCGGCCCACCCGAGGCTTCGACATCCGTTTCCGCGATTGTCGGAATCAGGAAGGGGATGGCGGGCAACAACACGGCATCGACGTCGGTCATCGCAGTGCCGAGAAACTCGCGAACGAAGTGCGCGCGCAGGCGCAGGGCGTCGATGTACTGCGTCGCCGGAATGAAGAAGCCGGCTTCCATGCGTGTTCGCACCTGGTTGGCGTAGGGCTCGTTTGCCTCCATCCACGGCCGATGCATGGCGGCGGCCTCCGACTTCACGATCACCTCGGCGGCGCGATAGAGCGCGGTGAAGTCGGGAATCTTCGCTGTCGGTATCTTGGCGCCGAGCTTGCCCAACGCATCGGCGGCAGTCTGCACCGCGGCGCCGACTTGGGCGTCGATCGGCACAAGCGCTTCGGGCAGCGCCAGCCCGATCTTGAGCGCTGAGATGCCACCCTCAAGCAGCTTCTCATAGTCCGGCACGGCCTTCTCGCTGGTCGTCGAATCGTTCGGATCGTGACCGGCGATGACGGCCAGCACGCGTGCATTGTCACGCGCCGTACGGGTCAGCGGGCCGACATGGTCCAGACTCCAGGAGCGGGCCAGCGCGCCGGCGCGGCTCACGCGCCCGTAGGTCGCTTTCATGCCGACGACGCCGCAGGCCGCGGCGGGCAGACGAATGGAACCGCCCGTATCCGAGCCCAACGCGCCATAGACCATGCGTGCGGCCACCGAGGCACCGGAGCCGCTCGATGAACCGCCGGTGACGCGTGTGGTGTCCCACGGATTACGGCAGTGGCCGTGATGGACGTTGTGGCCAGTTGGGCCTGCGGCGAACTCCGCCATGTTGAGGAAGCCCAGTTCGACGACGCCGGCCGCATCGAGTCGTTGCAATACCGTAGCGGTCGTGGGGGCCTGCCAGTCACGGCGGATGGCGCTGCCGCCGGTCGAGAACTCGCCCTTGCGGTAGTACATGTCCTTGTGCGCCATGGGTACGCCATGCAGCGCACTTCGCCGCCGACCGGCAGCGATCTCCTTGTCCATCGCTCGTGCCTGCTCCAGCGCCTTCTCGCCATTCAGTCGAAGGAAAGCGTTGGTCCTCGGTTGCCAGGCCTCGATGCGGTCGAGACACGCTTCCGTCGCTTTGACCGACGTCGTCTTTCCGGAAGCGATGGCATCAGCAACGGTGCTGAGGTCCTGCAGGGCGAGATCAGGGGTGTTCATTTTGCTTCCCGGGCCATCAGGCTCGCAAAAGCGGCAGGCTCGTCGTCGAAAGTCAGGTATTCGGCGGCCGCTTTCCGGACGGCTTCGTTTAACATTTGAAGTTCGGCCGCGAGTTCGGCCAGGCGCTTCTCGTCGTACGTCAATCCCTGAAGGCCTGTAGCAATGCCGGCAACCGTGCGGGTCCTGTCGTCCATCCGCATTCTCCTCAAAGCTTCAGCTTGCGTTCGCCAAGCCGTGCGCGATCCTCTGGTGAGAAGGTCATGATCTTCCTGATCTTCTGGTCGAACTTCATGCCGACCGCTTCGGCGCAAGCAGCAAGCGTGCCGCTTTCGGCCTCGAACAGGAAATGCGTAAAGGTCAGAATCTTGTCGGTGAAGTCGGCGAGGCCGCTCATCGTCACCACCAGGTCGCCGGCACGCAAGGGGCGGCGGTAGTGGTTCAGCATCTCGACCACCACGGAACCCTCCTGGCGTTCCTGCATTGCTGCGCGATCGAAGCCGAGATGGTTCCAGAGCACCGGCGCGCCGTCGGAATAGCGGCCAAACTGGTGGCGCGGCAGGAATTCGCCCTTCTCGTCGCACTCGTCGGGCGTGATCTGGGTACGGCCGACTTCGATAAGACCGATCTTCGCAGCATCGACGAGCGAAAGATCGGGCAGGTCGAGCTTGCCCACGCTGCGCGGCTTTGCGGCGGCGGGGAGGTCGATCCTGGCGGCTTCGGCGCGGGCGCGCACATCGGCAGGCCAAGGTTCGGCCGACGCAATACGGCGGCGTATCGTTGCCGCGATGTGGCCGCCGGCCGGGTTGCGGACTTCGTGGTAGGCGACGACGTGGCGTTCGCCCACTTCGACTGGGGCCGAATGAACCTCGACCGGTTCCACAACCCGGAACTCGCGCAGATAGCGCACATGGTCGTCGACGACGCTCGTGGCGATGCCCGCGGTGCGCTGTGCGCGCGGGCCGAAGCCCAGACTCGCCAGCAGATGAGACGACGCCTCGTGGCCGAACTCGGTGTAAAACTGGACATTCAGATGTTCGTTTTCATCGCACTGCCAAGTGTTTACGGCGGTGCTGAAAGTCGGGATCAGGCCAGGGCTCGACACGCTACGCTCTCTCTGCAGTCTGTGGATGACTGCTTCAAATGGCCCAAAAAGCCCCAAGAATCGACATTTTTCGTGGATTCCGCCCTTGCGGGGGATCGATTCGTGGATAACCTTGGCCCGTCAACGCCGCCCTGGGGCGTCAGGAGGCTGTTGGCGAAACGAAAAATGTAAGGGACCCCTCAACATGGCTACCAAACCCTCTGTTCCCACCGTACCGCTTTCGAAGGTTGCGGCAGAACTCGCCGAGAAGACGGGCATGACGAAGAAGGACGCCACCGGCGCCCTCGACGAATTCGTCAGCTTGGTCGTGCGTCACCTCAAGAAGGGCAACAAGGTCCGCATCACCGGCCTCGGTATCCTTCAAGTCCGCGCGCGTCCGGCACGCATGGGCCGTAACCCGGCCACTGGCGAAGCGATCAAGATCAAGGCGTCGAAGAAGGTTGCCTTCCGCGTCGCGAAGGACCTGAAGGAAGCGATCTAACTCGTTTCCGACGGGAAAGATCGGGCGGGTTCCGGGTCATGCCGGTCCCGCCCTTCTTTTTGTCTATTTGGTTTTGCAGCGTCTGCTTCGTCATCGCAGAGCGACATCGCGCTCATGCTTTGGCAGGCGCCTCATCGGCTGGTCTAGTATAGCCGGAGCGCATCGCAGACCGGCATGACCTCCTACATCTTCCTCAAGATCGTCGCCCTTCTCGGACTACCGCCGGCCTCGCTTGCGGTGGGAGCAATCCTCTGGCTGCTGCTGACGCTTCTGGGTTGGCGCCGGCTCGCTCGCGTCGCGTTGGGCTTCGCCATCGCGCAGAACCTCATCCTGTCCTTTCCGCCGGTGACCAATGCGCTGGTCGAAACGCTCGAATCCAGGACGCGCCGTATCGAGACGGATGCGCCGACCTGCTGTTACGACGCGATCGTCGTGCTGGGCGGAGCTGTTGCACCGGCGGCGCCGCCGCTTATCATGGAGCCCGATCTCACCGAAGCGGCGGACCGCGTCTGGCAGGCGGCGCGCCTCTATCACGCTGGTGTTGCGCCAACCATCATCGTGAGTGGCGGATCCCTCAACAATCAGCAAGGTGGGTTGGCCACCACGGAAGCCGAGGCGATGCGCCGCTTCCTGCTCGATCTCGGCGTGCCCGACAAGGCCATCGTCTCGGAAGGCAAGTCGCTCAACACGATCGAGAATATCCGCAACGTGCGGGCTCTCACCAAGGGCGGACGTGTCATCATCATCACCTCGGCGTTCCACGTGCCGCGCGTTGCGGAGCTGTCGAAACGCGCAAAGCTCGATGCGGCTTTCTACGCCACCGACTGGTGGCAGCCGCAGGAGTTGCGCGTTTACTGGGAAAACTGGATTCCCGATATCGGATCGATGGCGTGGTCGAGCCGTGCATTGCGCGAGCTCGTGGCACTCGCGTTCGACTACCGTAAAGCGAGCCTCGAGCAATGACAGTACTGCGCCTCAACCGTCGTGCCGCGCTGGGCCTCGCCGTTGCCGGTCCTCTGCTGATGCCGCTTGCCCGGGCGGCGCGAGCGCAGACACGCGACAAGCTCGTTTTCCAGACAGACTGGCGAGCCCAGGCGGAGCATGGCGGCTACTATCAGGCGATCGCCGCTGGCCTCTACGCCAAGGCGGGCATCGACTGCGACCTGCGGCAGGGCGGCCCGAGTCTCAACATCAGTCAGCTTCTGCTCAATGGCCGGGTCGACATGACCATGTCGAACAGCTTCGAGGCTTTCACCTACGTGCGCGAGGATGCGCCGTTCTTTACCATTGCCTCGATCTTCCAGAAGGATCCGCAAGTCCTGATCGGCCATCCGGATACCGGCTTCCATGGTTTTGAGGATCTCAAGGAGCGCACGTTGCTGATCGGCAGCGGCGGACGCGTGACGTACTGGCCTTACCTGCGCAAGAAGTACGATCTCCAGAACGAGCAGCTCAGGCCATACAACTTCAATATGGCGCCCTACCTTGCCGACAAGAACACCGTCCAGCAGGGCTTCCTGTCGTCGGAACCCTATTCGATCGCCCAGGTGCTCGGCCGCGAGCCGCCGGTGTTGCTGATCGCCGATGCCGGCTTCAGCGCCTACCAGACGACCATCGCGATTTCACGCAAGCTGGCGACGGAAAAGCGCGACCTGATCCAGCGCTTCGTCGATGCGACGCTCGAGGGTTGGGCGCAGTATCTCAAGGGCGGCCCGGCCATCGAGGCCGCCAACGCGCTGATCAAGAAGGCCAATCCCGAACAGACAGACGATCGCATCCAGTACGCCATCAAGGTCCTGAACGAACGAGGCATCGTCCTGTCAGGCGATGCGTTGACCGGCGGCATCGGTGCCATGAGCGACGCGCGCTGGAAGAGTTTCTATGAGTCGATGGTAGAGGTCGATGTGCTGCCCAAGGGGCTGGATGTCACCAAAGCCTACACGCTTGATTTCGTGAACAAGGGTATTGGAAAGCCGTAAGGCGAGGAGAGAGGCATGTTTCAGGTCAGTGAAGAGCATCAGATGCTGCGCGAGCTGGTGAAGAAGTTCGTGCGCAACGAACTGATGCCGCTCGAAAAGAATGTGCTGGATCGCTTCGCCACCGGCCAGCCCGCATCGCTGTCCGATGAAGAGAGCGAGAAGCTCTTCAAGCAGTGCAAGGATCTCGGCCTATGGGCGCTCGACGTGCCGGAGGAGGCGGGGGGCGCCAACCTGCCGGCGGTGGCGCTGGTCGGCGTCAACGAGGAACTGGGCTACACCTGCGTGCCCTTCACCTTCCCGCCGGATTCGCCAAACCTGCACATGCTGCTGGCGACGGCCAATCCGGAACAGCGCAAGAAGTATCTCGAACCCTACGCAGCGGGCCTCACCAGCTCGGCCATCGCCATCTCCGAACCCGGCGCAGGCGGCGATCCCGCCGGCATGAAGACCAAAGCGGTGAAGGACGGTACCGACTGGGTGATCAACGGCCGCAAGATCTGGATCAGCCGTATCGCCAAGGCCGACTTCACCATCGTCATGGCCGTGACCGATTCCAATCTCGGATCGCGCGGCGGCATCACTGCTTTCCTGGTCGACAAGGGCACCAAGGGCCTGGTCGTGGCGCGCGCCATCCCGATGCTCGCGGGCCAGCGCACCTACGAAGTCGTGTTCGAGGATTGCCGTGTGCCCGAGACGCAGGTGCTGGGCCGCATCGGTGCGGGCTTCGCCCCGATGCAGCTCCGCCTCACGGTGCGCCGCCTGCAGATGGGATCCTGGTGCATCGGCATGGCCCAGCGTGCACTCGACATGCTGGTCGAGCATGCCAACCAGCGCGTGACCTTCGGCCAGAAGCTGGCCGACCGACAGGCGATCCAGTGGTGGGTCGCCGACGCGGCGATGAAGCTGCACGCCTGCCGCCTCATGGTGATGGATGCGGCGGTCAAGCAGGACGAGGGCCGCGACGTGCGCATGGAGGCCTCGATGATCAAGGTCTATGCGACCGAGATGGCGACCGAGGTGATCGACCACGCCCAGCAGGCCTTCGGCGCCATGGGCGTCACGCAGGAACTGCCGCTGTCGATGATGGCGCAGAAGGTCCGCACCATGCGCGTCTACGAAGGGCCGTCGGAAGTGCACCGTATGGTCATCGCCCGCCGCAT
>CALROF020000234.1:0-10145 GCA_943369775.1 Reyranella massiliensis 521
AGAGGGCATTGGAAAGCGAAGACCTGAAGGCCAAGTTCCTCGACCTGGCCGCAACAGCCACCTGGTCTTCTCCAGCCGACACTGCGGCCTACCGAGACTCCGAAGAAGCGCGGCTGGCGCCGATCATCAAGGCATCGGGCGCGCGCGTAGAGTAAGAAGGGAATAGCGTCGATCCTGTCGACGACGACGGGATCGACGAGCCCTCAAAAATCTCCCGGCCCACGGGATCATTTCTCATATGCAGGCGCGGGAAGTAGCCTTCGCGGACATTGAGCTGCATGGTTGCTCCCGCTTCCACAAAGGGCGGGCCTCTCCATGAAGACACTCTCCACGGCGCAAGCTGTCGTATCGATGCTCGAAGTGAACGGCATCGACACGATCTTCTGCCTGCCCGGCGTCCAGAACGATGCGTTCTTCGATGCCCTCTACGATCGCACCAATGCCATCCGGCCGATCCACGCCCGCCACGAGCAGGCCTGTGCCTACATGGCGCTGGGCTATGCCATGGCGACCGGCAAACCTTCCGCTTATGTCGTGGTCCCCGGTCCCGGCTTCCTCAACACCACGGCCGCGCTCTCGACCGCCTATGCGGTCAACGCGCCCGTGCTGGCGCTGACCGGCCAGATCCAGCAGTCGATGATCGGGCGCAATGTCGGTTTGCTGCACGAACTGCCGGACCAGCTCGCCATCATGCGCGGTCTCACTAAGTGGGCCGACCGTATCCCCTCGCCCGCCGCGGCACCGGGGCTGGTCAACGAGGCCTTCCGCCGCCTGCTGTCGGGCCGTCAGCGTCCGGTGGCTCTCGAATGCGCACTGGATACATGGGCGCGCCGCGCGCCGGTCGAACTGATGAGCACGCCCGCAGCGGCCGATCCCTGCCCCGTTGACGAGGAAGCCGTCGAACGCGCCGCCAAGCTGCTGGGCAGTGCCGAGCGGCCGATGATTGTGGTGGGCGGCGGCGCCCAAGGTGCCGGCGAACACGTGGCCCGCATCGCCGAGATGCTCGACGCGCCGGTGATGACCGGCCGCATGGGCCAGGGCGTGATCGACGGCCGGCACAAGCTCTCCGTTACGGCGCCGGCCGGCTATCGTTTCTGGGGCGAGGCCGATGTCGTGCTGGCTGTCGGCACGCGCCTGCAACCACAGCAGCAGAACTGGGGCGTCGACCCTTCCCTGAAGATCATTCGCATCGACGTCGACAGCGAGGAACTGGACCGCCAGCACAAGCCCGAGATCGGCATAGTGGGCGACGCCACGGCCACCCTGAAGGCACTGGCCAATCGCCTGGCTGGGCACAATCGAAAGCGCAACGGACGCGCCGACGAGGTCGCCGAGACGAAGGCAGTAGCGAACAAGACAATCCGCGAGACCCTGTCGCCGCAGATCGCTTACCTCGAGGCGTTGCGCAAGGCGCTGCCCGAGGACGGCATCCTGGTCGATGAGCTGACGCAGATGGGCTATGCCGCGCGCTTTGCCTACCCGACCTACAAGTCGCGCACCTTCCTCTCTCCCGGCTACCAGGGGACCTTGGGGTGGGGCTATGCGACCTCACTCGGCGCCAAGGTGGCCAAACCGGACACGCCGGTCGTGTCGATCAGCGGGGATGGTGGATTCATGTTCACCGCCATGGAAATGGCGACGGCGGCACAGCACGGGATCGGGGTGGTGGCGGTCGTCTTCAGCGATGGCGCCTATGGCAATGTGCGACGTATCCAGCAGCAGTCCTTCAATAACCGCACCATCGCCTCGGACCTGCGCAACCCGGACTTTGTGAAGCTCGGCGAGAGTTTCGGCATCGACGCAGTGCGCGCCAATTCCCCGGAAGAACTGGGCATTGCCGTTGCGCGCGGCATCGCCAAGGGCGGGCCGATGCTGATCGACTGCCCGGTCGGTCAGCTTCCCGATCCGTGGAAACTCATCACCGTGCCGCGCAACCGCCCACGCCGCACCTGAGTCTCAGTCGACGCGACCCTTGCGCAGGATATCGGCCAACAGCTGCTCGGCGTGAGTCTGGTTGGCGATGCGCTTGGAAGTGAAGCGCTGGTCGCCTGCCGGGGCGATGCCCAACAGATGGCCCGCCAAACAGGCCGGCAGCGGCGGCGGCTCGGTGTCCTCTTCCGGCATCTCGACTTCGGCCATCGCGAAGTAGGTCGAGCCGTCGTCGCGCCTGAAGAAGTCGATATCCCAGTGGAATCGGCCCTCTCCCCAGGAGTACCGGACCTTCTGCAGACTCTCGATGCGTTGGGTCCACAGCCGCGCGAAATCGACGGCGCTGAGGCCGGTCTCGATCTCGACGACCTGGCCATCGATCATGCGTTTGTAGGTGAAGACGTGGTCAGTCTTGCCGTTCGCCTCGATCGAGCGAATGCGCAGGCCGGGCGCATCGAGATAGGCCTGGCGCAGGAAGTTACGTGAGACGCCTGGCCGGCTGGCCAACTGAGCTTCGAGCTTACCGTCGTCCTTCAGGACAAATTTGCGCTCGTTCTCGATCGGCATGCTAGGTTCGTTCCTATGTCCACTCAGACGATCGACGACCTGCCGACGCCGGCCCTCATTCTTGACCGCGCCATCCTGCGCCGCAACACCAAGCGTATGAGCGAGCGCCTGCGTAATGCAGGCGTCATGTTGCGGCCCCATCTCAAGACCGCGAAGTCGATCCAGGTCGGTCGCATGGCCGTCGAAGGCCATGATGGTCGCATTACCGTTTCGACCCTGGCCGAGGCGCGCTATTTCGCCGACGGCGGCTTCAAGGACATTCTCTATGGCGTCGGCATCGTGCCGTCGAAGCTCGCCGCGGTGAGCGAGCTGCGCCGCCAGGGCGTGAATCTGCGCGTCGTCACCGACAATCTCGCGGTTGCCAAGGCAATCGCCGCGGCTGCCGACAATGGCGATACCTTCTCGGTCTTCATCGAAATCGACAGTGGCGCCGGCCGCGCCGGTCTGCCCTTCCCTGCTCTACCGGGTCTGCTCGATATCGGCCGCGTCCTGCACGACGCGCCGGGCGTCGAACTGGCGGGCGTGATGACCCATGCCGGTCACTCCTATCACCAGAGCACGCCGGACGGCATCGCAGCTATCGCCGAGCAGGAACGAGTGGCGATAGTCACCGCGGCCGAAAAGCTGCGCGCTGCCGGCATTCCCTGCCCCATCGTGTCGGGCGGCTCGACACCGACGGCGATGCTGTCGCGCGATTTCACCGGCATCACCGAGATGCGGCCGGGCGTCTATGTCTTCAACGACCTCGACCAGGAGTATATCGGCTCCTGCGGCGCGGGTGACATCGCGCTCTCCGTGCTGGCCTCGGTGATCGGTCACTATCCGCATCGCAACCAGCTCTTGATCGACGCTGGAGCGCTGGCGCTGTCCAAGGACATCAGCGCCCAGGAGTTCCAACCCAAGGTCGGCTACGGCACGATCGTCGACCCGCCGGTGCGCGCCATGGCGGTGGTCGATTGCTCGCAGGAGCACGGCTTCGTCGGCGCCGACGATCCGCTGCCCTACGGCAACCTGCCGGTCGGCGCGCGCGTCCGCGTCCTTCCCAACCATGCCTGCATCACTGCGGCGGCCTACGACCGCTACTACGTTGTCGACAGCGACCTCGACGGCGGCAAGTCAGTCGTCGACGTCTACGACCGCATCAACGGCTGGTGACGCAATGGCAAGATGGGTTGCCCTCTTTCGCGACGATCCGTCGGCCGACTGGGTTCGCAAGAAGCACAATCAGGAGCACTTCGACTACCTCGCGGCTCATAGCGACAAGATCAAGATCGGCGGTGGCTTGCGGCCCTCACCCGATGAATGGTTCTGCGGCGGCTTGTGGGTCCTCGAGGTCTCGGACCGGGCGGAAGCTGTCCGCCTGGTCGAAGAAGATCCGTACTTCAAGCTCGGCCTGAGAACAGGCTACGACCTCTTCGTCTGGGGCAAGGCGCCAATCTATGGAGCGGTCCAGCTTTAGAGCGAGTTCACCGTGTGGCCGCCGTCGACGGTGAGCACGCTGCCGGTCATGAAGGCGCCCGCCTCCGACGCCAACAGCAGTAGGGCGCCGTCGAGATGTTCGGGCTGGCCGATACGGCGCTGCGGGATACGCTCGATCAGGCGTTGGCCGCCCGGCGTCTTCCAGAAGTCGCTGTTCATTTCGGTTTCGATATAGCCCGGGCAGATCGCGTTGACGCGGATCTGATAACGCGCCCATTCCATGGCGAGGGCGCGTGTCAGATGGATCAGTCCGGCCTTCGAGGCATTGTAGGGCGCCACCTGGCCGATCGTGCGCAGGCCCAGGATGGAGGCAATGTTGACGATGGTGCCGGGCCGCTTGGCGGTAACCCAGCGCTTTCCTGCGGTCTGGGCCACCAACCAGGCGCCGCGCAGGTTGGTGTCGACCACCGAGTCCCAATCCTGCTCCGGCATTTCGAGGGCGGGCTTCACGATGGAGATACCGGCATTGTTCACAACGATGTCGACCGGCCCCAGAGCGCTCTCGGCCTGATCGAAGGCGGCGGCGACAGCCTCGCCCGACTGCACGTCGAGCGTCACGGCGGCAGCCTTCGCGCCGCTCTTCTGCAGTTCCGCCTGTAGAGACGCGAGCCGTTCCGCCCGTCGCGCGGCGAGAACGACCGCAGCGCCCGCTTCGGCGAGAGTCCGCGCAAAATGAACGCCGAGGCCCGAGGACGCGCCGGTGACGAGGGCCACCTTGCCGCTAAGGTCGAATCGCTTGGACATGGCCATGGCTCCGCTGTTTCATGCCGGCCTTATAGGCGAGCGACCCGTTCGGAGGAAACATGGACCTCGGTCTCAAAGGCAAGCGCGTACTGGTAACCGGTGGCACCAAGAGCATTGGTCGCGCCATTGTCGACACTTTCCTGGCCGAAGGCGCCGTGGTGGGCTTTTGCGCACGCGACGAGAAGCTCGTGAAGGAACGCGAGAAGGACTGGCAGGCAAAACAAGGCCGGGTCCAGGGCACGGCGCTGGATGTGACCGACGACAAGGCACTCAAGAAATGGGTCGATGGCTTCGCGGCAGAGGGCGGCATCGACCATTTCGTGGCCAACGTCAGCGCGCTGGGGACCGATGACAATACCGAGGGCTGGCGTAAGGCCATCGAGATCGACCTCGTCTCGACGGTGAACTCTGTGCATCACGTACGGCCGCACCTGGAGAAGCAGGGAGCCGGTTCGACGCTCACGATCATCGGCACGGTGTCGCTGGTCGAAGTGTCTGGTCCCACCCAGCCCTATCGCTCGGTCAAGGCGGCGCTGGTGCCCTTCGTGAAGTCGCTGGCTATCGACCTGGCGCCCAAGGGCATCCGCGCCAACATGGTGTCGCCTGGCACCATTCTGGAAGACGGCAACACCTGGGGCCGCCAGCGCGATGCCGGTAGCGAGCGCTACAAGCGGTCGCTGGCGCGCAATCCGCTCGGCCGCATGGGCACACCGCAAGAGGTTGCCAACACCGTTGTCTTCCTGGCGGGCACGCCGGCGTCGTTCGTGACCGGGACGAACTTCATCGTCGACGGCGCCATCACGGCGCGCGTGCAGTACTGACCACACCACGAACACCCTGGGCGCTAGTCGGACTGCTCGCCGCGGCTGGAATCATCGCGGCATTTCAAGTCGGCAAGGCGCCACCCGCCCTGCCGTCGATCCGCGAAGGCCTGGACGCCAGCCTGCGTCAGGCCGGCTGGTTGCTGTCGACCGTCAATCTGATGACAGCGCTGACCGGCATGGCGATCGCACTCAGCGCCGACCGCCTGGGTCATCGCCGGATGGTGGTCTTCGGTACGGCACTTTGCTGCGTTGCTAGCCTCGCTGGCGCTTTTGCGACAAGCGTCGATCAGCTCCTGGTCGGTCGCGTCTTCGAGGGGCTGGGTTTCATCGCGGTTACTGCCGCTGCCCCGGCCCTGTTGTTGCGGATTGCACAGCCGCGCGACCAGCGCGTCGTCATGGCGCTCTGGACGACCTACATGCCGGCCGGTGCAGGCACGATGATGCTGATCGCCGCGCTCGTGTTGCCTGGCACCTCCTGGCGTGTCGTCTGGCTGGTCGCCGCCGGCGCGGCAGCCCTGATGCTGGTGGCGTTGCTGCTGCGGGCGGTACCGGCGAAGGAACTCGATCCCGTCCCGACGCGACGCCATCCGGTGCTGGCGGAGATGGCGGACGTCGCGACCAGCGGCGGACCGCTGGCCATCGCCTTATGCTTTGCCGCCTACTCCTGCTGCTGGTTCGCGGTCGTAGGCTTCCTGCCGACCTTGCAGGTCGAGCGCCTGGGCTTCGCGACCTCGACGGCCGCCATCGTGACGGCCCTGGTCACCGTGGTGAATGCCCTGGGCAATCTTTCTGCCGGATGGCTGCTGCATCACGGGGTGCCGCGAGTTGCGATGATTGTCGGCGCTGCCGTCTCCATGGCGTTCTGCGCCGCCGGCATCTTCGTCGATGGCGTGCCGGACCTTCTGCGTCTGGTTCTGGCGGGCGTCTATTCGATGGTCATTGGCGTTGTGCCGGGCGCCCTCTTCACCGCAATTCCGCTCCACGCGCCACGGCCGGAACTGGCCGGCGCATCGACTGGCCTCCTGATGCAAGGGTCCAACATAGGCGCCCTGCTGGGCCCGCCGATCACCGGCGCGCTGGTAGCCTCCGGCGGCTGGCAGAATGCCGCCTGGCTTACCTCCTCGGCCCTGGCCCTTGTCGTCGCGGCCGCGCTCTTCCTGCACTGGCGCGAAAGGCGTAGGCTCGCCGGATGATCTACGTCGACATCGTCTCGGACACGATCTGTCCCTGGTGTTACATCGGCAAGCGTCGCTTCGAGCGCGCGCTGATGCAGAGCGGACGCACCGACATTGCCGTCGCCTGGCGTCCCTTCCAGCTCAACCCCGACATGCCCTCCGAAGGCATGACGCGGGATGACTATGTGCGTGCCAAGTTCGGCGGCGGCGACCGCCCGCGCCAGATCTATCAGGCGATTGCCGAAAGTGGCCGCGAAGCCGGTATTGAGTTCCAGTTCTCGCGCATCAAGCGCACGCCGAACACGGTGCTGTCGCATCGCCTGGTGCACTGGAGTGCCAAGATCGAACGACAGGACGAGGTCGTGGCCGAACTGTTCAAGGCCTATTTCGAAGAAGGCCTGGATATCGGCGACCTGGACACCTTGATCGAATGTGCGATCCGCGCGGGTGTCGAAGAGGAGCGCGCCCGCGCCTACCTCGCGAGCGACGAAGGACGGCAGGAGGTCGTCGCCTCCGACGTCTATGCGCGTCGCCTCGGAATCAACGGCGTGCCCTGCTTCATCGTTAACCGCAAGTATGCCGTTTCGGGTGCGCAACCGCCTTCCGCCTTCGTTGAGGTCTTCAATCTTGCCGAGCGCGATGCCGCCACGAGCGCGGCCCAATCGACTGCCTGAACTTCCTTTCGGCCAATGATATGTCCATGATCATATGATATGATCATCGACATACAATGCCCCAAAGCCCCGCCCGAAAGGCCCGGACCAGGGCCGAGATCGTCGAACATGCCGCCCGGCTGTTCCGGCTACGTGGCCACGCCGGCACCAATATCGACGACATCATGCTGGCGGCCGGCCTGACGCGCGGCGCTTTCTATGCTCACTTCGCCTCGAAGGACGATCTGTTCGCCGAAATCGTGCGCATGGGACATGGGCTTCTGTTGAATTTGCGACGCGGGCCCGCAGAGACAACGCTGGACGCCTATCTCGACCGCGAAGACCTCGCCGCAAACGCACTCGCCTGCACCTTGGCCGCCCTGCCCGGCGACATCACACGCTCCGCCCTTCCGGCCCGCCTCGCCTACGCCAATGTCTTGCATGCCGTCATCGACGAGCTGGCCAAGGCACGCGGTCGCAAAGGGCTGGATGCCGACGCGACCGCGGCGACCATCCTTACTGTTGGCGCCGTGGTGCTGGCTCGTGCATCGGGCGACACGCGGCTCAGCGACTGGCTGCTGCGGTGTGCACGCCTCACGGTCAAGTCGTTGATGAAGAAGCCTGCAAAGAAGATGGCGAATAAGCGAACCGTCAGGCGGCGAGCTTCGCCAAAGAAGAAACGATCGACGTCACGCCGGAAAGCCGCTGCCGCTCGTCGGCCCAGACCCGCTGCACGATCACGCGGTGGTCGGGTCGGAGCTTGACCAGCGGCGCGTTCTTCTGGATCCAGCCGATCAGCCTTTCCGGCTTGGCAAACTTATTGTCGTGGAAGGAGAAGACGAGCGCCTTCTCGCCGGCGTCGATCTTCTCTACGCCCGCCGCGCGGCACAGCAGCTTCAAAGCGACCGTGTTCAACAGGAACTCTGCTTCGACGGGCGTCTTGCCGAAACGATCCACCAGCTCAGCGGCGAAGGAATCGATCTCGGCCTGAGCGGTAAGGCCGCCGAGGCGGCGATAGAGCCCCATGCGGACCGAAAGATCCGGCACATACTCTTCGGGGATCAGCACCGGAATGCCGAGGTTAAGCTGAGGCGACCATTCTGCCCGCTCCGCTTCCTGGGAACGGCCCCGCGCCGCGGCTACCGCCTCCTCAAGGAGCTGCTGATAGAGTTCGATACCGACTTCGCGGATATGGCCGGACTGCTCCTCACCCAGGAGATTACCTGCGCCGCGGATATCGAGGTCGTGGCTGGCGAGCTGGAAACCGGCGCCCAGAGTGTCGAGCGTCTGCATCACTTCGAGCCGCTTGGCCGCTGCTTCGTTGAGAGCACGCCCCGGCGGGACGGTGAGGTAGGCATAGGCGCGGGTCTTGCCGCGGCCAATGCGGCCGCGAAGCTGATAGAGCTGCGCCAGGCCGAACATGTCGGCGCGATGGATGATCATCGTGTTGGCGTTGCGGATGTCGAGGCCGCTTTCCACGATGTTGGTCGCGAGCAGCACGTCGAACTTGCCCTCGACGAACTCCTGCATGGTGTTCTCAATCTGAGTCGGCGGCAGGCGGCCGTGCGCCATGGCCATGCGGATCTCCGGCACCAGCTCGCGCAGCTCGGTCGAGACGGTCGCCAGGTCTTCGATGCGTGGGCAGACGTAGAAGCTCTGCCCGCCGCGGAACTGCTCGCGCAGCAGCGCTTCGCGGATCGTCACGCCATCGAATGGCGTCACGAAGGTGCGCACGGCCAGACGGTCGACCGGCGGCGTGGCGATCAGGCTCATGTCGCGCACGCCGGTCAGGGCAAGCTGCAAGGTACGCGGGATCGGCGTCGCGGTCAGCGTCAACACATGGACGTCGGCACGCAGCTCCTTCAGCCGCTCCTTGTGGCCGACACCGAAATGCTGCTCCTCGTCGACGATCAGTAGCCCCAGATCCTTGAACTCGACGCTCTTGGCCAGCAGCGCATGGGTGCCGACCACGATGTCGAGGGTACCCTCTTTCATCGCCTCCTTGGTGGCCTTGGCCTCCTTGGCCCCGACCAGACGCGACAGGCGGCCAATGCGGATCGGCATGCCTTGGAAGCGTTCGACGAAATTGCGGTGATGCTGGCGCGCCAGAAGGGTCGTCGGACCGATGACCGCGACCTGCTTGCCCGACAGCGCCGCGACGAAGGCCGCGCGAAGGGCTACCTCAGTCTTGCCGAAGCCGACATCGCCGCAGATCAGGCGGTCCATGGGCTTGCCCGACGACAGGTCCTCGAGCACGTCGGAGATCGCCTGAAGCTGGTCGTCGGTCTCGGTGTAGGGGAAACGGGCGCAGAATTCGTCGTAGAGGCCTTCGGGTGGGCTCAAGGTCTCGCCGCGCCGTACCGCACGTTCCGCCGCGATCTGGATCAGGCGGTCCGCCATGTCGGCGATACGCTGCTTAAGTTTCGCCTTGCGCGACTGCCAGGCAACGCCTCCCAAGCGGTCGAGGATCGCCCCCTCTTCCGAAGAGCCATATCGGCTCAGCACGTCGATGTTCTCGACCGGCACGAAGAGCTTGTCGCCACCTTCGTAGGTGAGCCGCAGGCAGTCGTGACGCGCGTTCTGGATCTCCAGCGTCACCAGGCCCTCGTAGCGACCGACGCCGTGCTCGCGATGGACGACGAGATCACCGTCGCTGAGAGCCGCCGCTTCAGCAATGAACCGCTCGGACGGCCGGCGCTTCTTGGCCGGACGCGACAGGCGGTCGCCGAGAATATCCTCCGCGCCGATGACCTCCAGCCCGTCGAGGACGAAGC
>CALROF020000235.1:0-10060 GCA_943369775.1 Reyranella massiliensis 521
CAGATGGAGGCCAAGCGTGGCATTGCCCCGCTGGGTGGCGCCCACTTCCGCTTCATCACGCGCGCCGGCTGGGGCGACGCGATGTACCACCTGCTGCTGTGCGACGAGTTTTCGTCGGCCGAGGCGCATCGCATCGGCCTGGTGCAGGAGGTCGTGCCGGCCGGTCGTCAGGTCGAACGGGCGATGGAACTGGCGCAGATCATCGCGCGCAATGCCCGCTCGGCATCCAAGTCACCAAGGAGGCCGGACGCAAGTTCATCGAAGCCGGCGAGAAGGCTGCGATCGACGCGATCCCCGCTATCCGCGAGCGCGTGATGGGCTCGGCCGACGCCGCCGAGGGGATCAAATCCTTCGTCGAGCGTCGCGCCGCCGTCTTTACGGGCAGATGATCGGCGTCAGCCGCCCAGCAGGGCGGCGGCGGGCTTCAGTTCCTTGCGCTCGACCTTCTTCACGATCTCGGTGAGCTTGGTGTGGGTGGGCGCCGGCACGCCGATATAGGTGCCGCGCTCGGCGACGTAGCCGTTCATGAACTCGATCTCGGTGCGCCGGCCCTTCAGGATGTCCTGCGCCATCGAGGGGCGCTGGATGTCGGCGCGGGGGTTGGGATTGGTGTTCGAGCCGGGCCGCAGGATCGCCTCGACCTGGTCGAGGGCGGCCTTGTCGTTCTCCGACGCTTTCGCCAGCATCTCGGGTTCGAGCTTGCCGATCTTCTCGATGTGATAGCCCAGCGCCTGGCCGACCCGCACGGCTTCGCCGCCGAGCTGGATCGAGAAGCGGCGCACCGCGTCGTTGCGGTCGCAGTCGGTGCCTGTCATGCCGGTGGCGGCCGAGACGCCGTTCTTCATGCCGTTCTGGCAGAGCTTGGCCCAGCGCTCGCCCCACAGGTTGGTCGTGGTCTTGGCGCTGTCGATCATGGCCACCATCTCGCGCAGCTCTTCGACCCGCTTGGTGATGCGGCCATGGACCTCGCCGACGCGGAACACGGTGTGCTTGTCGCCGCCCTTGGCGACGGTGCGGCGGATGCGGCCGGCCTCGTACATGTCGACCGAGATCAGCGAGGCCACCATGCCCACGGTCTTGCCCCAGCCGACGACGCCCGCGATGCGCTCCTCGTTCAGGCAGTTCTGCAGCGACACGATGTAGCCGTCCGGCGACAGATACTGCTTGATCAGCGCCGTCGCCCATTCGGTGTCGTAGGACTTCATCGCGACGAAGGCGATGTCGATCGGCTTCTGGCGCGACAAGTCCTGCATCTCGGTGAGATGCATGGTCTTGGCGTTCTTGACCGTAAACTTCTCTTCCGGCGTCACGCCGTCGAGCTCAAGCCCGCGGCTGCGGATGATCTCGATATTCTCCGGCCAGAAGTCGATCAGGGTGACGTCGAGACCGGCCTTGGCGAGATAGCCGCCGACATAGCCACCCAGGGCGCCGGTGCCGACGACCGCGATCCGCTTGCTCATTGTTCTTCTCCTTTAAGCGTCGGGCAGCTTGGCGAGGAACGCCTCGACTGCCTGATTGAAGAGGGCGGGCTGGTGCAGGTTGGCTGCATGGCCCGCATCGGGAATGACCGCCTTGGTCGATCCCTTGATCTTGGCCGCCATGTAGTCGGTGGCAGCGAGGAAGTTGGTATCGTTGGCGCCGACCAGAACCAGGGTCGGTGCTGCGACCTTGTCGAGCGACAGGATCACGCGATCGTTCTGTTGGGCCAGCATGCCCCTTGCGGCACCGGCAAGGCCCGACGCATCGCGGTGGCGGACGATCTTGACCTCGTCGCTGCTGTTGAGCGCGGCAAGTCCCTCGGCATCGAAACGGGCGGCACGCTGGTGCGCCGTCTCGTTCCACTTGGCACGGGCCTCGTCCTTCTTGAAGCCGGGACCGGTGTCGAACAGCATCAGCGCGCTAACGCGCTCGGGATGCGTGGCATTGAAGGCGAGTGACATGTAGCCGCCGAGCGACAAGCCGGCGATGATCGCCTTCTTGGCGCCGACTATGTCCAGTAGTGCCGCCATGTCACCGACGGTGAGAGCTTCGGAATAGCGACTCGGATCCTTGGGATAATCGCTGTCGCCATGGCCGCGCATGTCCCAGACCACGACCTGGTAACGGTCCGTCAGGGCGGCGACCTGGCCGTCCCACATCCGCGACGTCGAACTATAGCCGTGGCTCAGCAAGATCGTGGGTCCTTTACCGTGGATTTCGTAGTGGATCTTCACGCCGTCGCGATCGAGCTTGGCCATGGCGATCTCCTCTAGGGTGCGACGCGCGGCTCGCGACCGGCGCGTTCGATGTAGAGCGCGGTGTCTTCAGGCAGGATCAGCCGCTCGGCCAGCAACTGGTCGACAACAGCCTGAACCTTGGCGAGATAGTCGGCGCCGCTCTTGTAGCGTTCCGCGATCGATCGCCGGGGATCGCCCGAGCCTTCGCGGGCCGCCTTGTCGACCGGGAAGGGCAGGCAGCTTCCATCGCGATCGGCGATCTCACCCTTCGGGTAGGGCGGCTTGTACTCGTTCCAGCCGGTGTAGGTGGCAAGAGGCACCGCGACGTCCGGCAGGCGTACGCCCGCGGCCTCATTGCCGTCGGCGTCGACCCTGGAAACGAGCGTGCGATAGGTCTTGCCGGCAGGCTTCGGGTCCGTCCAGTCGCCGGACGGCGAGACACTGTTTGTGGCACGGACCACGGCCGCGCCGGGCACCGCGGGGAACCCGGTCTTGTTGGCATCGACCAGGGTGCCAGCCGCGAGTGTCGGTACTTTGCTGGGGGGCGGCGTCTTGCCGGAGACGACCCATTCGTCCAGAGCGACGAGAAGGGCGCGCACGGCCGGCATCGGATTGTGCGGGTTGCGTGGATTGATGTTGGGGCCGGGATCGGTCGTGGCGCCGGCGCGGCCGCCATGCTGGGTCCCGGCGATCATGTAGACGCGCGAGTTGGCCGGCAGCTCGATGTCGCGAGTGCCGAGCGGGTCGGTGTGCAGCAGCGAGGCGCCCTTCTGCCAATACTCGGTCGAGGTGTTGGTTTCGATCAGCAGCGGATCGCAGCCGTCGCCGCGGAACAGCGAGCCGGTCTTGCCAGTCAACGGATCGTCGAGGCTTGCGGTCGAGAAGGGAAACTCGTTCTCGGGGAAGCCGTGATCCTCGTGCTGAGTGTTGGTCCGCGCTGGTTGGGCGAACGGCGTATTGAAGAAGATGCGGCCGACGCCCGCGATATGGCTGTGGACGCCGTCGAAGACCCGGCGGCCCTGTTCGTCGCGGTTGAAGCCTTCGGAGATGTGGTTGCGCAGATAGCGGCCAGCCTGGGAGAACCCGATGGCCAGTGCGTGCGAGATCAGTGCGCCTGTCGCTTTGGTTGCCGCGGGGTCGTAGCGCAGCCAACTAATCAGGTCGCGGGTGGCCGCGAAGCCCAGGCCCTGAACCTTGGGATTCTTAGCATCGTAATGGAATTCGTAGAGATAGCCGGGCTGCGCCTTCGTGCCGTCGCGCAGCTTGATCGAGCGGCCATCGACGAAGGACCATTGATTGAGCGGCAGTTCCCGCGGTTCGTCGTCGGCACGTTCCCGCACCGTGAGACGGGCGCGGTTCTGCTCCAGGCTCGCGGCTTCGTACGAGAGCCTGAACGTTTCCAGCACGCCGACGCGCGTCCCTGAAACCCACTCCTCTCGCACAGTCTGCACGATCGATTGGCCGTTGGTGGTGGCAACGGGAGCTGTGAGAGCGAGTCCCATGTTGGCGCGCGGGGCGTCGGGATCCCAGCCCGACCAGACGATCGTATAGCCTCGCCGCAGCGGAAATGCGTTGCCGAGATCGGCCAGGGTCTTGGGATCGTTTACGCCCTGCGGTCCGTCGGCAATGTTTCCGAACAGCATCTTGCGGCCGCGGTTGTTGACCTCGTAGAGGATACGGCCGTTGCCGCGTGCCGGATCCCTGGGCCGCAGGATGAAGACGTCGGTCTTGTATTCGACCTTGCCGGCCGCATTGCGCGGCGCCTTGTCGATCAGCGCGATGCCGCTATTGCCCGGATGCGTGGGATCGACTTCGCCACGCGCCGTTGCGATCACCCGCTCATAGGGACCGGCCTCGCCGAACGGGGCGCCGTCGGCGAGGGGCTCAACTCTCTCGATGTCGAGGGCGAGGAGCACTTACGCCTTGGCTTCCGCTTTGGCTTCGTCCGGTGGGAAATTGAGTTCCACGCCGACACCGTCGGGGTCGTAGAGGAAGATCTGTGCGGCGCCGGTGCGGGGCACGATCTGCTCGCGGAACGTTACGTTCTTCGACTGCAGACGCTTGCGCACGCCCGGCAGGTCGCTGGCGGCGAAGGCGATATGGTCGAAGCGGCCGGTGTCGTCGAACTTCTTCTCGGTGCCGCGGACCACGATGCCTTCGCGCGGTTTGCGCTCGCCGAGCAGATGCACTGTCGCCACGCCGCCCGAATAAAGCCAGTAGCCAGGGAAGCCGAGAGGGGGGCGGTCGCCGTTCTCGAGGCCGAGCACGTCGCAGTAGAAATCCTTGGTGGCTTCGAGGTTGGAAGGCTCGATCGTGTAGTGCTGAAGAATGCCCAATGGCATGACCCGTCTCCGTGGCTCTGGTCAGACGAAAGTGAGGTCGGCGTCAACGCCCATCATCCAGGCGCCGACGGTCTCGAAATGGGAAAGCCGGCCCTGCAACTGCTGGGTCACGGTGTGGATGTCGCGGAAGCGGCGCTCCAGCGGATGGTTCTCGAAGATCGCCGTGGCGCCGGCAGCATTGTAGGCAAAGTCGACGGCGTCCTTGGCCTTATGGATGGCGTGGGTCGCGGCCATGCGGACGGTGATGCGCTGTTCGATGCTGATCGTGGCGCCGGCCGAGAGATCCTTCCAGATTCCGGCCATCGTCTGCAGCACATAGGCGCGTGCCGAGCGCAGGCCGACTTCCGCTTGAGCAAGACCGGCCTGCACCACCGCGTTGTCGCGGATCGGGCTTTTCATGCCGCGCGGCACCTTGTTGCGCGCCACGTCGACGAAGCTGTCGAGCGCGCCGCGGGCAATGCCGCAGGCAACGCCCGCGAAGCCCACCTGATAGCAGGTGCCAGCGCCCATGCGGTAAAGCGGGCCGGGTTCACGACATTCCTTCTCGAAGTCGCGCGTGATCGAATGGTCGGCGCGGACGAAGAAATCGGTCAGGGCGAACTGATCACTGGCGGTGCCACGCAGGCCGACCGTGTTCCAGATGTCGGTCCACTGCACGTCCTCGGTCCGCACCAGCATGGTGCGCTCCTGCTGTGCGCCGTTCGCATCGAGCCGCGGCGAGCCGTCGGCCTGATAGATCGGGCAATGGGCGCCGAGCCAGGTCGCATGCCGGCCGCCTGAGGCGAAGGCCCAGACGCCGGTGACCTTGTATCCACCCTCGCATTCGATGGCCTTGACCCTGGGACCGGGGCCCCAGGCCAGCACGGCGCGTGGATCTCTGCCGAAGATCGATTGCGCGACCGGCAGGTCGAGATAGGCGGCCGACATGGCGCAGCCGCCCGCCTGACTGAGGCACCACGCCGTCGAAGCATCGCCGCGGGCGATGGTCTCGATGACATGGAAGAAGGTAACGGGATCGGTCTCGATTCCGTTCGACGAGCGCGGCAGCAGCAGGCGGAACAGCCTTGCGTCGTGCAGCTTGTCGAGCAGCGCCGGCGGCAGCCGCCGCTTGTCCTCGATCTCGTTCGAAGCAGCTTCGACGGCCGGCCGGACGGCCTCGGCGCGGGAGATCACGGTCTGATCGCCCGCAAGGTCGGCGGAAGTCGGGATCAACGTATCCACGGTAGTCCTCGTCGAACGCAGTTGATGTCAGGTGGTCGCCAATTCCTTGTCGATCTGTTCGATCGACTTGCCCTTGGTCTCCAGCCCGAAGAAATAATAGACCAGCCCGGCCATCAGGAACCAGCAGCCGAGATAGACAAAGGCCATCGGAATCTGCGGTAGCGGAACGTCGGGCTTCAGATAGTTGTTCGAGCCGACGATCAGCGCCAGGCCGAGCGGCCCGATGATCTTGCCGATGCCGCCGAAGCCATAGGCCGACCCCATACCCGTCGTGCGCAGATGCGAAGGCCAGACCTCCGCGGCATAGGGCCCGACGATGGCGAAGCCTCCGTCGGCAAAGAAGAAAGTCAGGGCCAGGATCAGCCAGAAGGCGGATACGCCCAGCAGCACGGTGTCGTAGTTGTAGCCTGCGACGATCGTGAGAATGCCGGCGCCGATGCCCAACAGCCCTCCACCCGAGCGCCGTCCGATCTTGTCGGAGAGGTAGGAGAAGGAAAGCCGGCCGATGAAGCCCATGACGGTGAGCAGGATCATCATCTTGGCGGCTTCCTGCGGCGTCACCTTCAGCAGCAGCACGAACAGCGACGGTGCCCAGAGAGTGATGCCGTAGACACCGGTCTGGGCACCGGCATTGCCGAGCCACGAAACCAGCAGGCTGCGCGGATACTTGAAGAGCTCGAACCAGCTTGCCTTGGGTGGCTCTACCGGCGGTGCCTTGGGCAGCGGCAGGTCGCTGGGTTTCATCTGAAGCGCCCAAGCGAGCGACTTGCGAGCTTCTTCGTAGCGGCCTTGGCGGACCAGCCACACCGGCGATTCCGGCACCCAGAGGCGGACCAGCAGGACGAGGAGCGATGGCAGCACGCCAATGGCGAACAACAGGCGCCACTGATCGGCACCCATGAAGGCACCCAGCACGGCACCGAGGCCGACACCCAGCGGGATGACGCAGGTGACGAGGCCACCGACCCAGCCGCGCTTGCGGGCCGGCACGAACTCCTGCACCAGCGGCAGGTCCACGCAATAGAGTCCGCCGACGCCGAAGCCGACGAAGAACCGCATGATGGTGATGTAGATCCAGCCGTTCTCCGGCGTGAAGTAGAGCAGGCCGGTGGCGATCGAGAAATTCAGTACAGTGCCGATGAACACCTTGCGGCGTCCGATGCGGTCGGCCAGCCAACCCCAGATATAGGCACCCAGGATCGCGCCGACGCCGGACGATAGCAGCACGATCGCCGACTGACCGAAGGTGAGCTTCCAGGGCCCGATCAAGAAGGCGAGCACGAAGCCGATCAAAAAGTAGTCAAAGAACTCGAGAGCGTCGCCAATCACCGCCGCGGTAATGATCTTCTTCTGGTTGCCGGTCAGCCGCGTCTGCCGGTCGAGAACGTCGAACATGGACATTTCCCCCGTGCGCTTTGTTTTGAGTCGGACGGGCGCACGCTTCATCACGACCCTGGGTGGCAACGCTACGCTCTCGTCGTTGCGAGCGACAAGCGCCGTAAGTCCTTTGCGTTTGCGCGTCGAAACATGCCGCTGCATCGCGGCACGAGGCTTTGCTAGAAGACAGGGGAAGAGGGGGAGTTTGTCATGCATTGGACCGATCGCCGGAAGCGCTTTCGCGCGTTGCTTGCCGGACAGCGCTGTGTTCACCCAGGGTCGGTGTTCGATCCGATATCCGCGCGAATCGCAGAGGATCTCGGTTTCGAGATCGGCATGTTCGCGGGCTCCGTCGCCTCGATGACGGTGCTGGGCGCTCCCGATCTGATCGTTTTGACCTTGAGCGAGTTCGCGGATCAGGCCTATCGCATCAACCGCGCCGGCAACCTGGCGCTGATGGTCGATGCCGATCACGGCTACGGCAATGCGCTGAACGCGCGTCGCACGGTGGAGGAGCTGGAAACCGCAGGCGTGGCGGGCTTGAGCCTCGAGGATACCGATCTGCCGACCCCCTATGGCACGGCTAAGCCGCGGCTGATCTCGATCGAGGAGGGCGTGGGCAAGATGAAGGCGGCGCTCGGCGGCCGCCAGGATCCCGATCTGTGCATTGCAGGCCGGACCAGCGCCGTGGCGATCACCGGCCTCGAGGATGCAATCGCCCGCGGCAAGGCCTACGAGGCAGCCGGCGTCGATGCGCTGTTCTTCGTCGGCGTGCGCACGCGCGCTGAACTTGATGCCATCTCCGAGGCGACGACGCTGCCGCTGATCCTGGGCGGCGTTTCCGGCGACCTGACCGATCTTTCCTACCTCGGCGCGCGGCGGGTGCGTATCGCCCTGCAGGGCCACCAGCCGTTCGCTGCCGCCGTGAAGGCTGTCTATGAGACCTTGAAGGCCCTGCGCGACGGCACGCCGCCCTCGAAGCTCGCGGGTGTCGCCAGCGCGGATCTGATGAAGCGGGTCACGCGCGACGACGACTACACGCGTTGGACAAAGGACTTTCTGGGCGGTTGAGCGTCAGTCTGTCGGGACCAGGGTGACGGCGACACCGTAGGAGTGCGAATCGCCCCCCAGGATGACGCCGCGCAACGGACTCACGTCGGAGAAGTCGCGCCCCCAGGCGACGGCGACGTGATCCTCCTGCGCCACGAGATCGTTGGTCGGGTCGAGATGGACCCAACCTGCCTGTTCGCCGCACCAGACGGCGACCCAGGCATGGCTGGCGTCGGCGCCGCGCAAGGCGATCTCGTCCTTGGAGTGAACGGTGCGGATGTAGCCCGAGACGTAGCCGGCCGCGAGGCCGTGCGCGCGCAGGGCGGCGATCTCGACGTGGGCGAAGTCCTGGCAGACACCGGCCTTGCCGGCGAAGACCTCGGCGAGGGGGGTGCTGATATCGGTGGCGCCGGGGTGATACTCGAAGTCGGCCTTGATGCGCGATGTGAGTTCGCGCGCCGCCTCGAGGATCGGCCGGCCGGCGGTGAACGACGGGGCGCCATAAGCACGCAAGGCTGCGACGGAAGGGATGAGGGGCGAGTCGTAGATGAACTCGCTCGCTTCGACCGGGACCGGAAAGCCGTCGCCTCTCAATGCAGTGCGGATTTCTTCCCAGGGCGGTGTCGCCGCCATGGGCGGCGGCTCGGGAAAGCGCACGTCGACTTCGGCGCGCACTTCGATGTCGAAGTGAGTATGCGGCTTGTCGATGCGGTAGATGTCGATGAGGTTGCCGAAGTGATCGACATGCTGGGCTGCCAAGGCCGGCACCGGATCGGTCGAGATGCCGATCGAGCTCACCTTCTGGCCGGGAAAGTCGCGCGCGCGCAGATGGGCGATGTGGTGCGCAGAATCGACCGTGCTGGCGTAGGTGTAGGTCGTGCGGTGCGAGAGCAGGTAGCGCATGGTTGCCTCCGTCTCAGCCGCCGAACGAGCCGACGGCCTGCGCTGCCGGCACGTGGCTGAAGTAGGCGCGCGTGATCGCCTCGGAGAGCTGGTCGAGCCGTTGATCGGCGTCCGACACCACGTCGCGCAGCATGGCGAGCGCCAGGCCCTCGTGGCGCCACGCCTGCTCGTCGCCGGTGAACTGCCGGACAGTGGCCTCGAAGTCCTTCTCGAGGGACGACGGAAGCAAGGGCACGCGCACGTGCGAGGCACGCGCCAGATAGCTGAGGTGCCCGTCGATTGCGTGAAACTGGAACAGCAAGGCGCGCGGGTTGCTGTCGTCCAGCACGACGAGGTCGAGCACCGGCGCAGGTTGGAGCTGGCCGAGATAGCGCGTCCGGTAGGTGATGGTGCTGTCGCAGAGTTCGAGAGCCAGGCGCATCGCGGCGTCCCAGTCGATCGGCGACTCGGCGAAAGAGCTGAGAGCGCTGTTCAGCACATGCTGCGCACGCTCCAGCCGGCGTCCCAGGTCGAGAAATCGCCAGCCCGTCCCACGGGTCATGTTTTCCTGCGCCAGGCCCGACAGCGTGGCGACGAAGCGGACGATCTCGTCGAGCGCGTCGAGCAACGGATCGAGATTGCCCCGCGCGGCCAGCAGGCGATGGCGCACTTCGCTCATCAGCGGGCCGGCTGCCGTCGTCATGTCGGCCGAAAAGCGATCGCGCATAGTGGCGGCGAGCCGCTGGATGGCATCGAGGACGGTGGCGAGGCCGCGATCGTCGGCTGCGACGGCCGCCAGTCCCTGCTGGAAGGCCGCACTGTCGGGCGATGCCAGGGCGGTCGTGTGGTCCATCAGGTTGGCCCGCTCGAGCAGACGGCCGAGCAGGCGAAGCTCGACTATGTCGCGCGGGCCCATGGCACCCTGCGCGACGCGTATCGCCGTGGTGCGCAGCAAGCGGGCATCGTTGTCGA
>CALROF020000236.1:0-10052 GCA_943369775.1 Reyranella massiliensis 521
CTCGAGCGCGGCGACATTCCCGCGACCAGCATCTTCGTCAATCCGACGCAGTTCGGCCCCAACGAGGATTTCGCGGCCTATCCACGCGATGAGCAAGGCGACTTCGACAAGCTGCGCGATGCCGGTTGCCGCATCGTCTTCGCGCCGTCCAAGGACGAGATGTATCCCGGCCAGCAACTCACGACCGTCACGGTGACAGGCATCACCGACGGGCTCTGCGGTCCGCTACGTCCCGGCCATTTCGAAGGCGTCGCGACCGTCGTTTCCAAGCTCCTGCTGATGGCGATGCCCGACCGGGCCTTTTTCGGCGAAAAGGACTATCAGCAGCTCCAGGTGATCAAGCGCATGGTGCGCGACCTTTCCATGCCGTTCGAGATCGTCGGCATGCCGACGGTGCGCGAAGCGGATGGGCTCGCGATGTCGTCGCGCAATCGCTACATGACTCCGACGGAGCGCACTGTCGCTGCCGGCCTATATCGTGAACTCAATGCGATCGCGAAGGCAGTCCGTGGTGGCGGATCCTGCACGGTGGCCACGGCGGAAGCAGCCAAGGCGTTGCTGGCCGGTGGCTTCGACAAGATCGAGTATCTGACAGTCGTCGATGCCGAAAGCCTGGAGCCGCTGGAGAAGGTCTCGGGGCCGGCTCGCGTCATCGCCGCGGTGCGGCTCGGCCGCACCCGCCTGATCGACAATATCGCGGCTTAGGCCGCTTCCAGCAGACAGACCGAACCCTGCCCGCCGTCGGCACAGATGCTGACGATGGCGCGCTGGCCCTTGGGCATGGCGGCCAGTTCCTTGATCGCCTGGCTCAGGATGCGCGCACCGGTGGCGCCGAAGGGATGTCCGATCGCGGTGCTGCCGCCATTGGGATTGATGCGATCGCGCGGAAAGGCCCCGAAGTCGCGATCGACGCCGGCTCTGCTCGTGCGGAATTCGGCGCTTTCCAATGCCTTGAGATGGAAGGCGACCTGTGCGGCGAAGGCTTCGTGGATTTCCCAGAGATGGATGTCTCCATAGCCGAGATTGTTGCGCGCCAGCAGGCGCGGGATGGCGAAGGCCGGCGCCATCAGGAGCCCTTCGACCCGGAAATCGACGGACGCGATCTCCCAATCGACCAGTTTTACGCGTGGCGTTTTCGCCGGAAGTTTCTCCAGGCCCTTCGAGGAAGCGACCCAGAGGGCCGCGGCGCCATCGGTGAGCGGCGAGGAGTTGCCTGCCGTCAGCGTGCCCTTGCCGCTGGTGCGGTCGAACGAGGGCTGCAGCTTGGCCAGCCTTTCGAGCGAAGTGTCCTTGCGCGGAATGGTATCGCGCTTCGTGCCTTCGACCTCGATCACCAGGTCATCGAAAAAGCCACGGTCCCAGGCAGCGACGGCGTTGCGATGGCTGGCCAGCGCAATCTCGTCCTGCTCCGCCCGGCCGATCTGCCATTCCTTGGCGGTAATCTCGGTGTGCTCGCCCATGCTGAGGCCGGTGGTGCGATTGCTTATCGCCGGAATGAAGAGGCGGATGTCTTTCAGATGCAGATGGGTGATGTGGTCGATCTTCTGGCCGAGCGACCGCGCCTGCTGGAACTTGCGCAGCCAATCCGACAGTTGTTGGCCGAGGCCCACCTGCACACGGCTGAGACTGTCGACCCCTCCGACCAAGGCGAGGTTGCGGCTTTCGCCGTCGATCATGCCGGCAGCCTCGATAGTGCCCATCATGCTGGTCGAGCAGGCCATGATCGTGGAAAAGGCCGGCACCGTGGCATCGATGCCGGCGTCCATCAGCACTTCGCGTGCGATGTTGCTCCAGGTGAGGCTCGGCACCACGACGCCCCATACGGCGAAGTCGGGCTTGGCGCCGCCGAGCTCGGCCATCATGTGGCGGGCCACCGGCACGGAAAGTTCGATGGCGTCGAGCCTGGCCAGCGCGCCATCCACTTTGGCGAACGGCGTGCGTACGCCGGCCGCTAGCCAGACGTCGGTCGGGCGCTTCATCGGCAGATCCTAGGCGGCTTGTTCGAGTGTCGAGGCGACATCGCGTGTCGTGACCCGGCGCAGGTCGCGCACCTTGGTCGTGTCGAACGGCCGGGCGCGATGCATGGTGCAGCGATTGTCCCAGATCACCAGGTCGCCCTGCTTCCAGGCGTGGGAGTAGGTGAACCTGGGCTGGGTCGCGTGTTCGATCAGGTCCATCAGGAGCAGGCGACCGTCGGCCACCGGCCGGCCGAGAATGTGGGAGGCGTGCGAAGCGACATAGAGGGTCTTGCGGTGCGAACCGGGATGGGTGCGTACGACGCGCTGTGGCACCGGCGGCAGGGAGGCGAGTTCTTCCGCGCTGTACTTCACGACGCCAAGTTGCTCGCGCGAACGCCAGATCGAATGCTCCGCGACGAGCCCCTCCAGCTCCAGCTTCGTCCGGTCGGGTAGCGCGTCGTAGGCTGCGCGCATGTCGGCGAATTCCGTGTCGCCGCCTTCATCGGGAATGACGTGGGCATAGAGCATGGACAGTGCGCCCGGCACGCGGCGGAACGAGGCGTCGGTGTGCCAGAGCCGGTTACCCAGCCAGTCGAGCCGGCGACGCGCATCGGCTTCGAGCACCTTGCCGTCGCTGTCGAGGTTGGAGATGTCGGCGATTTCGTTTGCCAACAGGCGATGCTTGATGTCGCGCTGCCGGAGCTTCGCTGCGGAGGCTTCGACGGGACCGAAATGGCGCGCGAAGGCGACCTGCCGTTCGTCGTCCAGCTTCTGGCCGTGAAAGATGACGACGGCGTAGCGATTTATAGCGGCTTCGATAACGTCGCGATCGGCGGGCTTCAGCGGGGCACTGAGATCGACGCCCCCAATCTCGGCGACGAACTCGGGGTGCGTTGGCGTAACCGTGATGCTCACAACCGCCTCCTGCGGCTATAGTGCCGACAACCGACATTCTCTCCCAGGAAACGCCATGCCGCAAACGATGAAGCTCGCCCTGCTCGATGACTATCAGAAGGTCGCTCTGCAATTGGCCGACTGGGACCGCCTGCGTAAGCGCGGTATCGACATCACAGTCTTCAACGAACCTTTCGCCTCGGTCGATGATGCGGCGCAAAAGCTAGCGCCCTTCGAAATTCTCGGTTTGCTGCGCGAGCGCACGGCCTTCCCGCGGGCGCTGATCGAGAAGCTGCCCAACCTCAAGTTCATGGTGCTGACGGGCGCCCGGGCGGCAAGCCTCGACGACAAGGCCGCGGCCGAGCGCGGCATTCCGATTTCCACGACGCCGGGTGGCGGCTCGAACGCGCCCACGGCGGAGCTGGGCTGGGCGCTCCTGATGTCCTGTGCGCGCGACCTTGCCAAGGCCGAGCGCCTGATGCGCAGCGGTGGCTGGCACGACGGCATCCAGCAGATGAACGTGCTGGAGGGCAAGCGGCTCGGCATCCTGGGCCTGGGCAAGCTCGGCAGCCGCGTCGCGGGCTACGCCAAGGCCTTCGGCATGGACGTTGTCGCCTGGAGCCAGAATCTGACGGCGGAGAAAGCCGGGGCCATCGGGGTCAAGTACGTCAGCAAGGACGAACTGCTCTCGACCTCGGACTTCATCTCGATCCACCTCGCTCTGTCGGATCGCACGCGCGGACTGATCGGCGCGGCCGAGCTGGCGAAGATGAAAAAGACGGCCATCCTGGTCAACACGTCCCGCGGTCCGATCGTCGACGAGGCGGCGCTGATCGCGGCCCTCAAGAACGGCACGATCGCCCATGCCGGCCTCGACGTTTACGACAAGGAACCGGTCCCCGCGGGCCATCCGCTGACCAAGCTGGAGAACGTCACCCTGGTGCCGCACCTGGGTTACGTGGTCGAGGATAGCTACCGCCACTTCTACAAGGGTACGATCGAGGACATCGAAGCCTGGCTGGACGGCAAGCCGATCAACGTCCTAAACCCGGACGCCCTCAAGAAGTAGGCGTGCGGAGGCGGGCTGCGATCAGCCATACCGCGCCGCCCAGAATGACGGCGGCGGCGAGCCATTCGCCCTTCGACAGGTTGGGTGGCGATAGCCAGCCGAGCTGGGCGGCGGCCGCCTCCAGTACGATGGCGAAGAAGGGCATGGCGGTCAGGGCGATCAAGTAAGTCTGAACGCCCGAGCGGTTGATGGTCCAGAAACCGAGCCAGGTTCCAGGAGCGCGGAACACCACGCCGGCGATGATGGCGTAGACCCAGAGGTCGACGCGTCCGAAAGCATCGCCGCCACCGGCCCAGGGCGAGGCGATAACGCCCAGCAGGCCGGCCAGCGACCAGACGAAGATCAGCGCCAGTGATGCGGCGACCAGGATCTCGCCGGTGAAACGACTGCGCGCGGCCGGGTCGGTCTCGCGATTGCGGGGGTGGTAGGCAATCATCCACGAGGCCGCGACGGCAACGGTCTCGGAAAGGATCAGCCAGGCGACGCCGCGCCAGGCTGTGTCCGAAGCCAGCGCCAGCACGAACGATACGATGCCGGCGGCGAGCAGCAGCAGGCCCGGCCAGTCGCGCCTAGCCGGCGCCTGGCGGGTCAGGAGCCAGCCGGCGGCGGCGCCGATCAGCACACTTATCGTCGATATCAGCGTGCTCTGCGTGACGGCGAGCCAGACGATGGCGGCCGACGTGGCGCCGTTGATGATGACGCGCATGAAGGCGTAGCTGATCGTCCATGGCGCCAGCAGGTCGCGCCAGCTCCCGGGCGTGCGCCGTCCGACCCAGAGCATGGCAAGGCCGGCGCTCAGGAGCTGCACGAGCGTGTAGGCCCAGGCATCGAGATGTGCGCCGCTTACGACATGGCGCGTGAACAGGAGATAGGTGGACCAGAGGAACGAGTTGCCCAGCGCGATGGCGAGGACATTGCCGCTCATCGGGCCGGTCATGATGGGAGCCTAGGTGCGGAAGCGCAGCAGCAGGTGGTTGACGCCGTTCAGCTTGACGTAGAGGTCTTCGAACTGCGTGTAGAAGTCCTCCCACTGCGGCAGCCCACCTTGGGCGCCGAGCGACGTGTAGATTTCGGCGACGGTACGACGGCCGTCGATCTGCGAGACGATGCGGGGTGCCAAGGCCGGAAGCTGGGCGCGCCAGGGGAAGCCATCGAGGTTGGCGACCAAGGGGGCGCCAGGCTGCAGGCCGGCGGCGAGCTTCTGTGCATCCATCTCGCGCAGGACCGGGATGGCCGACGTGTCTTCGGGCCGGGCCACCGTGTCGAAGCCGGCGCGCGTGGCGTAGAAAATATGGGTGCGCAGGTTGCCGGCCAGTCGCTCGGCGAAGGCAGCACGCTCGACCAGCGGCAGGGAGCTGGCCTGACGGGCGATCACCGGATCGCTCATGTAGGTGGCCGGCTCGTAGCGCACCGGCTCGAGGAAGGCGACAACGCGCAGGCCCGATGCGGCCGTCATCCCGTGGATCTCTGGCACCGTGAACGCCCGGTCGCAACTATGGAGCAACAGGTCGTAGAGGCCGGCGTCGCCGCCGGTCACGTGATCGTTGAGATAGGGGTTGCGGCGGAACAGGTTGGTCGTAGGGAGGAAGCGGATGAGCCGCTTGGCCATCGCCAGCCGGTCTTCCAGCGCCATCGAGGTCGATGCCAGGGTGCGCAGCAGCTCCTGCAGGGGGTAGACGCCGCTGCGGCCATACTCGCCATAGAGCATGACGCCGATGCCGCCTTCGGGATGCAGGACGCTCGCCAGCGCCCGCATGCCGGCCGTCGGATCGGGCAGGTGATGCAACACGCCGGTGCAATCGATGTAGTCGAACTGGCCGATGTTCATCGACGGCAGGTCGAGCAGAGAGCCGGTCAGGAACTGGATGTTGCGCAGGCCGCGGGCCTTGGCGCGGGCTTCGCAGATCTGGCGCGAGGCCGAGGACAGGTCGAGATAGACGACTTCGCCCGGACAGCGCCTGTCGACAAGCTGCTGGGCCAGCATGATGCAGGCATCGCCGGTGCCGCCGCCGGCCACCAGCGCCCGAAAGGGCCGTATGAAATTCAGCCGGCCGGAGAACAGGTAGTGATTGATCTCGAGGATGTGGCTCGGTGTGCCCGTGATCAGCCTGATTGCCTCGTCGCGCGGATCGCGCGCCGGATAGGGCAACGCTTCGTATTGGGCGCGGACTACATCCAACGGCGACGGTACGGTCATTCGGGCCTTGTTTGACGACGGGCGGGGCGCTACCGGAGGGCGGCAGCGCCAGCGAATCATTAGTGCAACAAATCAGAGGGCCATGAAAGGCTATTTCGGTATCGGTGTGGAAGGCATCAGCAAGGCCGTGAACGTGGGCACCTTGTTCCGGACCGCGCATGCCTTCGATGCAGCCTTCGTGTTCACGCTTCGCGCCCAGTACAACCGGCGGGAAGGCGGCCATAGCGATACCTCCGACACGCCACGCTCGGTGCCGACCTACCACTTCAGCGACATTGAAAGCTTCCGCCTGCCTCTGGGCTGCCGTCTGATCGGCATCGAGATCACCGAAGATGCGATCGAACTGCCGACCTTCCGGCACCCTCGTCAGGCCGCCTACATCCTGGGCGCCGAACGCGAGGGACTGTCGAAGGACGTGCAGTCTCTCTGCGACTACATCGTGAAGATCCCGATGCGTTTCTCGGTCAATCTCGGCGTCGCCGGTGCCCTGGTCATGTACGACAGGCTGGTGAGCCTCGGCCGTCACGCACCGCGTCCGGTCGCCGAGGGTGCGCCTACGGAAATGGCCGAACTGCCGGTATTCGGCGAGCCGATGTACAAGCGCCGCCAGCGCCTGCGGCAAAAAGCCGAGGCAAAACAATAGATTGGCCGGTCATGGTTGCGCCGAAGGGGCGGCGCGACTATCTCACGGCCTCCATGGCCATTCTGCCCACCGAACCGCTGCAAATCGTCGAGCCGCGCGCCACGCACGGCCGCAACGACCTGCGCCGCAACCTGATCGGCCTGTCGCGCGACGATCTGAAGACGACGCTCGTCGAGGCGGGTCTCGAACCGTTCCGCGCGCGCCAGGTCTGGCAGTGGATCTACTGGCATGGCGTCACCGACTTCGAGCGCATGACCAACATCGCCAAGAAGACGCGCGACCGGCTGGCCGAGCTCTTCGTCGTGGCGCGCCCGGAGATCGTGACCGAGCAACGCTCGGTCGACGGCACGCGCAAATGGCTGCTGCGTTTCCCGGACGGCAATGAGGCCGAGACGGTCAACATTCCGGAGCAGGATCGCGGATCGGTTTGCGTCTCCAGCCAGGTCGGCTGCACGCTCACCTGCACCTTCTGCCATACCGGCACCCAGCCGCTGGTGCGCAACCTGACGCCGGACGAGATCGTCGGCCAGTTCATGGTGGCGCGCGACAGCTACGGCGAATGGCCGACGCCGACCGAGACAACGCGCATGCTCTCCAACATCGTCATGATGGGTATGGGCGAGCCGCTGTACAATTTCGACAACGTGGCGACCGCACTGAAGATCGTCATGGACGAGCAGGGTATCGCGCTCAGCCGCCGCCGCATCACGCTCTCGACCTCGGGTGTCGTTCCGATGATCGCCAAGGTGGGCGACGTACTCGACGTCAACCTCGCGGTCTCGCTGCATGCCGTGAGCGACGAGGTGCGCGACACGCTGGTGCCGATCAACAAGAAGTGGCCGATTGCCGAGCTGCTGGCCGCCTGCGCCGCCTATCCCGGTGCGAGGAACAGCCGGCGCATCACCTTCGAATACGCCATGCTGAAGGGCATCAACGACAGCGACACCGACGCCCGCGAGCTGGTGCGCATCCTGAAGCCGATCCACGCCAAGGTGAACCTGATCCCGTTCAATCCGTGGCCGGGCGCACCTTACGAGTGCAGTTCCAACAACCGCATCCATCGCTTCGCGGAGATCGTGAACGATGGCGGCCTCAGCGCACCTGTGCGCACGCCGCGCGGTCGCGACATCTTTGCCGCCTGCGGCCAGCTCAAGAGCGCGAGCCAGCGCGGCCGGCGCGAGAAGGTCCTTCTCTAGTCGCGCCTCAGGTCTTCGTGAAAGCGCTGACGCGCGCGAGGAAGGCCCGCTCGCTGACGACGGGCTTCAGCCCTGCCGCATCACACCAGGCGTCGATGCTGCCGTTCGCATACTCTGCGTAGTACGGCTCATGGAAGTAGTAGGGGAAGAGGTCGAGCAGGCCATCCCATTCCGGCTGGTCGCCTTTCTGGATCGACTCGACGATCACGACCAGCCCGCCGGGCTTCACGACGCGTGCCATCTCGGCCAGGGCTTCGGTGCGAATCTTCTTCGGCAGCTCGTGCAGCAGGAACGAGGATACGACGAGGTCGAGGCTGGCATCGTCGAAGGGCAACGCCTCGGCCGCCGCTTCTAGAAGCTTCACGCGCGCGGTGCGGCCAATGAGACGGCGCGCTTCTTCCAGGTAAGGCGCGCTGAAGTCGATACCGGTGAGTCTCATGCCGGGCCACGCGCCATGCAGGAAGGCGAGCAGCCGGCCAGTGCCGCAGCCGACATCAAGACCCAGCACTTCGCGCTGGCGGCGTCCCTTCATCCAGTCGGCGATCGGCCGCAACATGCGTCGGCGCATGGCATCGGCGGCGCCGGTAAACAGCACCTCGACCTGCGTGTCGTAGATCGTCGCGGATTCCTCGGTAAGCCAGCCGCCGCTCTGGAAATGGAAATTCTGCCGGTAGTAGCGCGGCAGGTGCGCATTGGCCTCGTCGCGGTTCGGCTCGTCGTTGATGCGGCCGTGACGACGGGCATCGACCTTGGGCAGGTCGCGGAAATAGAGCGCACTACGACGCAGCAGCTCGGCCGGATCGGGGCCGGGCAGGGTGGGGGCAGCGAACAGTCCGGCCGCGATATCCTGCCATTCCCGCTCGAACAGGCCGCGCAGATCGGCGGTCAGCTCCGCTCGGGTCGGCGTTGGCCCGATGGGAAAATCGGGCTTGGGCAGGGGCTTCAGCAGGCGGCGGCCGGCCGCGTAGTGGCCGGCATACCAGGCGACCCGCGCGGTCTGGCGGGCGGCGTAGCTCAGGCGGTCGAGGGCGGAAACCATGTGAGTGCAACTATACCGCCTAATATAGCGGCTTTGCGGCACGCTTGCCCTTACCCTTGCCCCGGCGGGGTCGGCCGCTATATTCGCGCGCCTTCACCGAACGGACACGAAAGCCGCCAGCATGAGCGTTTCTTATACCGGCCCCCACAGGAAGGGTGACATCAAGAAGGTCGTCCTGGCCTACTCCGGCGGCCTCGACACTTCGGTGATCCTGAAGTGGTTGCAGACCACCTATGCCTGCGAGGTGGTGACCTACACCGCCGATCTTGGCCAAGGCGAGGAGCTGGGTCCGGCGCGCCAGAAGGCGGAGCTGCTGGGCATCAAGCCGCAGAACATCTTCATCGACGATGTGCGCGAGGAATTCGTGAAGGACTTCGTCTTTCCGATGTTTCGCGCCAACGCCCTCTACGAAGGGCAGTACCTGCTCGGCACCTCGATCGCCCGGCCGCTGATCGCCAAGCGCCAGATCGAGATCGCGCGTGAAGTCGGCGCCGATGCCGTCTGCCATGGCGCCACCGGCAAGGGTAACGACCAGGTCCGCTTCGAGCTGAGCTACTATGCGCTGAAGCCGGACATCAAGGTGATCGCACCGTGGCGCGAATGGGAACTCACCTCGCGCACCACGCTGCTCGAGTTCGCCGAGACGCATCAGATTCCCATCGCCAAAGACAAGCGCGGCGAAGCACCGTTTTCGGTCGATGCCAACCTCCTGCACTCCTCCAGCGAGGGCAAGATCCTGGAAGATCCCTGGGAAGAGGCCGACGAGATCGTCTATCAGCGCACCATCTCGCCCGAGGCCGCGCCCGACAAGGCGACGTACATCACGATCGACTTCGAGAAGGGCGATGCCGTCGCCATCGACGGTGTGAAGATGTCGCCAGCGACCCTGCTCACCAAGCTGAATGAGCTGGGCAAGGCCAACGGCATCGGCCGCCTTGACCTGAACATGAGGTCGCGCTGCCAGAATCGTTTCTAATGCTTCCCAATTAGAGCAAAGATCGGGAATAAGAAGTTCAATTGTTGTTTGTGGCATCAACTTACGAATCTCTTCGATGC
>CALROF020000237.1:0-10008 GCA_943369775.1 Reyranella massiliensis 521
GCCCTTGCCCGAGGCGACGGCGATGATGTGTTTCACGCCGGGGACTTCGATGCGGCCGCCACCGCCCGTGGTCTTGCCGCCCGGCGCATGGCTGTGTCCATGCCCTCCGCCCGGTGCGGGAGGGGGCGCCTGCGCGGGCCGTTCGGACGTCATGACGGCGGTCGCCGACAGCACACCGGGCATGGCCCGCACCGCCTGTTCGCAGGCCTGACGCAAAGGTTCCAGTGCGGTACCGCGCGACGGATCGACGTCGAGGGTGATTGCGACATGACCGCCGCGCGTGGCGATGCCGCCCACCATGCCGAGGGCCGCAACGCTGCGTCCCGTCGCCGGATCGATGACGGTTTCAAGAACCTTGCGGATGGCCGATTCGCTTATTTCCGCCATGATCCAATGCTTTCGCTGGCTGGCAATTTCGTGTCGCCGCTTGATTGAAGGAGTGCCTGCCGTCACATATATGCAGCGCGGCGTGAAATCAAAAGCGACAATGCGCCAGGTGAGGCAGTGAGAGCGGCTCTGAGGTGAAAATGGCGTGGAATAACAACGGAGGCGGCGGCCCTTGGGGCGGCGGCGGTGGTAGCGGCGGCAGCGGTGGCGGCGGCGGTGGCGGCCCATGGGGCGGCGGCGGCGGTAACCGTGGTGGCGGCGGCGGTGGCCCGTTCGGCTCGCGGCGGCCTCCCGACATGGAAGACGTCATTCGCAAAGGCCAGGAGCGCCTCAAGAATCTCATCCCCGGCGGCTTCGGTTCCTACAAGGGTATCGCGCTCGTCGTGTTGGGTGCCCTGGTGGTCTGGCTCGCCACCGGCTTCTTCCGCGTGCAGCCTAACCAGCAGGCGATCCAGCTCGTGTTCGGCAAGCCCTATGGCAAGCCGGTCGAGCCTGGCCTGCACTACAATCTGCCGAGCCCGATCGGTAACGTCGTCGTCGTCAACGTGCAGGATCAGCGCCGCACCGTGATCGGTTCGCGCGGCAATCAGGTCAGCACGCCTTACAATCGCGGTCCGCGTCCGACCTCGACGGAAAACTTGATGCTGACCGGTGACGAGAACATCGTCGACATCGAGTTCGCCGTGCTGTGGCAGATCAAGGACGTGTTCAAGTACGCCTTCGACGTGCGCAATCCCGAAGAGAACGTGCGCTCCGGTGCAGAAGCCGCGATGCGCGAGGTGATCGGCAAGTCGAACCTGCAGTATGCCCAGACCGAGGGCCGCAGCCGTATCGAGCAGGACACCAAGGATTTGCTGCAGAGCATTCTCGACGAATACGGACTCGGCGTGCGCATTTCGCAGATCCAGCTGCTGCGCGTCGACCCGCCACAGGAAGTGATCGCGGCCTTCCGCGATGTCCAGGCAGCGCGTGCCGACAAGGAAAGGCTGATCAACGAAGGCAACACCTATCGCAACCAGCAGCTCCCACGCGCCAAGGGCGAAGCGGAGTCGATCGTACAGCGTTCCGAAGCCTACAAGGCCGAGATCATCGCGCGCGCCAGCGGTGATGCTCAGCGCTTCGATCAGGTCTACGAGCAGTGGGCCAAGGCCAAGGACATCACGACCGAGCGTCTGTACCTCGACACGATGGAAGAGGTGCTGCGCAACGTGAACAAGGTCCTGGTCGACAAGAACACCTCCGGCACAGGCGGTGTGCTGCCTTACCTGCCGTTACCCGAACTTAGGTCGGGCCAACAACCGGCGGGCGGTGCGCCGCAACCACCCAGACAGCCACAGCCGCTGCCGGGAGCAACGCGATGAGCAACCGTTCGATCATCGCGCTGATTGCGCTCGCGGTCCTGGGCTTCCTGGTGACCCAGACCTTCTACACCGTCGACCCCACCAAGCAGGTCCTGGTCCGTCAGTTCGGCGCCATCGTCGGCGAGCCCAAGACCGAGCCTGGTCTCTATGCCAAGATTCCGCTGATCCAGGACATCCAGCGAATCGACCGCCGTCTGCTCGACTACGAAGCCGAGGAGTTCGAGGTCATCGCCGGCGATCAGAAGCGCCTCGTGGTCGATGCCTATGCGCGCTACAAGATCGTGGCGGCCAAGCTTTACGCCCAGACCGTCCCCGGCGGCGAGGCGGCGTTGCGCGGCCTGCTCGACTCTTTGATCAACTCGGAGATCCGTGGCGTTCTTTCCTCAGTACCCCTGCATGCGGTGCTGACGGACCAGCGTGCCAACTTGATGGACGATATCACGCGTCGCGTGAACAGCAAGACGATGGAGCTGGGCGTCCAGACGGTGGACGTGCGCCTCAAGCGCGCTGACCTGCCGCAGGCCAACTCGCAGTCGGTCTACAACCGCATGAAGACGGACCGCGAGCGCGAAGCCGGCCAGCTGCGCGCCGAGGGCGACGAGGAGAACGCCCGCATCAAGGCGACGGCCGACCGCGAGGTCGCCGTCATCAAGGCGGATGCGGGTCTCAAGGGCCAGATCCTGAAGGGTGAAGCCGATGCCGAGGCGACCCGGGTCTATGCCCAGGCCTTCAGCAAGGACAAGGACTTCTATGCCTTCTATCGGCGCATGGAGGCCTACAAGCAGGCGTTCAGTTCGGGCGGCTCGACCATGCTCCTGAGCCCGGACAGCGACTTCTTCCGCTACTTCAACGACCCCGCGGGGCCGGGACTGAACAGCAAGAAGTAGCATCGCCTGAAACCGTACCGAGCCGGCGGCTGTGGCACTCCTGCCACGCCGCCGGTTCTTTTTTGGCTGAGGCCCCAAAAGCCTGAAATAATCAGCAACATAACGGCCTCTTTATTTGCGCCACAATCTGCCCACATGTAGACAGTCACTCTAACGCGCGGCGCCGGCCGTTACCGACCGTTGGGCCTAGAGCGCCGTTGGAGGTCGGACGTGATTCTGGCTGATTCTCATCGCTTTTTTCGAGGTGCCGCTCTCGCGGCTATTGCAGCTTTTGGCCTGATGGTGGTCGAGCCAGCTCTGGCCCGACAACCTAACCAGGCTAATGAGAGCTTTGCCGACCTGGTCGACAAGCTGATGCCTACCGTCGTCAACATCACGACGACGCAGAACGTGCCTCAGCAAGGGCCGCGCCTGCGCGACATGCCGCAGCTGCCGCCGGGTTCGCCGTTCGAGGAACTGTTCAAGGAATTCTTCGACCGCCGAGGTGGTGGCGAGGAGCAGAAGCGCCGCGGCACGTCGCTGGGCTCCGGTTTCGTGATCGATGGTGAGGGCTATATCGTCACCAACAATCACGTCATCCAGGGCGCGGAAGACATCACGGTCATCTTCAAGGACGACACCCAGCTCAAGGCCAAGCTGATCGGCTCCGACAGCCGCATCGACGTCGCCCTGCTCAAGGTCGAACCGCCGAACAAGAAGCCACTGCCGGCGGTGAAGTGGGGCGATTCCGACAAGGAGCGCGTGGGCGACTGGGTGATCGCCATCGGCAACCCGTTCGGCCTCGGCCATTCGGTGACCGCGGGCATCATCTCGGCGCGCGGCCGCTCGCTGAACGACTCGCTGGACGACTACCTGCAGACCGACGCCGCCATCAACAAGGGCAACTCGGGCGGTCCGCTGTTCAACCAGGATGGCGAAGTGATCGGCGTCAACACCGCCATCTACTCGCCGTCGGGCACCAATGCCGGCCTTGCGTTCTCGATCCCGTCCAATCTCGTGAAGCAGGTCGCCGACCAGCTCCGCGAGTTCGGCAAGGTCAAGCGCGGCTGGATCGGCGTCAGCTACCAGAGCGTCACCGACGATATCGCCGACTCCTTCGGCCTCGACCGCGCCCGCGGCGTGCTGGTGGCCAATGTCACGGCCGACAGCCCGGCTGCCAAGGCCGGCCTGAAGCGCAACGACATCATCATCTCTTTCAGCGGTCAGGACGTGCTCGACCTGCGTCGCTTCCCGCGCGTGGTCGCCAATGCCCGCGTCGGCAGTACCGTCGACGTCGTGGTCTGGCGCGGCGGCAAGGAAGTGCCGCTGAAGCTCCGTGTTGGCGAGCAGGAGGAGGCGGACAAGCAGAACGCTTCCGCCCAGGGCAGCCAGAAGAAGCCGCCCGAGCCCGACCAGCAGATCACCTCGACCATCGAGCAGCTCGGCCTCACCCTGCAGAAGGTTACCGACCAGCTCCGCGAGCGTTATGGCCTCAGCGACCAGATCAAGGGCGTGGTCATCACCAAGGTCGCGGCCAACAGCCCGGCCGCCGAGAAGCAGCTTCAGGCCGGCGACGTCATTCTCGAGGTCGACCAGAAGCCGGTGACGACCCCGCAGGAAGTCACCGATCTGGTGACCAAGCTGCAGCAGCAGAAGAAGCGTTCGGTGCTGTTGTTCGTCGAACGCCAGGGCGATCCGCGTTTCGCGGCGCTGCGCCTGACGAAGTAGCGCCGCATCCTCAAGAAAGAAAAGGGCCCTGCTCGCGAGAGCAGGGCCCTTTTCCGTGGAGCGTCTCGTCAGACGCTAGACCTTCACCACCAGCTTGCCGAAGTTCTCGCCCTTGAGCAGGCCCATGAAGGCCTGCGGGGCGCCGGCCAGACCGTCGATCACGGTTTCCCGGCTCTTGAGCCTGCCTGCCTTCACCAGCCCACCAACTTCGTTCACGAAGTCGCCCATGAGCGCTGCATGGTCGGAGACGATGAAGCCCTGCAGGTTGAGCCGGCGCTGCACGATGGTGAACATCTTGGGCGGGCCGGCCATCGGCTCCTTGTCCTGGTATTCCGAGATCGCGCCACAGAAAGCGACGCGGCCGAAATTGTTCAGCCGTTCGAACACGGCGTGGAAGATCTTGCCGCCGACATTCTCGAAATCGGCATCGATGCCCTGCGGGCAGAGCTTGTCCAGCACGGCGCCGTAGTCACGCTCCGCCTTGTGGTTGAAGCAGGCGTCGTAGCCCGCTTCGCGCACCGCCCACTGGCACTTCTGCTCGTCTCCGGCGCAGCCCACGACCTTGGCGCCGGCAAGCTTGGCGAGCTGGCCCGCGACCTGGCCTACCGCGCCGGTGGCTGCCGAGACGAACACCGTCTCGCCGGCCTTGGGCTTGCAGATGTGCTTCATGCCGTACCAGGCGGTGAAGCTCGGCATGCCCAGCACGCCGAGATGGGCCGAGAGGGAGACGCCCGTTGCGTCGATCTTGCGCAAGCCCTTGCCGTCGTGGAGCGTGTGCGTCGCCCAGTCCAGCATGCCCATCACGATGTCGCCCTTGGCGTAGCGCGGGTTCTTTGACTCCACCACTTCGCCGACCGAGCCGCCGGTCAGCGGCTTGTCGAGGTCGAAGGGTGGCGTGTAGGAGCGCAGCTCGGTCATGCGTGGCCGCATGTAGGGATCGAGCGAGAGGAAGCGCGAGCGGATCAGGATCTGGCCGTCGGCAGGCGCCGCCAGTGTCGCCGTCTCCTCGCGGAAGCAATCCGCAGTGACGTCGCCTACCGGGCGCTTGGCGAGCACGATGCGTTGGATCTGGGTCATGGGTCTTTCCTCTCTTCAAAGTCGGTGTGGCGATAGCCCTGAAGGTAGAGCAGCGCGGTGAGATCGCCATGATCGATGCGTGCCCGAACCTGCGCGGCGACGGTCGGTTTGGCGTGGTAGGCAACGCCGAGGCCTGCGGCCTGCAGCATCGGCAGATCGTTGGCGCCGTCACCCACGGTCAGGGCCTCGGCCGCCGTGAAGTCACGTTCGCCGGCCAGGCGCTGAAGGGCGGCGAGTTTCGCCTCCTTGCCGAGGATCGGCGGTTCGACCGTCCCCAGGAGCACCTTGCCGTCATGCTTCAGGATGTTGGCCGCGTCGAGGTCGAAGCCCAATGACTGACGCACCATCGCCGTGAAATAGGTGAAGCCGCCCGAGACCAGCGCGCAATAGGCGCCGTGTTTCTTCATGGTGGCGACCAGCGTGGCGCCGCCGGGCATGTAGCGGATGCGTGTCGCCGCCTCGTCGAGTTTCTCCACCGAGAGACCTTTCAGCAGGCCCACGCGCTCGGTCAGGGCGCCACCGAAGTCGATCTCGCCATTCATGGCGCGGGCCGTGATGCCGGCGATCTTCTCGCGCAGCCCCAGGAAGTCGGCCAGTTCGTCCAGCATCTCGTTGTGGATCATGGTTGATTCCATGTCGGCCACGAGGAGCTTCTTGCGCCGGCCGGCGGCAGGAAGGGCGACGGCGTCGACACCGGCCACGCTCACCGGACCCGTCGGCCCGTCGAACGGCAGATCGCAGGCGATGCCGGGCGCCAGCCAGTCGGGCGTGCCGACACTGGCGCCGCCGGCGCGCAATGCTTCTGTTGCGGCTTCGAGAATGGCGGCAGTGAGTGCCGGCCGGGCGGGATCGGAGATCAGGACAAGGACGTTTTTCACGCTCCGGCTCTAGCGGCGGGGTCGTGGATTTGCAATCTGTGCGCCGGTCTCATGAGTTCAAAGGCACAGGATCGCGTTATCGTCGTTACCGGCCCGACCGCCAGCGGCAAGTCGGCGCTGGCGCTGGCACTCGCCGAACGCCGCAACGGTGTCGTGATCAATGCCGACGCCATGCAGACATATGACGCCTTTCCCATCTTGACGGCGCAGCCCAGCGCCGAAGAGCGGGCGAGGGTACCGCATGTCCTGTACGGCCTCCTGCCGCTCAGTGAGACGCTCTCCGCTGCGCGGTGGCGCTCTTTGGCCTCGGCCGAGATCGAACGCGCCCATGCCGAGGGCCGCACGCCTCTCCTGTGCGGCGGGTCGGGGCTCTATCTGCGCACCCTCATGCAGGGCATTGCGCCCATTCCCGATGCGCCTGCCGAACTGCGCCTGCAGGCCAACGAGGAATGGCAGGCAATGGGGGCCGACGCCTTCCGCGCCCGGCTGGCGGAGAAGGACCCCGCCATTGTGACCCGCCTCAAGCCAGGCGATCGCCAGCGTCATGTGCGGGCCTGGGAAGTGTGGTTGGCGACCGGCCGACCTCTCAGCGTCTGGCAGGAGGGGGAAGCCCAGCCGGCGCCGTGGCGGTTTACGAGCGTCCTGCTGGCGCCGGAACGAGGGTGGCTGCGCGACCGGATCGAGCGGCGGTTCGACGTGATGCTGGCCGACGGTGTCCTGCCCGAAGCACGCGCGGTGTTCGACGGCATTCCCGATGCGCACTGGCCGGGCCTCAAGGCCCATGGCGCCCCCGAGCTTTTTCGCCACTTCCGGGGCGAGTTGTCGCTGGCGGATGCGCGGCGGATCGCGATCGACCACACCCGCCAATATGCCAAGCGCCAGATGACGTGGTTTCGGCATCAAATGACACCAGATCTGGTGTTGGCTCCCGAGGCTGACCAAAGTTTGGCTGCTGCCGAGAAATATTTGGACAATTCTGGGGTCTGAAACTTTACGTTTCGTGCATTTCGGGTTGACCCCCTCCGGCCCGGCCTCTATCTTCCGGCCCGCCGCAAAACCCCCGTTTTGCGGCACATTTGTCATAAGGAGACAGCTGTCATGAAGCCCGAGGAGTCAGCCACGACCGGCGCCGATCTATTGGTGAAAGCCTTGATCGACGAGGAAGTCGAGGTCGTCTTCGGCTATCCCGGCGGCGCGGTCCTTCCGATCTACGATTCGATCTTCAAGCAGAACCGGCTGCGCCACATCCTGGTGCGCCACGAGCAGGCGGCCGTGCATGCTGCCGAAGGCTATGCCCGTTCGACCGGCAAGGTCGGCGTCGTGCTGGTGACCTCCGGCCCCGGAGCGACCAATGCCGTGACCGGCCTGACCGACGCCCTGATGGACTCGATCCCGATCGTTTGCCTGACCGGCCAGGTGCCGACGCACCTGATCGGCAACGACGCCTTCCAGGAGGCGGACACGACGGGCATCACGCGGCCCTGCACCAAGCACAACTACCTTGTGAAGGCGGTCGACGCGCTCGCCCGCACGGTTCACGAGGCTTTCTACGTGGCGCGCTCCGGCCGTCCCGGCCCGGTCGTGATCGACCTGCCCAAGGACGTGCTGATGAACAAGCACGACTACGTGGCGCCCAAGAAGCCGGTGCAGCACAAGAGCTATCGTCCGCAGACCAAGCCCGATCCGAAGAAGATCGAGCAGGCCGTCGAGATGATCGCGCACGCCAAGCGCCCGATCTTCTATGCCGGCGGTGGCATCATCAATTCCGGGCCCAAGGCCTCGAAGCTGCTGACGCAGTTCGTCCGCATGACGGGTTATCCCATCACCAACACGCTGATGGGACTGGGTGCCTTCCCGGCATCCGATAAGCAGTTCCTCGGCATGCTGGGCATGCACGGCACCTACGAAGCCAATCTGGCGATGCACGGCTGCGACGTGATGATCAACATCGGCGCGCGCTTCGACGATCGCATCACCGGCAATCTCAGCAAATTCTCGCCGGGGTCGAAGAAGATCCATGTCGATATCGACCCGAGCTCGATCAACAAGAACGTGCGCGTCGATCTCCCCATCGTGGGCGATGCCACGCTGGTCCTCGAAGAGATGATCAAGGTCTGGAAGGCCAAGCAGCCGAAGACCGATCAGAAGGCGCTGAAGGCCTGGTGGGCCGAGATCGAGACGTGGCGGGCCCGCAACTGTCTCGCCTACAAGACCGAGAAGGGCACGATCAAGCCGCAATACGCGCTCGAGCGCCTCTATCATCACATCAAGGACAAGGATCACTACGTCACAACCGAAGTGGGCCAGCATCAGATGTGGGCGGCGCAGTTCCTCAAGTTCGAGCAGCCCAACCGCTGGATGACGTCGGGTGGGCTCGGCACCATGGGCTACGGCTTCCCGGCGGCGATGGGCGTGCAGATCGCGCATCCCGACGCGCTCGTCATCGACGTGGCGGGCGAAGCCTCGATCCTGATGAACATCCAGGAGCTCTCGACGGTGGCGCAGTATCGCCTGCCGGTGAAGATCTTCATCCTCAACAACCAGTACATGGGCATGGTCCGCCAGTGGCAGGAGCTGCTGCACGGCAGCCGCTATTCCGAGAGCTACATGGAGTCGCTTCCTGATTTCGTGAAGCTCGCCGAGGCGTTCGGTGCCAAGGGCTTGCGCTGCCACGAGCCCGAGAAGCTCGACGATACGATCAAGGAGATGATCGCGCTGAAGCATCCCGTCGTGGTCGACGTCATCGTCGACCAGAAGGAGAACTGCTTCCCGATGATCCCCTCGGGCGCCGCACACAACGACATGCTGCTGGGGCCCGACGACAAGGCGCAGAAGCCGGTGTCCGAAGAAGGCATGGTGTTGGTGTAGTCATGCAGGAACTTGCCTCAAGCCACACCATCTCCGTCCTGGTCGACAACGAGCCCGGCATCCTGGCGCGCGTGGTCGGCCTGTTCTCGGGACGCGGCTACAACATCGAGAGCCTGACCGTGGCGCAGACCGACGCCAAGGAGAACCTCTCGCGCATCACCATCGTCACCAGCGGCACGCCGATGGTGATCGAGCAGATCAAGGCGCAGCTCGACCGGCTGGTGCCGGTCCATCGCGTGCGCGATCTCACCGTCGAGGGCCCGCACATCGAGCGCGAACTGGCGCTGGTGAAGGTCAAGAGCACCGGTGAAAAGCGCGTCGAGGCGTTGCGGCTCGCCGATGTCTTCCGCGCCAAGGTGATCGACGCCAAGACCGACTCCTTCGTCTTCGAGGTCACCGGCAACTCCGACAAGGTGCAGACCTTCGTCGGTCTCATGGAAACGCTCGGCCTGGTCGATGTCGGCCGTACCGGCATCGTCGCCATGTCGCGCGGGGCCGAGCAGCTCTAGTGGAATACGTCGCCGTCCTCGCAGGCCTCGCGCTGGTCCACCTGTTGGCCGTCGCGAGCCCGGGGCCGTCGACTGTTCTCGTGATCCAGACGTCGGCCGTGTCCGGCCGGCGTGCTGGCCTCCTGGCAGCGTTCGCTATGATGCTGGGAGCGCTCGTCTGGGCAGCGGCAGCGCTCTATGGGCTGCAGATCCTGTTTGCTCGCTTTGAGTGGCTCTACGTCGCGTTTCGCATCGCTGGCGCGATCTACCTGATCTATCTCGGCTTCATGCTCTTGCGCCATGCCGGTGCGCCGCTGCCCGAGGCCGATCCCGCGGCGGCGCAGGCCGGCGCCTG
>CALROF020000238.1:0-9771 GCA_943369775.1 Reyranella massiliensis 521
AAGGACCGGAGAGATGGGTGGTGAGGTCGAGAACGACCAACCCGTCGAGAGCGCCTGCCATGGTGCTAGTGCAGAATCTTGTGAAGATCAGACATGGTCTGTGTCCATTTGTTGGTGCCAAACTCGTTCGACACGATCTTGCCGTCCTGCACGATCAGGAAGCGCGGCGTGCCGGTCTTGCGCGGGAGCTGATCGAGGATCGGCTTGAGATCACCGGGCCAGTTGCGCTCCTGATAGGCTTCCTTGAGCTTTGGGGGATCGACCTCGATCCAGGTCACCTTCCCGAACTCCGGCGACGCGAGCCAGGCCGCCTTGTACTGGTTCTTCCAGTTAGAGCAGGGCCTGCAATCCGCGCCGCCCACGTAGATCACCTTGACCTCGGCCGCCGCCTGCGCCGGGCTCAACGCCATCGAGGCGAGCAGGCCGGCAACGAGAAAGGCGCGACGATTCATGATCACTCCGGCAGCGGCAGACAGGCTAATCTAGGGCGGCATGGCGCAGGCTAACAAACCTTCTCTCGTCACACTGGGTGACTTCTTCCATTTCGCGGTCCGCCGCTTCCGCCAGGCAAGGCTCAGCTATGGCCACGGCACGACCAATGCCGTGGACGAGGCCGCCTTCCTGATGCTGGAGGCCCTGCGCCTCCCGATCCATCGCATCGATCCCTGGCTCGACCTCAAGCCGACGCCGGCCGAACGGGCGCGGCTCCTCACCTTGATCGATGCCCGCATCAGCCTGCGCATGCCGGCGCCCTATCTGCTGGGGGTCGCCTACATGCAGGGCGTGCGGTTCCATATCGACCGGCGCGCGCTGATCCCGCGCTCCTTCATCGGCGACATGCTGGCCGGCGGCGTCCTGCCCGTCGCGAAGCCACGCCGCATCCTCGATCTCTGCACCGGTTCGGGATGTCTCGCGATCCTGGCCGCGCTCGCCTTCCCGCGCGCCACGGTCGATGCCGTCGACCTTTCGCCCGGCGCGCTGGCGCTGGCGCGGCGCAACGTGGCGGTACACCGGCTGGGCGATCGCATCGCCGTTCATCGCGGCGACCTCTTCAAGCCGCTCGCGGGACGTCGTTACGATCTCATCATCAGCAACCCGCCCTATGTCGATGCCGGCGGTATGGCGAAGCTGCCACCCGAGTTTCGGCACGAACCGCGCCTCGCCCTGGCGGCTGGCGAGGACGGCCTTGACCTGGTGCATCGAATTCTGGCCGAAGCGCCACAGCACCTTACGAAGAATGGCGGCCTGGTGTGTGAGATCGGCCGCGGCCGTGATCCACTGGAAGCAGCCTACCCTCGCCTTCCCTTCCTCTGGCTCGATACTGAGTTGAGTGAGGGCGAAGTGTTCTGGATCACGCGGTCCGATCTTGCCGGCTGACCTTGTGGTCTGACTAGGCGGTATCGCCGAGACAGATGCCCAGCGCCCGGGCGGTGCGGATCAACGTGCCGTCGGGATCTACGGTGCGCGACTTGCCGACCACCTTTTCGAGCGGCACGTCGATCACCTGACGATTCCACCACGCAACCATCCGGTCTGCCTTGCCCTCCGCCAGCAGGTCGACGGCGCGCACGCCCAGCGCCGAGGCCAGCAATCGGTCCTCGGCCGTCGGCATGGCGCCGCGTTGGACATGCCCCAATACCGTCGCCCGCGCCTCCGCGCCCGTGGCCTTGACCAGCCGCTTGGCCAACCATTCGCCCACGCCGTGGTCGGGTGCATCGGCAGCAGGATCGGCCGCTTCGTCCGATTGGCCCGCCGCCTCGGCAACGACGACCAGCGCCGAGGTCCGGCCAGCCGCCCGCAGACGGGCGATTCGGCTCACCACCCGCTCCAGGTGCCAACGCACCTCCGGGATCAGCACGACATCCGCGCCGCCGGCGATCGCCGCCGCAATGGCGATATGGCCGGCGTCACGCCCCATCACCTCCAGCACCATGGTGCGTTCGTGGCTCGTGCCGGTGGGCTGCAGGCGATCCAGCGCCTCCGTGGCGATGGCGACCGCGGTCGAGTAGCCGACGGCGCGCTCGGTGTGACCGACATCGTTGTCGATGGTCTTTGGAATCCCGATGAGCGGGATGCCCGATGGCGCCAGGAGTCGGCGCAGGATCGCCAAGCTACCGTCACCGCCGACGCCGATCAGACCTTCGAGTCCCAGCAGTTTCAACCCCTCGACCATCTCGCCCGAGCGATCCTTCTTGCTGCCGTCCGGCATCGGGAAGGCGAAGGGATCGCCGCGATTGGTGCTGCCGAGGAACGTGCCGCCCTGGCGGGCAAGTGCCGCGTCGAGCCGCGCCGGATCGAGCGTCACAGCCTCCACGGGACGCTCGAGCAGGCCGAGCGTTCCATAACGCAAACCGACCGTCGTCCAGCCATAGCCATGTTGAGCGCGCAGGGCGACGGCGCGGATCGTGGCATTGAGGCCGGCACAATCGCCGCCGCTCGTAAGAATGCCGATTCGTCTGGTCATCAGGATACTCCTGCGTACTACGGGCTACGGAACGGCGGACTGCTTGAACGGTTCAATCAATCTTGAACTCCACCGCTGCGGTATCAAGATGGCAAACATGAAGGAGCACTATCGGACTTTCGCAGGCTACAACGCTTGGGCCAACCGCCGTCTGTATGCGGCCGCGGCACAACTGTCCGATGCCGACTATCGTGCCGATCGTGGCGCCTTCTTCAAGTCCATGCATGGCACGCTCAACCATCTGCTGACCACCGATCGCATCTGGATGAAGCGCTTCACCGGCGAGGGCGAGGCACCGGACCGGCTGGATACTATTCTGCACGAGCATTTCGATGCACTACGCGCCGCGCGTGAGACCGAGGATCGCCGTATCGTCGACTGGATACAAAGCCTCGACGAGGCGCGTCTAGCCAGCGTGATCCGCTATCGTCGCGTCTCCACGCCCGAGGAGTTCGTGCAGGAGCTGATGCCGGCGCTCGATCACTGGTTCAATCACCAGACTCATCATCGCGGTCAGGCGCACATGATCCTGACCAGTCTCGGCAAGGCCGCGCCGGAGCTGGACATGCTCTACTATCAACGCGAGGTCGCGGCCGACAGAGCTACTTGAGCTCGCAAACCGAGCGCGCGTGGCCTGGTCCCGGCCACCGCGAATCGCAGACGGCGAGCACCTCTCCTTCTGTGCCGTAGAGCGCGCTGGTCCAGGTGCCATCGTCCACGGGATTCACCACCATGGTCGCGAAGTCGCGCAGGCCCACGACATAGGCGTCGCTCCGGTCGAGACCGGGCACGCGGATCGGTCGCTTGGGATGGTCCGGCGAAGGTACCGGCTGAACGTGCGAGAGTTCCATGCCACCCGTGCCGACAGCGAGATGCGGCGGCTGTCGACTGTCGAAGCCGATTGCCTGGAAGCGATGCATGTGACCGACGATCACCACCTTGACGTGGGATGGTATCCCATTGGGAAAGACGCGATGCACTGCCTCGCGCTGGGTTTCGTTGACGAAGCCATAGGGCGTCGACGGAATGGGCCCACCTTTGTCGCGCTTCACGACACCCCAGATCGGGCGATGGGTGACCAGCCAGGTCGGCGTGCGATCCTCGGCCAGCAGGCGCGCCACCTCGCGATACTGACCAAGATAGAGGTCGAGGTTGAAGAGCACGGCATCGGCCGCGTTGGCTGAATCGACCGCGATGATGTTGAGCTTGCCGAACTTGAGGCGAGACGGCGGGCTGGTGATGGTCGGAAAGACCTGACCGGCAAAAGGAAGCGCCGGCGGCTGCGGCCAGGCGCCGAGTTGCCAGCCCGGAGGCGTTTGCGGCGGGCACTCCTGCTGCTTCGCTCCCGGCCCCAGCAACGTCGAGTTGGCATCGAGGAGAAAGAACCAGCCGGGACCGGCCCGGCTGCACAGTTCGTGATTGCCGCGGCTCAGCAGCCATGGCGCGACAGGCAGCAATCGGGTGGCCGGCAGAAAGAAGTCGTCGCGCCAGAAGGCCCATTTGTCGGGGATCGGGCTGCCTTCCATGTTCTGGCTCCAGTACGCGGCGCCAATGGGCAGGTCCGGCTCGTCTTCGTCGTCGAGGTCGCCGGTATCGTAGAAGTTCACTGGCATGTCGCGGGCGTAGCCCGAGACGCGGGTTGGCACGACCATGCCCCGTGGTGTTCCACGATAGTTGTAGTCGCCGACATGGACGATCAGGTCGGGCCTGTTCGCCACCTCTTCGTCCGCCATCGTGCCGAACGGCCAGACATTCGCAAAGCCATCGCCGGTACAGGGTTGTGGCTTGTCCTTGGTGTCTCCGCGGCATCCACTGTCGCCCACGAGCACGACCCGGCGCGGCGTGCCGAGTGAAACGACCGGCAGGTCGATGCGACGATCTCCGAAGAACACGCTCGCCGCCTCACCCACCGGATAGCGCGCCTCGCAAACCAGGACATCGTCGAACTGGCCTCCCACCGGACGCCGACGAGGCATCATGGTGACGGGGGCGCCGCCGTGGGAGGAGCGCAAGGCCGGGCACGCCGTCGCACGCTCGGCGACGCTGCGGACCATCGGAACAGGCCTGCCATCCGTACCCTCTCCGAACAGCACGAACGCAAAGAATGGAGATGCAGTCCGCTGCGCCTGAGCAGCGCCAGTCCCAACGAGCACAGCGAGAACGGACGCGAGGACGAAGCAGACAAAGCGCATGGCGAAAGACTCCGAGACGTTGCCGCGATGGCAAAGCTCACGCAGGATGTCAGAAAAGAACGGAGAGGAAAGCGCGATGAGCCAAGCGTCGAACGACAAGCGAGACGATGCGCGAGATGATGGGACTGTTTCCTACATGGAGCGCACGCGACAGTATTATCGCGCGCTGGGCTACGAGCAGGACTATGTCTGGGCACGTTTCGACGATGTGCCGTTCGCACCACTCGGCAAGCCCCTCGCCGCCGTTCGCCTGGGGCTCGTCACAACGGCAAGCCCGCCCGGCCTCGGCAATCGCGACACGCGCGGTGTGCGTCACGTCTGGTCGGGCGACATCGACCCGCCTCCGCCTACACTGTTCACCAGCAACCTCGCGTGGGACAAGGAATCGACGCACACGGAGGATCGCGAAAGCTATTTGCCGATCGAGACCGCGTCGGCACTGGCGCGCGTGGGTCGGTTTGCGAGCCTCGCACCGCGCTTCCACGGGGTGCCGACCGAATACAGCCAACGCAAGACCTTGTCCGAAGATGCTCCCGAGGTGCTGGCGAGGTTACGGGCGGACGGCGCCGACGCCGCGCTGCTCTGCGCCCTTTGACCCGTCTGCCACCAAACCGTGAGTTTGGTCGCCCGACACCTCGAAGCCAACGGACTACCGACCGTGATCGTGGGCTCGGCCCGCGACGTGGTTGAATATTGCGGCGTGCCGCGCTTTCTCTTCACCGACTTCCCGCTCGGCAATCCGTGCGGCCTTCCCTGGAACCGCGACATGCAATACGCCATCGTCGATCAGGCGCTCGGCCTTCTGGAAACCGCAGACCGACCGCGCACGACGGTGCAGGCGCCCTTCACCTGGAAGGCGGACGATCCCGACTGGCGTGCCCGCTACGGACGTGTCGATCCGGCAGAGCGCGACCGCCTGCGGGCCGCCGGCCGCGAGCGCCGCGAACATCAGGCCGCGGCCAGCGCGTTGAAGAAGGTCTGAGCGATCAGGAATTCCAGAGCTGCGGCGAGCCGCGCACGACAACGCGGCGGCCCATCGCGGTGATCGCGGGTCCATTGTCTGTCACGATGGCCAGTTCGGACGCGACGAGATTCCGGACGGCATTGTTATCGAGCAGGCGATGATCGCGGTTCCAGCCGCCGATCGCTTTCAAAGTCTCCCATTCACTGGGACTGAGTCGGAGATCGTTTTCCGTATCCATGCTGCCTCCGATGCACTGGGGGCAGATCGTTTACTCGCAAAACGTGACAGATCGGCGACCGGCCCGGATTTGTCACAGCCACAAATCGGAAACACGCACGGCCCGAGGCAGTCCCGACGTGACGGCGGCAACGACGTCAGAACATGCCGTTGCTGTTGGCTGCCTTCTCCGGGATCGGCTGGATTACGTCCCAGTGCTCGACGATCTTGCCGTTCTCAAGCCGGAAGATATCGACGATAGCCACGCCGCGATCACCCGGCTCTCGATGGCTCTCGACATGCAGGATCACGAAGTCACCGTCGGCGAAGGCCCGCTTGATCTCGCTGCGGGCGTTCGGTGTCTTTTCCTTGCGCATGGCGATGAAGGCCTTGAAGCCTTCGATACCGTCCGGCGCCGTCGGATTGTGCTGAATGTACTTCGGCCCGAAGTGTTTGGCGGCCGCGTCGAAGTCCTTTTGATTGAGACCCTTCTCATAGAAATCGAGAACGACCTTCTTGTTGGTGTCCGGATCCGCCGCCTGTGCTGTCGCCAAAGCGGCAAGCGACAACACGACGGCGAGCGCGAGATGCCTCATGGATCTCCTCCCCCTTTGCGAACCTTGACGATCCGGCGGACTAGATGCTGCGCGAAAACTCATCGGCCGTCGGCAGCCGTCCCTCGGGAGTCAGTTGATTGACGAACTCCGGAAGATGCTGGCTGAGACCGGCGAGGAGATCGTCACGCGACAGTCCCGACTGCGCGCTGAGGGCGCCGAGCCTGTCCGGCCCGATGGCGTTCGCGAGCTCGTCCAGGCCGATTGCCTGATTGGCCCCGGCGCCGACCCACGACTTGGCTACGTCGCCCTGGCCCGCCTGTTCGAATTGCTTCATCAGGTCGCCCAGGCCACCGCTCAGCGCACTGCCGGCCGAGCCACCGGCCAGCAACCCACCTAGCCCGCCTTTCAAAAGGCCGCCGAGATCGCCGCCCAGCAATTCGCCCAGCAAGCCACCACCGGCCGAGGTGCTGCCACCCGACGGTTGCTGCGGCTGACCGCCGCCCAGCATCCGGCTGGCAAGCAAGCCGAGCAGGGCGATCATGATAGGTGAAAGTGTGCTTCCGCTGCTGCCGCGATCTGCGGGAGCCTGGCTACCGGATCCGGTCTGAAGGCCGTTCAGAATGTCTAGCAAGCTCATGCTGCTCCTCCAATCTGTTGGCGGGGAAACGATCCCACCATCGAACTGGGAGGGCAAGCCAAAGGCAGGTGGCCGCGGCACGGTCGGTTGCCGGAGCCCACATGGGGCGAGAAGGAGATTGATCCGCTAAGTGCTTGCCGGGAATGGTGGGCGCACCAGGGCTCGAACCTGGGACCCGCTGATTAAGAGTCAGCTGCTCTACCAACTGAGCTATGCGCCCCCCGAAAACCGGAGGCATTGCCCGGAAGCGGCGCGGCTATACCAAGGCCTTTTCCCCTTGTCGAGTCATCCGACGGTCCGGCCGGGGAAACCTGCCTACCTCGTGCGCGGCAATTGCGCATCGCGGTAGACGTTGACCCCTATCAGCAGTCCGCAGGCGAACATGACCGACAACAGCGCCGTGCCGCCGTTGCTGACCAGCGGCAACGGCACGCCGACGACCGGCAGCAGGCCCATGACCATGGCCGTGTTGATGAAGACGTAGAGGAACATCAGCGATGTGACGCCGAGCGCCAGCAGGCGGCCGAAATGGTGCTGGCTGCGGAAAGCGATCGAGAAGCCCCACACCAGCACCAGGGCAAACAGGGCAAGCAGCACGCAGGCACCGACCATGCCCCATTCCTCGACGAAGGTCGTGAAGATGAAGTCCGTCTGCTTTTCCGGCAGGAAGTTCAGCGACGACTGGGTGCCCTTCAGGAATCCCTTTCCGAACAAGCCGCCCGAGCCGATGGCGATCTTGGACTGGGTGATGTGATAGCCGGCGCCCAGCGGATCGCGGTCGGGATCGAGGAAGGTGAGTACACGCTTGCGCTGGTACTCGTGCATTAACGACCAGGCGATCGGCAGACAGGCGACCGCCGAGACGCCCGCGACGAGAAACATCCAGATCCGAACACCCGCCACGAAAAGCAACGCTCCACCGCCCATCAGCACCATCATGGCGGTGCCGAGGTCGGGCTGAACCATGACCAGCGCCACAACGACCAGGATCATTGCCAACGGCGGCAACGTGTAGAGGAATTGCGAAGCCTGTTCCTTGCGCAGCCCGTGATAGTAGCGCGCCAGCACCATGATCACCGCCACCTTGGCGATCTCCGAAGGCTGAATCTGGACCGGCCCGAGCACCAGCCAGCGCTGCGCGCCCATGCCGATCTTGCCGATCACGTCGACGGCGACCAGCAGCAGCACGGAAACGATGTAGATCGGCCAGGCCATCGCCAGCCAGACCTTGGGATGGATCAGCGCCACCACCAGCATCAGGCCGAAGGCCGCGCCGTAGCGCACGGCATGACGAGCCGCCCATGGCTCGAAGCGACCACCGGCCGCCGAGTAGAGCGCCAGGACGCCAACCCCCGCGATTGCGGTCAGGACGAGGACCAGTCCCCAGTTGATGCGCCAGATCTTCTCGGCAAAGCCGATCGGCGCGGGGGCGTCGAGGGCGAGGCTCACCGCGACGCCATCTTCTTGAAGCCGTCGGTGCGGCGCGACGGATCGCGCTTCATGGTCTCCACCAGCACGTCGCGACCGATCGGGCCGGCGGTGCTGCCGCCCGCCATGCCGTGCTCGACAATGACCGCGCAGGCATAGCGCGGCTTATCGGCCGGGCCGAAGCAGACGAACAACGCGTGATGGCGCAGATGCCAGGGAAGCTGCGCCTGGGTGATCCCCATCTCGCGCTCCCGCTCGGTAATGCGCTTCACCTGGGCGGTTCCGGTCTTGCCGGCGAAGGTATAGGCCGGGTCCAGCACTTTGCCGCTGCCATCGCGCCGCAGATGATTGGCCGTGCCCAGGCTGCCGTTGACGACATCGACCATGCCCTGGCGGATGATCTGCAGGTGCTGCGGGTTCAGCCGGAGCGACGGTGCCGTCGGCTTGTCGCGGGGCGCCGGCGGCGCCAGCTCCTCACGAGGCGTCGCCTGAGCCAGCAGAAGGTTGGGCTGAACCTCGTACCCACCATTGGCCAGACGCGCCGTCATCACGGCGAGCTGCAACGGCGTCGCCGTCATGTATCCCTGGCCAATGCCGAGGTTGAAGGTGTCGCCGTGCTGCCAGGGCTTGCCGATCTTTTCCTGCTTCCAGCCGCGACTCGGCTGGTTGGCCGGCGACTCACCCGGCAGGCCGAGCTCGCTCGCCTTGCCGAAGCCGAGACGGTTGGCCATGTCGGCAATACGGTCGACGCCAGCACGCCGCGCCGCTTCGTAGAAGAAGCAGTCGCAGGAGCAGGCAATCGCCTCGGTGACATTGGTCGAGCCGTGGCCGCCCTTCAGCCAGCAATGGAACTTGATGTTGCCGAGTTCGAGGTAACCGGGACAGGGAAGCCGCGTCCAAGGATCGATCGCCTTGGATTCGAGTGCGGCCAGCGCCGTCACCATCTTGTAGGTCGAGCCCGGCGGATAGACACCGGCGATCGCCTTGTTGTGCAGCGGCCGCTCGGGATTATCCAGAAGCTCGCGCCATTCGCTCTGGGTGATGCCGCGGGCAAAGGTCGAAGGATCGAAACCCGGGCTCGACACCATCGCCAGGACGTCGCCAGTGATCACGTCCATGACCACGACCGAGCCGGACTGGTGCTCCTTCATCTTCTCGGCAACGAAGCGCTGCAGGTCGAGGTCGATGGTGAGCAGCGCATTGGCGCCAGGCTGGCCTTCGGTACGGTCGAGCTCGCGGACGACGCGGCCAACGGCATTGACCTCGACCTGGACGGCACCGGCGCGGCCGCGCAGATCGTCTTCGAGCGAGCG
>CALROF020000239.1:0-9579 GCA_943369775.1 Reyranella massiliensis 521
TGCAGACGCGCCACCTTGGCCGGGGCGGCGATCGTGGGAACGAAGATCTCGGCCTTATGGCCGAGCGCCCGCGCCGCATAGGCAGCCGCGGCACCATGGTTACCGCCCGAGGCCGCGACGATGCCGGCAGCCGGCACTTTCGAGGCGAGCAGCTTGTGGAACGCACCCCGCCCCTTGAAGGAACCGCTGACCTGCAAGGCCTCGAGCTTCAACGCCAGCGGGACGGCGATGCCGAACGCGCCGGGACTCAGCTCCAGCACCGGCGTGCGACGGACATGCGGCTGAATGAGGCCCCAGGCGGCCTCGACCTCTTTGCGGGAAATCATGGGAACCTCAGGCGCGACGGCAGGCTGGCACGTGGCGCAGATAGTGATCGAAGTCCGGCGTACGGGCGTGCGGGTCCTTCGCCTCTTCGTCATAGCGACGCAGCCGCACCGCCTCGGCGTGATGAGGGTTGGCGCGGAAAGCCTCGACTTCGTCGACCGACATCAGGCCGCCCTGCAACTTGAGGCTGCGCACCGAATCGGGGGCGAGCTTGCCGAAATAGTCGGACTCGACCGTGCAGAGATAGCGCTTGGCCGTGACGTGCAGACGGACCGGCTCGCTGACCTCGGGGCCAAATCGCCTGGCCAGCCATTGGGCGCCCAGCACTTCGTGCACATCGTCGACGCCGCGCGACGCGGGGTCTTCCCCCAGCTCGTGAATCATGTGGCCGACATCGTGCAGCAGCGCGGCCAACACCGTGGCGGGCGGCGCATCGTCGGCTTCGGCAAGCGCCGCTGACTGCAGCGCATGCTGGAGCTGATTGATCTCGCTCAGGCCGTAGCGACGGGTCGCGCGACCGACGAAAATATCCAGAAGTTCCTGGCGCAGAGGATCGCTCATACGCCTTTCTTATCACGAACCGGGCCGTAGCCGGGAATCAGGGAGAGAGCCTGTTTCAACGGATCGGCCTGCCATGCGCGCGTAACAAAATCGCCATGCATGTCGAGGCCGCCCGTGGCCACGAACGCTGCGGTTCCCGCCGACAGGGTCCGGGGCACGCCGCGCGAGACAGGGATGCGCCGCTTGGCCAGTAGTCCCTCCAGGGCGGCATTCTCGGCCCGCGTGGAGTCCGTATAGGCACTGAGCAGGAAGGCCTGACGGCGGCGAGCCGCGAACCAGGCAGCGAACTTGTCCTCGTCGCCATAGAGCGCATCCATCAGCAGTACGCCCTGCACGCGATGATTGGCGCCGCCGCGTTCGAGCGCATAGGCGGCCGGCAGGTAGCCGCCGCTATAGGCCACGATCGTCACCGGCGCCGTATTGAAGGCGCGGCCGGCCAGGCGGTTGCCGTAGAGCCGCATCAGCCGCTCCGCCGCCTCGTCGAGATAGGCCGCGAAATGCCCGCCACGCCAGAAATTGCCGGCGCTCGAATCGGCGGCGTCGACGGCGAGTTGTGGCGCCACCAGCGCGATATTCTGGCCGGACTCGGCGACCTGCCGCGGCACGGCCTGGCGGGCCATGACATCGCGCTCCAGCGTGGCGCCGTTGCCGTGGAGATAGAGAACGATCATCGCCGGTCGTGCCGGGTCGAAGCCGGGCGGCAAATAGAGCAGCGAGCGCCGGTCGCTGTAGACCGTCTCTTCCCAATAGACGTCGCCGCGGCCGGTCGTATGGCCGCGCCGCTTGCCGTCGCGAGCGTCGAGGAAGGGTTTGGTCGACCCCGGCATGAAGCCGCGATAGGGAAAGGCCGATGCGTTGAAGGCAACGAGCTCGGTCTTCGCCTCCTTGAGCGACGGCGTGGGCGAAGGTGGCGGCGCCTTGGGCGGTGCAGGCTTGGCAGCGGCCGCTTTGGCGGCGGCCGGCTTCGCCGCCTGCTTCTTGGCGGGCTTCTTCTTCTGGGCGTGCGCGGCGGTTGGCATCAGCAGAGCCCCCAGTACCAGCAGCGCACGCCGCTTCACGCGGCAGCGGGCCGCCCGCCTGGGAGCGGCATCAGCACAGAGAAGAACGTCGGCAGTGCTATCAGATAGGCAACCGCACCAACCAGCACGACGGCAGGCAGGCCGAAGCTGGTCGCCACGATCGGCACCAGGGCGGCACCGATCACCGAGAAGCAGCCGTTGATGCCCCAGGCCCACAGGAACATGTGGTCCTTGCCCAGCCGGCCGAGCATCGTCATCGCCGTCGGCATGGGGAAGCCCATGAGGAATGCCGGCGGGAAGATGATCGCGAGGCAGAGCAGGATGCGCAGCGCGTAGGGCAGCGTGCCGATCCAATCCAGCGCATGGTCGATCGTGAAGGCATAGACCGCCAGGATCACGAAGATCGCGAGGAAGACCTTCGGCATGAAGGTGCGTGTCCGATCGAGGAAACGCTCGGCGTAGAAGCTGCCGATGCCGGAGAAGACCAGCATGCCGGTGATCAGTACCGACGCCGACACGGTCGCATTGGAGAGCGCCAGGATGAAGTGGGAGATCATGCCCACCTCGACGATGATGTATCCCAACCCCAGGCACAGGAAGTAGATCATCGTGCCGAACTTGCCTGGATAGCGGCTGAAGATGGTGCGCCAGCCGAAGACCACCGGGAGCAGGACGAGGGTGAGCGCGAAGACGGTCGCAATGCCGAGCGTCGCCCAGAGCAGCAGGTAGCCCCATTCATCCTGCACCAGCTCGAGCCGGTCGGAGAACTTCAGCAGGTCCGGCACCTTGATGTAGGCCGCGAAGTAGGGCTGGTGGTTGGTGAGCACGCGGGTGTCGAAGACGTACTCGTCGGCGACCTTCTGCCAGCCCCCGTCGATGAGGTAATGCCAGGCCAGCCGGCCGAGCACCGTGGCGGGAATCCTGGGTGCCGGCGGCGCGCCGTCGGCCTGTGTTTCCGTGGTGGCCGGAGCACTCCCCGCCACACCGGGCGGCGGCTTGTCGTTCGGCTCCTGCTCGGACGGCGCAGTCGGATCCGGCGCTTGGCCGGTGAAGAAGAATTGGTTGCGGTAGTCGGCGAGAATCTGCGGCAGCTCGGCCGTATCGACCTTGATGCCGGGATAGTAGATCTCGTCGAAGGACATCGCCTTGCTGTGGGCGCTGAGCTTGGCGATCTCCTCGGGCGTGAAACCGTTGCGCTTGTAGAGCACGGTCGTGGTCGAGAGGTAGGCCGAGACGACGTAGAACTCGTTGGCGATGTCCTTGCCGCCGTCGACATCGCGCGCCGCCGCCACCATCGTGGCGTAGAGCTTCAGCACCGACTTCGGCGGCTCTTCCTTATTCCACAAAGTGACCGACAGGATGCCGTCAGGCTTCAGGGCCCGCATGTAAGCGCTCATCGCCTCGCGCGTGTAAGAATATTTCTCGACGATGGAGAAGCCGCCGGGGCTCGACAGGCCGGCCGAGTCGGCGAGCGACAGGTCGACCACGTCGTAGCGGTTCTTGGTATGTGCGACGTAGAGCCGGCCGTCGTAGTCGATGACGTTGATCTTGGGATTGTTGAGGATATCGCCGGTGAAATCGCGCAGATGCTTATCTTCGCGGAACGCCGTCAGCACCGCGGGATTGCCTTCGGCGACCGTCACCTTTTCCGACCCCGACTTCAGCGCCACTGCCGTCGAGATGCCGCCGCCGAACTGGACCACGAACGTCGAGGGGTCCTTTTTCAGCAGGTACGGATAGTACATCGGCAGGTACTTGAAGTAGGCCGTCTCGTCCGCGGGAAGATCCTTGATGATGCCGGACGGGCCTTCCGAATCGATGTAGAGGCCAAGATAGGCGTTCGACGGCATCTTCGGCAGGTTGAAGGCGGCATTGTCCGACAGGCCCGGCGCGAAATGCAGGTAGGAGCTCGAATAGACTTCGAGGTAGCCGAACGGCGAGGTGCGTTCGTAGGTGCGCTTGTTGTCGGGGAACTTGCGAACGTAGGAGACGCCCTTGTAGTCCGACACGGTGAGCTTCGGGATACCGAGCACCTGCGGCGCGACGTAGTGCACGGCCGCCGACAGGATCGCAACGCCGACGATGGCGGCGATGCCGCGACGATCGCCCATGGCCACGAACCACAAGATGCCACCGGCCAGCCAGAGCAGCAGCGGCGCCATGATGAGATCGTCGGGCCGCCAGAAATACATGGCGAGCAGCACAGCGAGGCCGCACAGGCCTGAGCCCACTAGGTCGGCGAAATAGACACGATTGAAAGTCTTCTGTGCCTTCAGAAAGACCACGCCGAGATAGAGAGCGCCGGCCAGGAACGGCAAGAAATAGAGCACGAAGTTGGCGAACAACCGCCACTTCTGCATCGGGTCGGAAATCAGGAAGATGGCGTTGAACGGCACCTGCTGGGCGGCAAGGTTGCACACCACCATCAGCGGACCGAAGGCCAGCAGCGCGCCCTTGATCGCGCCGATCCAGTGGCGTTCGAACCAGCCCTTGCCGACGCACATGACCGCGCTGGTAAGGCCGAAGCCGAACATGGCGAGGCTCACCACCAGCGAGCCGAAATGCGCCCAGCTTCCCACTGAGAAGACGCGCATGATGCCGATCTGCAGCGCGATGATGCTGCCGGCGACCAGGCCTACAGACAGATAGAAGGCAAGCGAGGGGCGATGGTCGAGATCGACCGCGACGGTCAAGGGGGCTCTCCGTTGTTGTTGGATCGCTTTGTGCGATCTTCAGAGGGGGCTTTTGGGGAGCCCGAAGTCCGCGTCATCCGGCGTGGACCGAAGCGAGGAACCTTTGTTTATCGAGAAGGTCCCTCGCTCCGCCCGGATGACAATATTGTCTGTTAGCGGTTGTGCGTGCCGACGATCTTGTCGCCTTCGAGCTTGGTGAAGGGGACGAAGGGCACGATCTTGCCGCCGTAGATGTCCTCGCGGCTCGTGGTGATGGAGCCGTCGGCACCCTGGGTCTTGGTCACCTTGAGCACGCGCTGCGCGCCCGGCGGCCCGACCGGGATGACCATCAGGCCGCCCGACTTGAGCTGCTTCAGCAGCGGCGGCGGCACGTGATCGATGCCGGTGGTCACGATGATCTTGTCGAACGGAGCGACCTCTTCCCAGCCGTAATAGCCGTCCGCGTGCTTCGTCTTGATGTGCTGGAACTCGGTGTAACCCTTGTCGATCAGCTTGTCGTAGAGGCCGCGCGTGCGCTGGGCGAGCGGCGCGATGATCTCGATCGTGTAGGTGTTCTCGGTCAGGTTGGCGAGATAGGCCGCCTGTACGCCCGAGCCGGTGCCGATCTCAAGCACCTTCTCGCCGCGCTTCACGTCGATGACATTGGTCATGCGGCCCTGGATGTGCGGGCCGGACATGGTCACGCCGTAGCCGATGTCGAGGAAGTTATGCTCGTAGGCCCGCTTGTGGATCGCCGGATTGATCGAGGCGAACTCCTCGCGCGGCGTGAGCAGAAAGGCGCGGCTGGTCTTGGCATCCCAGATGTCCTTGTTGCGCAGGAGGGCCTGGAAACGGTCCCAGCGCTGGCCAAGAAATACGGGATCTTCACCGCGGGCCTTGCCCCAGGCGATGAAGTTGTCGCGGGTGTCCGTCGGCGGGTTGAGATCCCAGCTGTACGGCTTGATGGTCGCGGCAATGGCCGGGGCGGCCAGCACACTGGCGGCGGCGACGGCCACCGAACCGGAGACGAAAGTGCGCCTCTTCAAGATATCCTCCTTGGCACGGACCCCGGGCGAGAGGGGGACGAACGCCGGAAAAGCCCGGCGAATCGGGGGCAGCCGCACAGCCGACTAGATACGGGAATTGTGGCAGATTTGCCAGCGCAGCCGTGCTCGCGGACGGCCAACTCGCTGAAATCAAAAGGAAGAATTCGGAGCGACCGGCCTACATGATCTGGTTCACGACGCCACCATCGACTCGCACCGCCGCTCCTGACGTCGCGGAGGCCGCCTCGCTGCAGAGGTAGACGCCCATCGCGGCAACCTCCTCGGCCGACGTGAAGCGGCGCACCAGCGAGGTCGGTCTGAAATCCCGAATGAACTCGGCTTCCAGTTCGGCCACCGTCTTGCCCGCAGCCTTGGCGCGCTCGGCGCGCATCTTGTCGGTCGTCTCGGTATGGGTCGGCCCCGGCAACAGAGCATTCACGGTGACGCCGGTGCCGGCAAGCTCCATGGCAAAGCCGCGGCTGATCGAGAGCTGCGCGGTCTTGGACATGCCGTAGTGGATCATCTCACGAGGGATATTGAGGGCCGATTCGCTCGATACGAACAGGATGCGGCCCCAGCCGCGCTGGGCCATGCCCGGTGCGTAGTGCCGCGTGAAGCGCACGCCGCTCATGACGTTCACCTCGAAGAAGCGCTGCCATTCGGCATCGTCGATCTCGAAAGCCGCCTTGCGATCGTAGATACCGAGGTTGTTCACCAGGATGTCGACCGCCGGCAGTTTGGCGAACACGGCGTGGGCGCCGGCGGCCGTGGCGCAATCCTCGGCGATGCCCGCCGCCCTGGCGTCCGGCACCGCTTCTTTCAGCCGCCTCAGCGCTCCGTCGACACCGGCCTGGCCACGGCCGGTGATCACCACGCTCGCGCCCTCGGCAGCCAGGCCGCGCGCGATTGCGTAGCCGATGCCGGCGGTCGAGCCGGTGATCAGCGCATGTTTGCCGGCAAGCCCCAGGTCCATGATGCCCTCACGTGTACTTTCTGATGTCGTCGATCACCTTGCCGTCGTTCGGCAGGCTGCCCGGCGTGGCGAACTCGACCTTGCCGCCGACCTTGCAGACGGTGCGGATGGTGCCTTCCAGCGCCTTCTCGAGGTCCGCCGACGACTGGGGGGCTTCGACCTTGAGCGTCATGATATCGGCCTGATTGACCCAATCGATCACCAGCCTGAGGCGGCCGAGGCCGGGATGTTTCTTGGCGATTTCGGCGATCTGCTCGGGGTCGACGAACATGCCGCGCACCTTGGTCCGCTGGTCGGCGCGGCCCATCCAGCCCTTGATGCGCATGTTGGTGCGCCCGCAGGGGCTCGCTCCCGCCAGCACGGCCGACATGTCGCCGGTGCCGAAGCGGATCAGCGGATAGGCGCGGTTGAACGAGGTCACGACGACCTCGCCGACATCCCCCTCGGGCACCGGATCGCCGGTGCCGGGTCGTACGATCTCCACGATCACGCCTTCATCGACGACCATGCCTTCGACCGCACCGTCGGGGCCCGCGGACTCGTAGGCGATGGTGCCGAGATCGGCCGTGCCGTAGCTCTGCAGACAGGTCATGCCGTTGTCCCGGAACATCTGGCGCAGGGACGGCGGCAGTGCCTCCGCGCCGACGAAGGCGTGCTTCAGCGAGGAGATGTCCTTGCCCAGCTCCGTCGCCTTCTCGATCAGGATCTTGAGGAACGAGGGCGTGCCGACATAGCCAGTGGGCCGGATCGCAGCGATCGCGTCGAGCTGCAGCTCGGTATTGCCAACACCGCCCGGCACGACGGCACACCCAAGCGCCCGCGCCGCCGACTCCATCATCATGCCGGCCGGCGTCAGGTGATAGGCGAAGGTGTTGTAGACGACGTCGCCCGGCCGGAAGCCGCAGGCATACATGGCGCGCGCGCCGCGGAAGTAATCGGGCTCGTCGGTGTCGATCTCGAAGATCGGGCCGGGCGACATGAAGACATGGCGCACCTTGCTCATCGGCACGGTGATCAGGCCGCCCATCGGCGGGTTCTTCTTCTGCACTTCGCCCAGCATCGACTTGCGCAGAACGGGCAGCCCGGCGAGCGCCGCGCGGGAGGTCACCGCTTCCGGATCGACGTCCTTCAGCCACTCCGCGAAGAACGGGGCATTGGCCTTGGCATGGGCAATCTGTTGCGGCAGGGCCTGCATCAAGGCCTTTTCGCGCGCTTCGGGGGTCCTGGTCTCCAACGTGTCGTAGTGCGGCGACATGCGTTTCTCCCGTTGCCAAGCTGTCTTTGAAAGGACGGTAGAGCCCCCCTCCCGCCCTTGCAACGCCACGGCGACTCCATAATATTCGAGCTCTGATATTATGGAGTCGTCACCATGTCGTCCGTCCGCATCGCCTACGAAACCTTCCAGAAGACCGCACCGTCGGCCCAGGCCGCCCTGCTCGCCATGGGCAAGGCCGCCGACGAAGCGGGCCTCGACAAGACGATCATCGAACTCGTGAAGCTCCGCGTCTCGCAGATCAACAACTGCGCCTTCTGCCTGCAGATCCATCTCAACGTCTCGCGCCGGCTGGGCCTGCCGCAGGAGAAGCTCGACCTGGTCGCGACCTGGCACGAGGCCGGCATCTTCTCGGAGCGCGAGTGTGCGGCACTCGCCTGGGCCGAAACCCTGACGCGGCTCTCCGACAAGACCGTGTCCGACGAGGCCTACGAGGCCGTGCGTCGGCACTTCAGCGAAAGCGAGACCATCTTCCTCAGCACGGCGGTCGCCACCATCAATGCCTGGAACCGGCTGGGCGCTGCGTTCCGCTTCGCCCCGCCAATCCAGAGGAAGACCGCCGACAAGGCAGCCTGAGTCCTTACCGCAGAGGTAATTGCCGGCCGCGACCGGAAGCGGCGATGGTCGGTTCATGTGGACCACCATCGCCGTTCCCCTGGCCTTTGCCGTCGTCGGCATCATTCACTTGCTGCCGATCGGGCCGGTATTCGCGCCCGAAATGCTGTCGCGCCTCTACGGCATCGCGCCGACCGACACCACGCTACTTGTGTTGATGCGCCATCGCGCACTCCTGCTGGCGCTGGTGGGCATCCTCTGCCTCTGGGCGAGCTGGTCGCCATCGGCTCGGCCGGCCGCGCTTCTGGCGGCCGCGATCAACGTCGTGGGTTTCTTGGGCTTCTATGCCCTCTACGGCACACCGGCCGGCGCCTTGCGCACGATCGCTATCGCCGATCTCGTGGCGATCCCGCCACTTGCCTACGCGGCCTGGAAGACTCTCTCGCGCGCCTAAAGCCAGCGCTTGCGGCGGCGGTAGTGTTTGACGTCGCGGAAGGAGCGGCGCCCCTCGCCGCCGATGCCGAGGTAGAATTCCTTCACGTCCTCGTTCTCGCGCAGGGACGCGGCGTCGCCATCGAGCACGACCCTGCCATTCTCCAGGATGTAGCCATAATGGGCGAAGCGTAGCGCCACGTTGGTGTTCTGCTCGGCCAGCAGGATCGAGACCCTCTCCTTCTCGTTGAGGTTCTTCACGATCTCGAAGATCTCCTCCACGAGTTGCGGCGCCAACCCCATCGACGGCTCGTCGAGCAGGATGGTGTTGGGCCGGCTCATCAGGGCACGGCCGATCGCCGTCATCTGCTGCTCGCCACCCGACGTGTAGCCGGCCAGGCTCGAGCGGCGGACCTTCAGCCGCGGGAAATAGTGGTAGACCTTCTCGAGATCGTCGGCGATCTGGCGCCGCTTGCTGCCGTGGATGAACGCGCCGGTCAGCAGGTTCTCCTCGACGGTGAGATGGCCGAAGCAGTGACGGCCCTCCATCACCTGAATAACGCCGCGGCGCACCAAATCGTTGGGCGAGAGTCCGTCGACCCGCTCGCCACGACAATGAACCTGGCCCTTCGTGACCTCGCCGCGTTCGGTCAGCAGCAAATTCGAGATCGCCTTGAGCGTCGTCGACTTGCCGGCACCGTTGCCACCGAGCAACGCCACGATG
>CALROF020000240.1:0-9518 GCA_943369775.1 Reyranella massiliensis 521
ATTTTCTGCTCGTCCATGGTCACACTTTCCTCTGCCGGTCCGTCAAAGCCCTGACGAACGACACCCGGCCGATGTGACACGTGATGTGTCGACGTCCGGGCGACGGAAACGTTGAGACCGCATCAGGAGATTCATCATGCAAGCACGAATGAAGCACCCCGCCATGGTCGTTCCCGGCGCCATGCAGGCGCTGATGGCGCTGAACGAGAGCTCGATCAAGGCCGGGCTGCCTAAGCAGGTCATCGACATGGTTCATTTGCGAGCCAGCCAGATCAACGGCTGCAGTCTGTGCGTGGCGATGCACGCCAGTGACCTGAAGAAGGGCGGCGAGACAGACGAGCGGCTGTTCACCGTGGCGGCCTGGCGCGAGGCGCCGTGGTTCAGCGAGGCCGAACGGGCAGCGCTGGCGCTGACCGAAGCCGTGACCCGGCTCAGCGACCGGGCCGACCCGGTACCGGACGATGTGTGGGCCGAAGCGACCCGGCACTATGACGAACGGGCTCTGTCTGCCTTGCTGCTCGCCATTTCCATGATCAATGTGTGGAATCGGCTGAACGCCGCGACCCGTCAGGTGGCGGGGTCGATCAAGACCTAGCCAACAGCTCCCCCCCTCTATTGCACGGCGGGTGGAAATTGCCCCCTTGCTTGGCACGGTTTCTGCTGTCTTAACTTGTATAGACAAGCAAGAGGGGGATGCATGGGCGGGGAGCGAGCATTTTCTGAGCAGGATGGCGCCGCGGCGGCCTACCAGGCCGATGGCGCCATTGTGCTGCGCGGGGTCTTCAAGGATTGGGTCGAGCCCCTGCGGGCGGGCATCGAGGCCCTTATGGCCAATCCCAGCCCGCTGGAGCGAACAGTTCGGCCGGCCGACGGCTCCGCGCCCTTCTTCCAGGACCTGTGCAACTGGCAGCGCATCCCTGAGTTCGAAGCTTTCGTGATGAAATCGCCGGCAGCGGAAATCGCGGCCGGATTGATGGGCTCCAAGACTGCCCGCTTCTTCCACGACCATGTGCTCGTAAAGCAGCCAGGCGGCAGCACCGTAACGCCGTGGCACCAGGATCAGCCCTACTACTGTGTCGAGGGCCAGCAGAGCGTGAGCTTCTGGATTCCGCTCGACCCCGTACCGCGCGACGTGGTGATGGAATGCGTGCGCGGCTCGCATCGCTGGGGCAAGGGCTTCCGCCCGATGCGCTTCGACGGCACCCGCCTCTACGCCAACGACGATTTCGAGGTCATGCCGGATATCGAGGCCAAGCGCGGCGAACTCGACATCGCCGGCTGGGAGATGGAGCCGGGCGATGCCATCGCCTTCAGCTTCCGGACGGTGCACGGCGCCCCAGCCAATCATTCGCCGCGGATGCGTCGCGTCTTCTCGGCGCGCTGGGTCGGCGACGATGCCGTTTATGCCCAACGTGCAGGCAAGGGTTCGCCGCCGTTCACCGGCTTCACCATGAAAGACGGCGATCCCTTCGATGCGCCGATCTTCCCTGTCGTCTATCGTTCGTAATCGTTCAGCCCCATCGACCAATAAAGGGAGCCTTCCATGTCGAGATCGTTCAAGACCTTCTTCGCTACGCTCGCAGTCCTCGCCGGCAGCACGGCACTTGCGCAGGCCCAAGAGACCAAAGTTGCCATCGGCATTTCCGGCTGGACCGGCTTTGCCCCGCTGACGCTGGCCAAGGAGGCCGGCATCTTCAAGGCCAACGGACTCGACGTCTCGATCAAGAAGATCCCGCAGAAGGACCGCCACCTCGCCATCGCTTCGGGTGACATCCAGTGCGCGGCCACCACGGTCGAGACATGGATCGTTTGGAATGCCAACGGCATCGCCACCACCCAGCTCTTCAAGATGGACCAGGGCATGGGCTCTGACGGCATCGTGGCGCGCAACACCATCTCCAAGGTTGCGGACCTCAAGGGCAAGACGGTGGCCGCCTCCGCTCCCGGCACCAACCCGCACTTCACCCTGGCGTGGATCCTGAAGAAGAACGGCCTCACCTTGAAGGAGGTCAACCTCGTCACGCTCGAGCCCGCCCCGGCGGCCAATGCTTTCGTGGCCGGCACCGGCAGTCTCGATGCCGCGGTGACCTACGAGCCTTACCTCAGCCTGGTTCGCGACAAGCCCGAGTCGGGCAAGCTGATCGCCGATTCGTTGCAGTACCCGATGGTGTTCGACACGTTCGGCTGCACGCCGAAGTTCATCAAGGAGAACCCCAAGGCCGCGAAGGCACTGACCGAGAGCTATTTCCAGGCTCTCGAGATGATCAACAAGGAGCCGAAGAAGGCCTTCACGATCATGGGCGCCGACGTCAAGCAGACGGCGGAGCAGTTCGAGAAGTCGCAGTCCAAGATCAAGTGGGCCGACCGCGAGGCCAACAAGAAGTTCTTCAACGGCGAGATCCAGGCCTTCAACAAGGAAGCCGCCGAACTGCTCCTCGAGATCGGTGTCATCAAGGCCAAGCCGGCCAATCTCGACACGCTGTTTGACACGACCTTCCTGAACTGACGCCTACACCGGGAGCGTGCCCTCGAAAGGCGCGCTCCCGGCCTCAAGCCAAGAAAAGCGACCTATGAAACTGCTTGTTCCTGTCAGCCGGGAGAAAAGAACTCTTCTCGGCGTGGCCTTCTTCGTGGGCTTCGTGGGCCTGTGGGCGCTCATCACCTGGAGCGGCGCGGTCCCGAAGCACTTCCTCGCTTCGCCTTGGCAGACGCTGCTGTCCGGCTGGGACCTCTTCGCGACGCAAGGGTTCAGCTTCGACGTCGGCATGACGATCTGGCGCGTGGTCGGCGGCTTCCTGTTTGCCGCCGTCATCGCCGTGCCGCTGGGCATCGCCATGGGCACCTACAAGCCGATCGAAGCCTTCTTCGAGCCTTTCGTTTCCTTCGCACGCTACCTGCCGGCCTCGGCCTTCATTCCGCTCCTGATCCTGTGGGTCGGCATCGGCGAGGCGCAGAAGCTCACCGTCATCTTCATCGGCTGCTTCTTCCAGCTCACCCTGATGATCACCATGATCGTGAGCGCCACGCGCCGCGACCTGATCGAGGCGGCCTACACGCTGGGCTGCAAGGACACCGCCGCCATCCGTCGCGTCGTGCTGCCGGGTGCGGCCCCCGAGATCGCCGAAGCGCTGCGCCAGGTGCTGGGCCTCGGCTGGACCTACATCATCGTCGCCGAGCTGATCGGCGCCTCTTCCGGCATCGGCCACATGATCACCGACAGCCAGGCCCTGATGGCGACGGACCACATCATCGCCGGCATTGTCGTCATCGGCCTCGTGGGCCTGGTCTCCGACCTGATGTTCAAGTGGGTCAACCAACGTCTCTTCGCCTGGAGCTTCCAGCGATGAGCCGTCTGTCGATCCGGGGCGTCGGCAAGACCTTCGCCAGCAACCGTCGTGGCGTGCCGCCGACCCAGGCCTTGCAGCCGGTGTCGCTCGAAGTCGGCGACAACGACTTCATCACCGTGCTAGGCCCCTCGGGCTGCGGCAAGTCCACCCTGCTCCGCCTTGTCGCCGGGCTGGAGACGCCGACGACCGGCGAGATCCTGCTCGACGGGGCGCCGATCTCCGGTCCGGGCGCCGACCGTGGCGTGGTGTTCCAGAGCTACACGCTGTTTCCTTGGCTGACGGTGCAGGAAAACATCTGCTTCGGCCTGCGCGAGAAGAACATGCCGGCAGCGGAGCAGCGCGACATCAGCGAGCGCTTCATCGCGCAGGTCGGCCTGCGCGGCTTCGAAAAGCACTATCCCAAGCAGCTCTCCGGCGGCATGCAGCAGCGCGTGGCGATCGCCCGGGCGCTGGCCAACGACCCCAAGATCCTGCTGCTCGACGAGCCGTTCGGCGCGCTCGACAACCAGACACGCGTTCTGATGCAGGAGCTGCTGCTCGGCATCTGGGAGCAGGCGCAGAAGACGGTGATGTTCGTCACCCACGATATCGACGAGGCGATCTTCATGGCGAGCCGCGTCGTGGTGATGAGCGCACGGCCCGGCCGTATCAAGGCGGAGGTGGAAGCCGACTTCCCGCACCCGCGGCATTACACGATCAAGACTTCCTCCGAGTTCATGGCGTTGAAGGCGCGGCTCACCGAGGAGATCCGCGTCGAAGCCATGGCGGCCGACCACTAGAGGAGTGCATGGAACCGACGGCGCGCTACCAGCAGGTCGAGGACTACATCGTCCGGCGCATCCAGGACGGCTCCTGGCCGCCCGGCCATCGCCTGCCGTCGGAACACGAACTGGTCCAGCAGTTCGGCATGTCGCGCATGACCGTCAACCGGGCACTGCGCGATCTCATGCAGAAGGGCCGCATCGTGCGCGTCGCCGGTGTCGGCAGTTTCGTCGCCCAGGACAAGCCGCAGCTGACGCTGCTGCAGATCGCCAGCATCGGCCGCGAAGTGCGCCAGCGCGGCCATGACTATCGCTGCGCGCCCCTCGCCGCCGACCGGGTCGCTGCCCCTCCCGACGTCGCCGCCTGGCTCGGCCTCAGGGCCGGCGCCTCGGTCTTTCACGCGGTGTGCCTTCACCTCGAGAACGAGGTCCCGGTGCAGCTCGAGGATCGCTACGTCAATCCGAACGTCGTGCCGAACTTCCTCGATCAGGATTTCAGCACCGTGCCGCCGGGCGACTATCTGGTGCAGAACGTGCCCTTCGACGAGATCGAGCATGTCGTCGATGCCGTCCTGCCGACCGACGAACAGGCGGCACACCTGCAGATCACGGCGCCCGAGCCCTGCCTGCTGCTGACGCGCCGCACCTGGACGCGCACCACGCCGGTCACGATGGTGCGTTGCCTGCACCCTTCCTCCCGCTATCGCCTCGGCAGCCGCTTCGACGCCGTCGGCAATCAGCGTTTCGGCTGATCCGGCCGGCGACCCGCCTTCCCGACCGCACGCCTCTCCGATAACGTTCCTCCCTAGCCATTGGAGGGGGAACGCGTGATCACCATCAAGTCCTGGCTCAGGAGCAGCTGCCTCGTCCTTGTCGCGACACTGGGGATGGCAGCTTCGGCCGGCGCGATCGATATCGCCGGCCAGCGCGCCGCAATCACCCGCAGCCTCGACGCGCAGTATTCCCACCTCGATGCCCTCTACAAGGACATCCATGCTCATCCCGAACTTGGCTTCCAGGAGACCCGGACGGCGGCCAAGCTCGCCGCTGAGATGAAGGCACTGGGCTACGAGGTCACCGAGAAGGTCGGCAGGACCGGCCTCGTCGCGATCTACAAGAACGGACCCGGCCCCACGATCATGGTTCGCACCGACCTCGACGCCCTGCCGATGCCGGAAAAGACCGGCTTGCCTTATGCGAGCAAGGCTACGCAGATCTGGCGCGGCAAGGAGACGCCGGTGATGCATGCCTGCGGCCATGACATCCACATGGCGGTCTGGGTGGCCGTCGCCAAGATCATGCTCGACATGAAGGACCAGTGGAGCGGCACGCTGGTGTTCGTCGGGCAACCGGCCGAGGAAGGCGGCGGCGGCGCCAAGGCGATGGTCGCCGACGGTTTGTTCACTCGCTTTCCCAAGCCGGACTACGGCTTCGCGCTGCATGTTGGGCCAGGCCCCTACGGCTATGTGGGCTACAAGCCAGGTGTCTGGAATTCGACCTCCGACGGCTTGGAGATCAACTTTATCGGCAAGGGCGGCCATGGTTCTCGCCCGCATGTCACCCTCGACCCGATCATGATGGCGGGCCGTTTCATCGTCGACGTGCAGAGCGTGATCAGCCGCGAAAAGGATGCCGCACGATTCGGCGTGGTGACGATCGGCGCCGTGCAGGCAGGTAGCGCCGGCAACATCATTCCCGATACTGCGCTGCTGCGCGGCACGATTCGTTCGCACGACGATGCCACGCGCACCAGGATGATCGACGGCATCGAGAGGACCGCCAAGGCAGTGGCGATGATGGCCGGCGCGCCGCCACCGGAAATCAAGATCACGGCCGGCGCAAAGGCGGTGGTGAACGATGCTGCGCTCGCCGCGCGCAGCGGCGCGGTGCTCAAGGCAGCGTACGGCGACAAGGCGCGGCTGATTCCGGAGCCAGGCTCGGCGAGCGAGGACTATTCCGAATTCGTCATCGCGGGCGTGCCGTCCTTTTACTTCGGCATCGGTGGACTCGACCCCAAGGATCTCGCCCAGGCGGCGAAGGACAACAAGCCGGTGCCCGGCAATCACTCACCGGAGTTCGCGCCGGTGCCCGAACCGACCATCCGAACCGGCGCCGAGGCGATGAGTCTGGTGCTGCTGGACTTGCTGCAGAAGAAGTAGCGGCCGCCGCCGCGCGTGCGCCTAGAGGGTCATATTGGGAGGCGGTGACGCCTGCTCCGGATCGACGGCGCGCGTCACATAGGCATCGGCCTCGACCTGATAGATCGACCAGAGGCGCGAAAGCTCTTCGATCGGTGTGGCGTGATCGTCGACACGAAGGTCGACGTAGGGAAAAGACTCCTTGTCGACCACGATCAGCGCCGCCGACATTACCGGCTGCCTCTCGCCGCCAGCCGCTTCGCCGGCGGCCAGTGCATCGACAAGGCGGCGTGCCAGCGGCAGATCCGGCGACCGCTCGAAACTCTCGACCATGGCGCGGGGGATCGCCTCGGATCGAACGATGTTGGCGATGGCGGCACAATCCCGGCCCTCGGCCTCGCCACGCTCGCCGCGGACATGGGCGCCGGAATAGACGGCGGTGCCACCCGCCGCATCTATCACCGCGAGCTGACGCCAATCGCGAAGAGGCGTTGCTGCGACAATGGCCCTCAGAGCTTCCTCAGCAGTAAGCCGCGCGCCAGCAGATCGAGCGCAAGAGGCCCCAGCCGTGGATCGGTGCGATGCTGGGTCAAGGATGCACCGACGCCCGCCCGCGCGTGTTGGCACCGCGAGCCGACCGCGATCGACGAGGTCGTGACGGCGGCGCCGAGCATTCCAGTCCGGGCGCAGCGCCCGACGAGGGAAAAGGTCATGACGATCCTAGATGTGAAGTGCCTCGCCGAGCGCCCTCAGGCTTGCCTCGTGGAAAGCCTCGCCCAAGGTCGGATGCGCATGGATGGTGCCGCCGATGTCTTCCAGGCGGGCGCCCATTTCAAGCGCGAGGGCAAAGCTGCTCGCGAGTTCCGATACGCCGGCGCCGACGGCAGCGATGCCGAGAACCAGGTGATTGTCGGCACGCGCCGTCACACGCACGAAGCCATCCTCGGCCCCCAAGGTCAGGGCACGGCCGTTGGCCTGGAACGGGAAGCTGGCGACGCGTACCTCCCGGACGGCCTGACGCGCTGCCTCCGGTGAGAGGCCGACGGTGACGATTTCAGGATCGGTGAAACAGACCGCGGGAATCACGGCGCTGTCGAAAACGCGGCGATGGCCCGCGATGACCTCGGCAACCACCGCTCCCTGCGCCATGGCGCGATGCGCCAGCATCGGCTCGCCGGTGATATCGCCCACCGCCCAGACGTTGCGCATCGACGTGGCGCAGCGTTCATCGACGGCCACAAAGGGGCCGTTCATCGTGAGGTCGAGCCGTTCCAGGCCGAAGCCCTCCAGCCGGGCGCGCCGGCCGGTGGCGACAAGGATGCGATCGGCCGGCACGCTGCGCTTCGATCCGCTTCCGTCTTCGACCAGCACCGCGTCGCCACCCTCGGCGAGGCCCGAAGCGCGTGTGCGCAACAGGATGTCGACACCCAACGCCTGGAGACGCTTGGCAACTGGCCTCACCAGTTCGGCATCATAGGCCGGGAGGATGCGATCTTCGGCCTCGACGATCGTCACCTTGGCGCCGAGCTTGGCGAAGGCGGTTCCGAGTTCCAGGCCAATATAGCCAGCACCGACGACGACAAGACGTTCAGGAATGGCTTGCAACGACAGCGCTTCGGTTGAAGAGATTACCTTCCCGCCGAACGGCAGGGACGGCAGCGACGCTGCTACCGAACCCGTCGCCAGGATCACATGCTCGGCACGTATGGTTTGCGGACCGGTATCGGTCTCGACCTTGCAGGTCTTGCCGTCGACCAGCTCGGCGTGACCCTGCACGATCTTGACCTTGTGACGCTTCAGCAGGGCACCGACGCCGCTGGTCAAACGGCCAACGATGCCATCCTTCCAGTCGACCGTCCGCGCGAAATCGATCGTCGGGTGTTCGACGCGCAGGCCGAAGGGCGCGACGGTCGCCTGCTCGACGGCGTGATGGTAGGCGTCGGCCGCATGAATGATGGCCTTGGAGGGGATGCAGCCGACATTGAGGCAGGTCCCACCCAGCCCACCTTCGGCGCCGCCCTGCTCGACCAGCACGGTGTCGAGGCCGAGCTGGCCCGCGCGAATCGCAGCGACGTAGCCGCCGGGCCCGCCGCCGATAACCAGAACTTTGGCAGTTATTTCGGCCATCTCACGCCTCTAGGAAAAGCGTCGCCGGCGTTTCGAGCAGGCTCTTGATGCGTTGCACGAAACGGGCGGCGACATAGCCGTCGATGACGCGGTGATCGAACGACGACGACAGGTTCATCATGGTCCGCGGCACGAACTGCGTGCCCTGCCATACCGGCCGCACGACCTGCCGGTTGACGCCGATGATTGCGACTTCAGGTCGGTTGATCACCGGAGTCGTGACGATGCCGCCCAGCGCGCCGAGGCTCGTGATCGTGATCGTCGAACCGGTCAGTTCGGCGCGGGTGGCGCGGCCCTCACGCGCCGCTTCGGCGAGCCGCTGCACTTCGGCCGCGCACTCCCAGAGGTCGAGCGCTTCGCAGTGACGAACGACGGGCACCATCAGGCCGGACGGTGTTTGCGTCGCGATGCCGATATGCACACCGCCGTGCCGCTCGATGGTTTCCGCCTCGTCGTCGTAGAGCGCGTTCATCTCGGGGAAATCGGCCACCGCCTTGACCAGCGCCTGCATGAGGAACGGCATCAGCGTCAGGCGCGGGCGGTCCTGCCGGTGTTCGGCGTTCAGCGACGAGCGCAGCTCCTCGAGCGCCGTGACGTCGACCTCCTCGACATAGGAGAAGTGCGCGATCCGGCGCTTGGCCTCCGCCATCTTCTGCGCGATGCGCCGGCGCAAGCCGATAACCTTGACGGTCGCGACTTCGGTATTTGCCGCACGCGCCGCCTTTGCCGACGGCGCGCCGACACGCAGGAAGGCGTCGAGATCGTCATGGCTGACACGGCCCGCCGGGCCCGTGCCCCGCACCTGACGTAGATCGACTCCGGCATCGCGGGCACGGCGTCGTACTGCCGGTGAAGCGATCGGCTTCTCGCCGGGAGGCCGGGGTGGCCCCATCGGCGCACGGCTTGTCGGCAGGGGCGCCGAGGCGGGCTCAACAGTCGGCGAGGTTGGCGGCGGCACCGGGAGCTTCGGCGCCGGCGCGGCCGCCAGCGGTTGCGCAGGCGGCGGTGCGGCGGCGGCTTCGCGCGGCGCGGCTGCCACTTCGGCGTTGCCTTCGCCCGTCACCTCCAGCCGAATCAATTCGGCCCCGACAGCCAGCACGCCGCCGACCTCGGCACCCAGCGCCACGACGGTGCCTGCAACGGGG
>CALROF020000241.1:0-9489 GCA_943369775.1 Reyranella massiliensis 521
TAGGTGACGTAGCTCTTCGTCACCTTGGGATCGAACTGGACATTGAGATCGGGCGTCAGTTCGTTGACCTTGAACGCCGGGCTCGTGCTGCCATCCATGGTGCTGTCCTTTCTTATTCTGGCTTGATGCCAAGACGATCTGCGAGCGCGCGCAGATCAGCGGTCTGCTTCGCCATCAGGCTCGCGAATTCCTGCGGCGTCGACATGACGGGTTCGACATCCATGGCCCGCAATGCCGCACGGCCCGGATCGACGAGGAAGCCATCGGCCAGCGCTTTCTGGATACGCAGCGCGATCTCCTGCGGCAGGCCGGCCGGCGCCACCACGCCATACCAGAACACGTCGTCGAAACCCTTCACCCCCAGGCTCTCGAAGGTCGGCACATCCGGCAGCATCGGCGACTTGCGCGTGACGGCAAAACCCGTCAACCGCCCCTCGCGCACCAGTCCAGCCGAGCCCGACGGGTTGTCGAGCATCACGGCGACAGTGCCGTTCATCAGGTCGGGATAGGCAACGCCCGAACCCTTGTAGGGTACATCGATCATCTTCAACCCGGCGATCAGCTCGAACTGCTTCGTCAGCAGGTAGCCAAGGGTCGACGTGCCGAGCGAGGCGCAGGCGACCTTGCCGGGATTGGCCTTAGTGGCCGCAATGAAGCCCGCGAGGTCTTTCGATCCCGCTGCCGGTCCGCCGATCAGGATGTAGGGCGTCGTGCCCAACAACGTGACGGCAGTGAACGACTTGACGGGATCGTACGGTAGATCCTTGCGGAACACCGGCGCCGCTGCATGGCTGCTCGCCGTCGCGATGCCCAGTGTGTATCCATCCGGTTCGGCTTTGGCGACGACATCGCTGCCGATCGTTCCGCCGGCACCGGGCTTGTTCTCGACGATAACAGGAACGCCCAGCACTTCCGACAGGCGCTGCATGGCCTTCCGCCCGATCGCATCTGTGCCACCACCTGGCGGCAGCGCGACGACACATCGGATGGGCTTGTTGGGCCACGTCCCCTGAGCGCGGACAATGGCGGGAAAAGCCAAGCTGGCCGTGGCAGCTTTGAGAAGAGTACGGCGCGATGTTCCAGTCATGCCCCATTGTCGCGCCGAACCGATGGCGCAACAAGACGCGCGAGCCGCCCCTCAAATCTTGATGTCGGCCTTCTTAATGATTTCACCGAAGGATTGCGCTTCGCGGGCGATGGTCTCGCGGAACGCCAGGGCTTCGAGGTAGCTTGGGTAGTTGCCGCTGGTGACGAGCTTTTCGTTGATGTCCGGCATGGCCGCGGCTTCACCGATTGCCCGGCTCATCTTGTTAACGATGGCAGGGTTCGTGCCTCGCGGCGCCAGGATGCCGTACCAGGCATCGCCGCCCATCTTGCCGTAGCCCTGCTCTTTCAGCGTCGGGATATCGAGCCGGCCCGGCCAGCGCTTCTCGCTGGCGATGGCGAAGCACTTCAGGCGGCCGGCCGCGATGTGCGGCAAGGTCGTCGGATCGAACTGCACCTGTATCTGCCCCGACAGCAGATCGTTGGTCGCCGGCGCACTGCCTTTGTAGGGCACATGAACCATCTTCACGCCGGCCTCGATATTGAAGATCTCGCCGTAGAGCTGGGTGATCGTGGCAAGCCCAGCCGACCCGAAGTTGATCTTGCCGGGATTGGCCTTGGCGTAGGTGATGAACTCCTGGAGATTGTTGGACGGCACCTGCGGGCTGATCCCCATGCCAATCCAGGATGTCGCGTGCCGCGCCACCGGAACGAAGTCGGCCGCAGGATCGTAAGGCAGCGGCTGCAGGTGCTGTGTGATGCAGACCATGGCCGTTGTCGTCATCAGGAACGTGTAACCGTCGGGCACCGTGTTCTTGACGTGCTCCGCGCCGATCGCGCCGCTGGCCCCGCCCTTGTTGTCGAACAGGATGCTCTGACCCAGGATCGAGCCCGCACGCTCCAGCACTATTCGCGTCGTGACATCGGACGGGCCGCCCGGCGGATAAGGAATGACGACGCGGATTTGCCGGCTCGGCCAATCGTTCTGCGCGGAGGCGATGGCGGGCGCCGCGACCAGCCCCGCTACCGACATCGAGATGAAAGGACGACGTCCGATCCCCAGCTTGCCCATGGCGTTTGCTCCCGGAGGCTCTTTTGCCCGGAAGCATACACCGGCAGGCGTCAGTCGCGCACCGTCATGTCGATGGTCCGCGCCTTGTGGGCGTAGATGTCGATTTTGGCCCACATGCGGGCGACCGCAACGGAATCGGCCTCGGCTTCGGTCGTGAAGGGTCCGTGCCAGGCCATCGTCTCGGTTACCGGCTTGTTCCAGTTGGCACGCCGATTCTCGATTGCATACTCGGCCTCAAACACGAACCACATGACGCCCTCCTTCAGGCGGCTTCCTTGTCGTTACCCTCGCCCACCCGCGCAGCAAGCGACGCCGCCATGAACTCGTCGAGATCGCCGTCGAGCACCTTCTGCGGGTCGGAGCGTTCGACGTTGGTCCGCAGGTCCTTCACCATCTGATAGGGCTGCAGCACATAGGACCGGATCTGATGGCCCCAGCCGATATCGGTCTTGCTGGCTTCCGCTTCCAGCCGCTCGGCCTCGCGCTTCTGCAGCTCGACCTCGTAGAGGCGCGCCTTCAGCATCTGCATGGCCTTGGCGCGGTTCTGGTGCTGCGAACGCTCCTGCTGGACGGCGACGGCAATGCCGGTCGGAATGTGCGTGATGCGCACCGCCGAGTCGGTCTTGTTGACGTGCTGTCCGCCCGCGCCCGAAGCGCGATAGGTGTCGACGCGCAGGTCCTTGTCGAGAATCTCGATCTCGATGTTGTCGTCGACTTCGGGGTAGACCCAGACACTGGCAAAGGACGTCTGCCGGCGGGCATTGCCGTCGAACGGCGAGATGCGCACCAGACGGTGCACGCCCGATTCGGTCTTCAGCCAGCCATAGGCGTTCGGCCCCTCGACCTTGAAGGCACAGGACTTGATGCCTGCCTCTTCGCCGGCGCTCTCTTCGAGCCAGCTCACCTTATAGCCCCGGCGTTCGGCCCAGCGCGTGTACATGCGCGCCAGCATCTCCGCCCAGTCCTGGGCCTCGGTGCCACCGGCGCCGGCATTGAGCTCGACATAGGCGTTGTTGGGATCGGCCTCGCCGGACAGCAGCGTTTCGAGGCGTGCCTTCGCAGCCTCAGCCCGTGCCTCACCGAGCGCCTTCTCGGCGTCGGCGATCATCGCCTCGTCCTTCTCGCTCTCGGCCATCTCGATCAGGCCGACATTGTCGTCAATCGATGCGCGCAGGCGCTTGATGGTGCCGATGGCGCCCTCCAGCCGCGTGCGCTCGCGCATGACGGCCTGGGCCTCCTTGGGATCGTTCCAGAGCGACGGATCTTCGGCGCGGGCGTTCAGCTCATCCAGACGTACGACTGCACGGTCGTAGTCAAAGACGCCTCCTGAGGAGTGTCAGCGACTCCTCGATTTCGGTCACCATGGCCTGAGCTTCGGCGCGCATCGTCACTCCTCAAATGGACCGCGGGCCGAGCGGCCCGCGTTCGCAAGATCAATAGGTTTCGCCGGTACCCGAGAGACCCGGACGCCGGGCGCCACCCGCCTGCTGCGGGCCCGCGGTGGGGTCTATAGCGGAATAAGGGGCCGACCCGTCAAGCGGCGAGACTTGATAACCTTCCGCGCCCGGCTCGGTGCCCGGCTTGAAGACCTCGTCGATCGTGCCGCCCTCGTAGGAGAACTTCACCATGCGCAGGCCTGGCGGCACGCGGAACGGCGTCGGCGGCTTGCCCTTGAAGATCTCCTTGGCGATCGCCTCGTAGATCGGCGCCGCGTTGCCGCCACCGGTCTCCTGCGAGCCCAGGGTGCGCGGTTCGTCGAAGCCGATATAGACGCCGATTGTGATGTCCGGCGTCGAGCCCAGGAACCAGTTATCGTGCGCGTCGTTGGTCGTGCCGGTCTTGCCGGCGATCGGCCGGCCCAGCGCTGCCAGGCGCCCTGCCGTGCCGCGCGTGGTGACGCCCTGCATCATGCTCACGACCTGATAGACCGATGCCGGGTCGTGGAACGGCTTGCGACCGTCGATCAGTTCCGGCGCGACCGGCTTGCTGCTGGCGGCCGCCTCGCCGCAACCACGACAGGTGCGCGGCTCGTGACGATAGATGGTCCGGCCATCGCGATCCTGCACGCGGTCGACCAGCGATGGCGTGATCTCCAGCGCTCCATTCGCCAGCATCGCGTAGGCCATGGTCATGCGCAGAAGCGTGGTCTCGCCCGCGCCCAGCGCCATCGGCAGGTAGGCGCCCATATTGTCGGTAACGCCGAATTCCTTGGCGACCTCGACGACCTTCTTCATGCCGACCTGCTGGGCCATGCGCACGGTCATGAGATTGCGCGAGAGTTCGAGGCCACGGCGCACCGTCGTGGGACCAAGCATGTCGCCGCCGTAGTTCTTCGGCGTCCACAGCGGCTGGCCGTAGCCCGGGTCGTAGACGAAGGGAGCATCGAGCACGATGCTGGCGGGCGAGAAGCCCGAGTCCATCGCCGCAAGATAGACGAAGGGCTTGAAGGCCGAGCCGGGCTGGCGTGCGGCCTGGACGGCGCGGTTGAATTGGCTGCGGCCGTAAGCCCAGCCGCCGGCCATGGCGAGCACGCGGCCGGTCTGCGTGTCCATCACCACGACGCCGCCCTCGACGTTGGGGACCTGGCGCAAAGCATAGGTCCGCGGCGGATAGGGCTTGGCGTTCTGCCCCGCCGGCTTTTCGACCTTCTCGACGACGATCACGTCGCCCACGGCCACGACATCGCGCGGACCGCGCGGCGCGCCGCCGACGGTCTGATCCTTGAGCGTCGGACGCGCCCAGTTCATCTCCGCAAAGGGCACCGTGCCCTCGCCGTCACCGGCCAAGCCCACAATCTGGATCGACTGCGCATCCACTTTGCTGACAACCGCAAGCTGCCAGCTTGCCGGGCCCAGCAGCGGCCGGCGCTGGGCGATGCGGGCGAACTCCTCCTCCCAGACACTCATGTCGGGGATCTTGGCGTAGGCTCCGCGCCAGCCATGGCGACGGTCGTAGCTGATCAGCCCATCGCGCAGGGCGGTATCGGCCACGGCCTGTATGGACGGATCGAGGGTCGTGCTGACGGTCAGTCCGCTTTCGTACAGGCTCTTTTCGCCATAGGCGGCCATCAAGTTGCGGCGGACTTCCTCGGCAAAGAAGTCGGCGGTCGCGGTCTCGGTGTTGCTGCGCCGGCGGTACTGGAGCTTCTCGGCACGCGCCGTCTGCGCCTCGGCTGCCGTGATGTAGCCGTCCTCCAGCATACGGTTCAGCACATAGTCGCGCCGCGCGTAGGCTTCCTTCTCGTTGCGCACGATGTTGTAGCGGTTCGGCGCCTTGGGCAGCGCCGCGAGATAGGCAATCTCCGACAGCGAGAGCTCGCCCAGCGAGCGATCGAAATAGTTCAGCGCAGCCTGTGCCACGCCATAGTTGCCCGAGCCGAGGTAGATCTCGTTGAGATAGAGCTCGAGGATGCGCTCCTTCGAATAGGTCTCCTCGATGCGGAAAGCGAGGATCGCCTCCCGGATCTTGCGCGCCAGAGTGGCCTGATTGGTCAGCAGGAAGTTCTTGGCGACCTGCTGGGTCAAGCCCGAGGCGCCTTCGGGCCGCTTGCCCGGATTGGTAACGTTGGCCACGACGGCGCGCAGCACGCCGATCAAGTCAATGCCGGGGTGGGTGAAGAAGCGTTGATCCTCGGCGGCGACGAAGGCCTCGAGCACACGCTTGGGCATCGCGGCGACCGGGACATAGATGCGCTTCTCGCGGGCATACTCCGCGAGCAGACGGCCATCGGCAGCGTAAAGGCGGGAGGTCGTAGCCGGCTGATAGTCAGCAAGCTGCTTGTGGTCCGGCAATCCATGACTGAAATGCCAGAACAGGCCCGCCACGGTGCCGGTACCTACGATCAGGGCGGCCGTTGCGAAGGCCAGCGCCACTTTCATGAAATTAAGCACACTCATCTTCTACTAGTCTTTCGTCCCCCATGCAGCAGGGCGAGAAGTACAAGGTGCCGCGGACTTAAGCCTTTCTTGTGGCGGCGCCCGCCCCAAAATAGGCATCGACCGATGCACGCAGGGCCCGTGCCAAAGAAAGCTGATGCTGGCGCACCGTCAGCAGCTTCTCGTCCTGTGGATTGGAGAGGTAGCCCAGTTCGACCAGTGCCGCCGGGATCTCTGCCGAGGTGAGGACGGCGAAACCCGCCTGCCGATGGGTGCGGGGCAACAGCCGCACGCCGTTCTTGGCAAACGTCGCCACGATCGTCTCCGCGAGCCGGCGCGATTCATTCACCGTGCCGCGCTGGCTCATCGCCACGAGGGTCTGGGCGACATTGTCGGGCTTGTCGGCGAGCCGCATGCCCGACACGACGGTGTCGGCGCGGTTCTCACGCGCCGCAAGCGCCGCTGCCTCGCGATCGCTGGCGTCCTCGGAAAGCGTGTAGACCGAAGCGCCCCGCACATCGGAATTATCGTGCGAATCGGCATGAAGCGACAGAAACAGGTCGGCCTTGGCCGCCTGCGCACGTGCCACGCGCTCACGAAGCGCAACGAAGGTGTCGCCATTGCGGGTCAGCAGGACGCGATAGCGCCCGCCTGCCAGCAACTCGCGCTGCACCTCGCGGGCGATCGTGAAGACGACCTTCTTCTCCTGGGTTCCGCGCGCGCCCAAGGCGCCGGGATCCTTGCCGCCATGACCGGGATCGAGGACGACCAGTTTCGGCCTTGGTTTGGGCGTTGGTTGCGTCGGCGGGGTCGGCTTTCCGATCGATTTGCGATTCTGCTGGCGCTTGGACTTCTTGCTCGGAGACGCCCAAGCCTCCCCCATGCCGAGGCCAAAGGCGGTCAGTCCTGCCAAGACGGCAAGCAGCTCGCGACGGCGGAAAACAGACATGGCAGGCGCCAGAAAATTAGAAGGAGCGGTAAATATTCTTTTGATTATCTTAAACTTGATACACAAGAAGCGCGAATATTTCAAGTATTCTCAATTGCTTAAAGGTGAAAACTCATGCGACGCAATGTTTTGATTGTCGCTCAGTTTCGAACCCCGTATGTTGCGGATGCGAGCAGTCGCCGTCGTTCGTAGCGCCCCTCTCCCCTAGGGAGGTTTGGAGTGCTCCGACGGCAGTCTCCGGGCCGGACCGGGCTTGCGCCCCTATACAAAGAACGGGCGCGGCGGGTTCAAGCCGGGATTGTCAGGCAGGCGGTGGCTATCAGGAACCTCGAGGTCGGCAGGATCCAGTTGTGATCCGGCGGCGCGTAGCTTCCCCGTCTTGGCCTGGTTGGCCGTTCGACGGGTCGATGACGCACCGTCCCCCTCGCACCAGTGAGGCGGCTAGGCCGCCGGTCGCTCGCACCGGTTGGGATCGAACGCCTCGGAGCGAGCCCATGGCAAGGCGCATGCTCATCGATGCGAGTCACCCGGAAGAGACCCGGGTCGTCGTCGTCGATGGAACACGACTCGAAGAATTCGATTTCGAAACCTCGACCCGCAAGCCCCTCAAGGGCAACATCTACCTGGCGAAGGTCATCCGCATCGAACCGTCGCTCCAGGCGGCGTTCGTGGAGTATGGCGGCAACCGCCACGGCTTCCTCGCCTTCTCCGAAATCCACCCGGACTACTACCAAATTCCCGTTGCCGACCGCGAACGGCTGATTGCCGAACAGCAGCGTCTGCACGCCGAGGCCGAGGACGAAGAGCCCCGCCGCCGTCACCGGGTCGATCGCACCGACATCGAAGAGGTGCGCGAGGACAATCGCGAAGCAGCCGCCAGCGACGAAGGCGAGCAGCCCGCCCCCACCGAAGCTACGGCCGAAGCCGTGGCCGAGGCACCGGCAGCCGAAACCATCCCGGCAGAACCCGCCAGCGAGCAGCCTGCGGCCGAAATGGCGCCGGTCGAAACCGCGGCCGCAGAACCGGCCCCCGTCGAACCCATCGCCGTAGAGGCGGCTGCGGTCGAACTGGCGCCCGTCGAGCCGGCACCGGTCAGCGAGCCCGAGCCGCAGGCCCAGGCAGCGGAAATCCCCGTCGAGCGCATCGACGGTCCAGTCCATCACGACGCCACGGAAACGCCTCCTGCCGTTGTTGCCGAGACGGCTACTGGCGAGACCGCGGGCGAAGCCGAAACGGCCGTCGCCGCCGAAGGCAGCGAACCCTCTTCCGAACCCGTCACCGCCGAGGCGTCGACAGAGACGTCGGCCGATCCGGCGGAAGCGCCGCAGCCCGACATCACGGTGGAAACGCTGGGCGGCGACGAGGTCGTCGAGGAGCGCGAGACGCGCGAGCGCCGCCGCCGCAACCCGATCCGCCAGTACAAGATCCAGGAAGTCATCAAGCGCCGGCAGATCTTGTTGGTGCAGGTCGTCAAGGAAGAGCGCGGTAACAAGGGTGCAGCGCTCACCACCTACCTGTCTTTAGCCGGCCGCTACTGCGTGCTGATGCCCAACGCCGGTCGTGGCGGCGGCATCTCGCGCAAGATCTCCAATCCTGCCGATCGCAAGCGCATGAAGGAGATCCTGGCCGAACTCGACGTCCCGCAGGGCATGGGCGTGATCCTGCGCACCGCCGGACTCGAACGCAGCACCATCGATATCAAGCGCGACTACGAATACCTGTCGCGTCTCTGGGATTCGATCCGCGAGCTCACCATGCGCTCGACGGCGCCGGCGCTGATCTACGAAGAGGGCGACCTCATCAAGCGGTCGCTGCGCGACGTCTACGACACCGACATCGCCCAGGTACTGGTCGAGGGCGAGGCCGGCTTCCAGGCTGCGTCCGAGTTCATGCGCCAGCTCGTGCCGCACCAGGCCAACAAGGTTGAGCTCTATAAGGAGCCGATCCCCCTCTTCCATCGCTACCAGGTGGAAAACCAGTTCGACGCCATGCATTCGCCGACGGTGCAGTTGCGCTCCGGCGGCTACATCGTGATCAACCCGACAGAGGCGCTGGTCGCCATCGACGTCAACTCGGGCCGCTCGACCAAGGAGCGCAACATCGAGGAGACGGCGGTCAGGACCAACATCGAGGCGGCCGAGGAAATCGCCCGCCAGGTCCGCCTGCGCGACCTCGCCGGCCTGATCGTGATCGACTTCATCGACATGGAGGAGACGCGCCACCAGCGTCAGGTCGAGCACAAGGTGAAGGATGCGATGCGCAACGACCGCGCCCGCATCCAGATCGGCCGCATCTCCGCCTTTGGTCTGCTCGAGATGTCGCGCCAGCGGCTGCGGCCCAGCCTGCTCGAGCACTCCACCGAAATCTGTCCGCATTGCGCCGGCACCGGCCGCGTCCGCTCGATCGAGTCCGCGGCGCTGCATGCGCTGCGTGCCATCGAAGAAGAAGGCGTGCGCCGGCGGGCGAGCGAAATCCTGGTCAGCCTGCCGCCGAACGTGGCGCTCTACCTGCTCAACCAGAAGCGGCACACGATCAGCGAGATCGAGAAT
>CALROF020000242.1:0-9473 GCA_943369775.1 Reyranella massiliensis 521
TCCGACGTCGGGTCAGATGGTGACGGGATCGTTCATGGATTATGCCCTGCCCCGCGCGGACGACCTGCCGTCGTTCGACCTCGGTTTCAACGCCACGCCTTGCACGACCAATCCTCTGGGCGTGAAAGGGTGCGGTGAAGCGGGTGCCATCGCGGCCTTTCCGGCCATCGCCAACGCCATCCTCGATGCGCTCGCGCCCCTTGGCGTGCGTAATTTCGAGGGACCAGCAAGCCCTGCCCGGATCTGGCAGGCAATCGAGGCTGCCAAATGAGACGAGAAGCCCCTTCTGCCCAGCGCAACCGCCAGCCTATTCTCGACGTGCTGAAGCATCATCTTCCCGCCGAGGGCCTGGTGCTGGAAATTGCGAGCGGCACGGGCGAGCATGTCGTGCATTTCGCGACTGCGGCTCCCCACCTCACCTTCCAGCCCAGCGACCCCGACGACGGCGCCCGCGCCAGCATCGACGACTGGATAGCGACGCTCCGGCTCCCCAACGTCAGGCCGGCTGTGGCCCTCGACGTCACCTCGCCGTCATGGCCGGTCGATCACGCTTCCGCGATCTTGTGCAGCAACATGATCCATATCGCCCCCTGGGAGGCGACAGTCGGCCTGATGGCCGGTGCCGGGCGCATCCTGTCGCCGGGCGGGTTGCTCTTTCTTTACGGACCGTATCGGCGCGGCGGACGGCACACTGCGCCCAGCAACGAGGCTTTCGACCTCGATCTGCGGCGCCGCAACCCGGCCTGGGGGGTGCGCGACCTCGAAGCTGTCGTCGACCTTGCCACCGCCCAGGGCTTTGACCCGCCAGTCATTGCGGAAATGCCGGCGAATAATATGACTCTGGCGTTTAAACGCGCCTGAACCGCCTCACGGTGGCATTCCTGCAAGGGATGCGCTAACGATTTTCGACACCGCGGGGAGCATCGTCGGGCCTATGTTGAATCGCAGTGGCGTAGCTAAACAAATTGCAGTCAGTCGGATTTTCCGGAGTGTCGCCGCCGTTCCGGCGCTGGCCCTGGTGTTGGCCGGCTGTAAGCCCGAGAACAAGTTCCAGCCGCCACCGCCGGCCGAGATCAGCGTCGGCGTCCCCGTGAAGCAGGACGTGGCGCCGTTCGAAGTCCTGACCGGCAATACGGTGGCCTTCGCGACCGTCGATCTCGTCGCCCGCGTCGAGGGCTTCCTGACCTCGCAGAACTACGTCGACGGCTCCGAAGCCAAGAAGGGCCAGCAGCTCTTCGGCATCGAGCAGACGATGTACAAGGCCAAGGTCAAGGAAGGCGAGGCCCAGCTCGACGGCGCCAAGGCCACATTGGCCCAGGCCGAGGCCGAGTTTACCCGCCAGGAGATCCTGCTCCGCCAGAACGTCTCCGCCCAGAACACCTACGACAGTGCCAAGGCCAAACGCGACAACGCGCGGGCCAATGTCGAGAACGCCGAAGGCAACCTCACGATCGCCCAGACGAACCTCGGCTACACGACGGTTCAGGCACCGTTCGACGGCATTGTCAGCAAGCACTTGATCTCGGTCGGTGAACTGGTCGGCGCTTCGACCGCCACCAAGCTCGCCACGATCGTCCAGCTCGATCCGATGTACGTCACGTTCAACATGAGCGAGCAGGACGTGCTGCAGATCCGCCAGAACCTCAAGGAACGTCGCATCGATGTCGAGGAGCTGAGCAAGGTCCCGGTCGAGATCGGCCTGATGAACGAGGAAGGCTTCCCCCATAAGGGCTTCCTGAACTACGTGTCCCCGGAGCTCGACTCGGCGACCGGCACGATCCTGGTCCGCGCCCTGTTCAACAATCCCAATCGCGCTCTCATTCCCGGCTTCTTCGTGCGCGTGAAGATGCCGAAGGGCTTGGCCCCCACGGCCGCGCTGCTGGTGCCCAACCGGGTCATCGCCGAGGATCAGGCCGGCAAATATCTCCTGACGGTCGACAAGGACAATGTCGTCGTCCAGACCCGGATCACCAGCGGACAGCTTCTCCCCAACGGTCTGCGCGTCATCTCGACGGGCCTGAAGCCCGACGATCAGGTCGTCCTCAACCTGAATGGCGCCGCGATTCCCGGCGCCAAGGTCGTTCCCAAACTGACGACCATCCCCGTTACGACCGACGGCGCTCCCGCCGCTCCCAAGTGACCGGCCGGGAAACGCAAACATGATCTCCGCGTTCTTCATCAACCGGCCGGTTCTGGCCAACGTCCTCGCCATCATCATCGTGCTGATCGGTGGCGTGGCGCTGGCGACCCTGCCGGTCGCGCAATATCCCAACGTCGTGCCGCCCACGGTCCAGGTCACCACGACCTATCCGGGCGCGAGTGCTGCGGTCGTCGTCAATGACGTGGCCCTGCCGGTCGAGCTGCAGGTCAACGGCGTCGAGAAGATGATCTACATGCAGTCCTACAGCACGGACGCAGGCACCTACACGCTCACCGTGACGTTCGAGATCGGCACCGATCTCGATTTCGCGCAGGTGCTGGTGCAGAACAAGGTCAGTGCCGCGCTCGCCTCGCTGCCCATGCCGGTGCAGGCACAGGGTCTCGTCGTCGAGAAGAAGTCGACCTCGATCCTCCAGATCGTGTCGCTGACGTCGCCCGACGAGCGCTACGACAGCCTCTATCTCAGCAACTACGCGACCATCAACCTGGTCAACGAGCTGTCGCGCCTGCCGGGCGTCGGCAACGTCAACGTGCTAGGTGTCGGCCAGTATTCGATGCGCGTCTGGCTCGATCCGCAGAAGCTCTACACCTTCGGCCTCACCCCCGCGGACGTGAGCCGCGTCATCCAGCAGCAGAGCCAGGACGTGACGGCGGGCCAGGTCGGCCAGCCGCCGGCCCCCAAGGGGCTCGATTTCCAGTACACGATCGACGTCGTCGGGCGTCTGAGCACGCCCGAAGAGTTCGGCAACATCGTCGTCAAGGCCGACCAGGGCAATGGTGGCCGGATCGTGCGGGTGCGCGACGTCGGCCGGGTCGAGCTCGGCGCCCAGACCTACTCCCAGACCTCGCACATCAACGGCAAGCCCAACTCCGGTCTTGCGATCTATCAGCTCCCCGATGCCAACGCCCTCGACGTCGCCAAGCGCGTCAAGGCCAAGATGGCCGAGCTTTCCAAGGCCTTCCCTCCCGGCCTTGCCTACGAGGTGCCGTTCGACACGACACGCTTCGTGAATGCGTCGATCAACGAGGTCTTCATGACCCTGATCGAGGCGGGCATCCTGGTCCTGATCGTGATCGTGATCTTCCTGCAGGACTGGCGCGCGATGCTGGTGCCGGCAACGACGATTCCCGTGACGATCATCGGCGCCTTCGCGGCCATGGCGGCGCTCGGATTCACCATCAACACGACAACCATGTTCGGCATCGTGCTGGCGATCGGCATCGTGGTCGACGACGCGATCGTGATCGTCGAAGGTGTCGCCCATCACATCGAGCGCGGGATGACGCCCCACGACGCGTCGATCAAGGCGATGGACGAGCTGTTTGGCCCCGTCATCGGCATCACCCTGGTGCTGATGTCGGTGTTCCTGCCGGCCGCCTTCCTGCCCGGCCTGACCGGTCAGATGTTCGCCCAGTTCGCCCTGGTGATCGCCGCCACGGCGCTGATCAGCGCCATCAACGCCGCCACCCTGAAGCCCACCCAGTGCGCCATGTGGCTGCGCCCCGCGACGCCGCCGGAGAAGCGCAACGTCTTCTTCCGCGGCTTCAACAAGGTCTACGGCAAGCTTGAAGACGCCTATGCCTGGCTGGTCGGCGCGATGGTCCGCCGGGCCGGTATCATGGTCGTGATCGCCCTGATCGCGGCCGGCATCGGCGGCTGGGGCGTTGCCCGCCTGCCGACGGCGTTCATTCCCAACGAGGACCAGGGTTATCTGATGATCGGCGTACAGCTGCCGGACGGCGCGTCGCTCGAGCGCACCGGCGCAACGCTCACCGAAGTGGCCAAGATCGCCATGGCCGCGCCGGGCGTCGAGAACGTCGTGGCGCTGGGCGGCATGTCGGTGCTCGACAGCAACTCGCCGCTGGCCAATGCCGCCGTGTCCTACGTCATCCTGAAGGACTGGGACGCGCGCCTGAAGGTGCCGGGCCAGGACCTCCGCTCGATCGTGTTTGGCCTGATGGACAAGTTGAAGGTCCTGCAGGACGGTCGCGCCTTCGTCATCGTGCCGCCCGCCATCCAGGGCATCGGCAATGCCGGTGGCTTCCAGATGCAGGTCGAGCAGAAGGACGGCAGCTTCGACTACACCAAGCTGCAGGCCGTGACCGACACGATGATCGAAAACGCCAGAACGCAGTCGGCGCTCACCAACCTCGTCACGTCGTTCCGCGCCGGCGCCCCGCACGTGCGAATCGAGGTCGATCGCGTCAAGGCCGAGTCGCTCAGGGTTCCGGTCGGCGACGTCTTCTCGACCCTGTCGAGCTACATGGGTTCGTCCTACGTCAATCGCTTCAACAAGTTCGGCCTCAGCCTGCAAGTCTACATCCAGGCCGACTCGCAGTACCGTACGCGGCCCGAGGACATCCTGAAGCTGCAGGTGAAGAACCTCGACGGCCAGATGGTGCCGATCGGCGCCATCGCCGAGCTGAAGCCGGCGCTCGGCCCGCCGCTGATCAGCCTCTATAATCTCTATCCGTCGGCCGCGATCGTGGGCTCGCCTGCGGCAGGCTTCAGCTCGGGCGAGGGCATCGAGCTCATGGACCAGATCGCCAAGGCGATCCTGCCGCCCGGCACCGGCTACGAATGGACCGGCATGGCCTATCAGGAGAACATCGTCGGCAACCAGCTGATGTACGTGTTCGCGCTCGCCATCCTGCTGGTCTATCTCTGCCTCGCTGGCCAGTACGAAAGCTGGATCGCGCCGCTCGGCGTCATCCTGGCCGTGCCGCTGGCGCTGAGCGGTCCGGCCATCGCGCTCACCGCCGTCGGCCTCGCCAACAACATCTACACCCAGATCGGCCTGATGCTGCTGATCGCGCTTGGCGCCAAGAACGCCATCCTGATCGTCGAGGTGGCGCGTGAGCGCCGTCTGGTCGACGGGAAGGAAATCATCGAGTCCGCCATCGAGGCGGCCCGCACCCGCTTCCGCCCGATCCTGATGACCTCGTTCGCCTTCATCCTGGGCGTCGTGCCGCTGGTGACGGCGACGGGCGCGGGGGCGAACTCGCGCATCTCGCTCGGCCTTTGCGTGTTCAGCGGCATGATCGCCTCGACCTGCCTGGCCGTGCTGTTCGTGCCGTCGTTCTTCACGGTGCTGCAGCGCTACGAGGAATGGAGCAAGGGCCGCAAGGGCGCCAAGACGCGCAAGCCGGCCTAACCCGCGGCAGGCACGGCCGACTGATCACTACGGCGATATGCAACATTCGGCGGGCACCTCCTGCTCGCCGGCAGGCGAATCGCCGCGGCGCCGCGCCTTGCCATGACGGGGAGGCTTGGCCTATCTCCGAAGCCGCCAGAAGCGCGGGAATCCTGAAGCTGTTCGTCGAGTGAGTGGAATGAAGGGAAAGTTCTTTGCCAATGTCCTGCTGGTCATCGGCGTCACGGTGGCCTGCCTCGCTGCAGTAGAAGGCTTCACACGACTCTATCTCGACGACGGACTGCTCTACGAACTCGAGATGTGGAAGTACGCACGCGAAGTGAAGGAGCGCGACTACCGGCCCGACATCGGCCATCGCCACCGCCCCAACGCGCACGCACAGCTTATGAACGTGGATGTGCGCACCGACGAGAACGGCTTCCGCACGCCGCCGATTCCGCTGCAGGCGCCAGCAGGCGTCGCCCGAATTGCCTTCGTCGGTGATTCCGTCACCATGGGATGGGGCGTCGCCGAGCAGGAGACTTTTGCCCGGCAGGTTCTCGACACGCTCAAGGCGCAAGGCCGCAAGGTCGACGGGTTCAATCTGGGCGTCGGCAACTGGAACACGACGCAGGAGCTGGCGGCCTACAAGGCCATGGGCGCCAAGTTCAAACCCGATATCATCGCGCTCGTCTACTTCATCAACGACGGCGAGCCGATGCCGACCTACACCGACACGAGCTGGCTGTCGCTGCACTCGGCCGCCTGGGTGGTGCTGAACTACCGGATCGATACGCTTCTCCGCTCGTTCGGCGAGGCTCCTGACTGGAAGCAGTATTACCGGGGTCTCTACAATGCCGATGCCGACGGCTGGCGGCGGACACGCGAAGGGCTGGCCGGCTTTGCGCAGGTGGCAAAGGAAAGCGGCGCCAAGCTCATCGTCTTCCATGTGCCGGAGCTGCGCGAACTCAAGCCCTATCCCTTTCAGGACGTGACCGACAAGGTGCGTGCCGAGGTGGAACGCACAGGGACCCCCTTCATCGACCTGCTGCCGGTGATCGAGAACTACGACCCGTCGAGCCTCTGGGTCACGGTTCCCGACCCGCATCCCAACGGCAAGGCCGAGATCGCCCTCGCCAAGGGCATGATGCCGTCGATCGTCGAAGCGCTCGACGGTCTGTGCAAGGCCGAGCAGAAGGGCTGCTAGGAAAGAGCCGGCAAAACGAGGGCTACAGGAGCTTCGCTGTGGTTCTACGCAACACCTTACTGGTTCTCGGTTCGATCCTCGTCACGACCATCATGGCCGAGGCAGCCGTGCGCGTGATCGACGGCTATCGTTTCCTCGCCTTCCCGCTCGACGGTACGGCCGAACCGACCGAAGTACCTGCTCAGTGGCTCGACAAGGTGGCGCTTGCGCCGGGCGTCGATCGAGCCTGGTTCGCCGAGGACCCGCCACCGCTGCCCAATCGCAAACCGATCCCCGAGGACTGGTTCCGGCTCTTCCGGCAGATTGAGAGCAATCCTCCGGGCGATGGTTCCTTTCGCGCCATCGACGCCTTTCGTGCCTGGAACGCGAAGTATGCCGGCGATCCCTGTCAGAACCGCGTCCTGCGCCATGCGCCAGGACAGCTCTATTTCTATGATCCTGTCGACGGCAGCGCCCTGCCGCCTTACCGCTTTCCACCCAACGCGGCCCTGCCCAACCTGCTGATAACCAACCAGCTCGGCTGGCGGGGCGCGCCGATTGAAGTTCCTCGCCAGCCGCGAACGGTACGCATTGTGTTCGTCGGCTCCTCGGTGGCGATGGATGCGCCGCATCTGCCCTTCGGCTTCACCGAACGCGCGGGCTACTGGCTCAACCGGTGGGCCGCGTCGAAGAAACTGGATCTCCGGTTCGAGGTGTTGAACGCTGGCCGGGAAAGCATCGGCTCCCCTGAAATCGCTGCCATCGTGGCAACGGAAGTGCTGCCGGTCAGGCCCGATCTTGTCGTCTATCATGAAGGCGGCAATCAGTTCCGCCTGGAGTCGATCGTCGAGAAGATGCCGGCCGGAGAAGTGGCTCGCCCGCCGCAGCCGCAGGCTTCCATACCGAACTGGCTGCAGACAGCCGCGCGTTACTCCGCACTCGCTACGCGTGTCAGCACCGCCCTCCGGATCGCGGGCATCGAAGCGGCAAACGCCGCGGCATCGGGGACGAACACTGCAAACAGCGGCGCCGAATGGCCGAAACCCGACTATCGCATCAACTGGCCGGCCGGCCTCGACGAAGCCGACCCCGACCTCGCCTATCCCAACCTGCCCGTCAGCCTTTCGATCATCCAGCGCGACCTCGATCGCATCCGCCGCGATCTCGACGGGATCGGTGCGCAACTCACCATGACCTCGTTCATCTGGATGGCGAAGGACGGTCTGGTGCTCGATCCAGTCCGTCACCGCTACATCATCGACCAGCTCAACATCAGCAACTATCCGTTCCGCTATCGCGACGTCGAGCGCCTGGCGGCATTCCAGAACCGCGTCCTGGCCAAATACGCCAGGACCCACGGCCTTCCTTTCATCGACTTCGCGCGCGACATGCCACTGGAGCCGGATCTGTTCATCGACGCCGTCCACACCAACAAGGCAGGCAGCCGTCTCAAAGGCTGGGTGGCATTCAACCAGCTCGTGCCCATCATCGAGAAGCATCTCGCCGCCAGCGACTGGCCCAAGGCCCCGCACAGTCCGGCGCCTGCGCTACCGACATTCACGCCGCGGCAGGTCAGCGTCAGCTGCCATTGATCGCGGCAGGCGGCCGCAAACCGTCCGACGCTAAGGCGTGAATTCCTTGGGCAGGGAGAAACCGCTCTGCCGCAGCTTCTTTTCGAGTACGGGAATGGCGGCGGCGGTGTTGCCTTTCTTACAGTCTTCCATCGCCACGTTTGCTTCGACGTCGAAGCGCCGGCCGCGTGCATCCTCGATGTAACGGCGATAGAGCACCGAAAGCTCCTCGCAGTATGCCTTGTCGCTGTCCGAGGCAGCGAACAGCACGACGGGAATTGCCAGAACGAGAACCATAAAGAGCAGTATGAGTCGCTTCATGACGCCCTGCTCCAGTCAAAAGCCGTTCAGTCCCTCACCTTCACCGCATCGGCGATAAACTGCGCTTCGTTGCTCGAGAGCGGCGTCGCCGATTCGCGGCAGAACGCGGCGCCGAGGATCCAGTTCACCTGTCCATTGGTGATCGGACCGTTGCGCACGAAGGCAATGCATTGCCGTTGTGGTTTCTGATAGGTCACGTAGCGATCGCCGGTGGCGTTCTGACTCGATGCCCAGCCGCTGGCACCTGCCGTGACGTTCTTGAGCGCATCCGCCGTTCGCACCCAGTCGGCCGCCCCCGAAGCGGAGACGGGACTCATCCCGCCCACGCCGTGGGCATTCACGATCCTGTAGAAGCCGATGGAAAACTCGCTCTTGGAATCTGTGTAGGCCAGCCGCCAACCCTGGACGGTGCCAATGCGAAAGGTGCGGGTGTTCGAGATCCAGCATTGAGAGAAAGGCACGCCATAGACAGGCGCGCTTTCACACGGGATCTCGCTGGAGAACACCCATGACTCCTGCGCCGAGGCGGGCTTCGACAGACCTGCGCCGCCGACCAGTGCCACTACACCGACCAGAAGCAGGGCCAGCCTCGAGAACGAGAACGGACTGCCGGTGCGTGGCGGTGCGCGTCGTGCTTCATCAGATCCAGGTTCGTGCCGGCAACAAGGTTCCATCTGCCTCACCTGTTACAAACGACTCAACGCACCGCCCTCAGTCCATAAGGGCAAGAAGACTCATTCGGGAAGTCTATCCGACGGCCGGAGGAATCCTGACACGAAACGCCGTAGCTGTTGCTCGACCTCGTGGACGTCGCCGGCACTTGAGTGACCGCAGGTGCCGGATTCGCCGCGGCCCGGGCCCTGGCCGCTGCTTCGGCTTTCTTTTGCTCTTCTTCGTACTTCGCGATAGCTGGTGCGGCCTCGCCGAGCAGTGACTGTTGCTGGGTACCCGTAAGATAGCCCGTCGTCGGCTGGCTGCGCGCACGTTGCCAGTTGGTGATCATCTCGCGCGAACGCGGGCCGAAGATACCGTCGGTGCCGAGCGTGTCGAAGCCCAGAGATGTCAACGCCACCTGACTGCGCTGGCGGTCGGCCGACGTGA
>CALROF020000243.1:0-9434 GCA_943369775.1 Reyranella massiliensis 521
ATCTCGCTGCGCTCGGACTTCCCCGACGACACGCACCGCGATTGGATCCTGCGCCGCTCGGCCCAGGACCTTCTGCTGTTCGTGTCCTTCCGCAAGGGCATCGTGCGGCCCTTCAAGCAGCCGGAATATTTCGACATCGTCGCGCGCGAAGTACAGGGCGCGCTGGAAGCCGATATCAAGCGGCCGTTCTTCCTCGACAACAATATCGGCGGCGGCCAGCTCCTCATCGAGATCCAGCTCTCCGACGGCGACGTGATGGACATTCTGGTGCCGCACGTCCGTCTCACCTTCGGGTCGAGCTTCGCCTATGTCGTGGCCCAGCTTGGCCTGGCCCTGGTCCTGTTCGGCCTCGCCATCTGGTTCATGCGCCGAGAGCTTGTGCCGATCGAGCATCTCGGCGTGGCGGCCGATGCGCTGGGCAAGGGCCGCGACGTGCCCGACCTCGCCTTCTCCGGCGGCACACGTGAAGTGCGCAACGCCGCGACCGCCTTCCACACCATGCGTATCCGTCTGCGCCGCTCGATCCAGCAGCGCACCGAGATGCTGGCCGGCGTCAGCCACGACCTGCGCACGCCGCTCACCCGCATGAAGCTCTCGCTGGCAATGTTGCCCGAGTCGCCCGAAACCAAGGAACTGAACGACGACGTCCGCGACATGGAGCGCATGATCGAGGGCTATCTCGCCTTTGCGCGCGGCGAAGGCGACGAGGATCCGGTCATGACCGATCTCTCGGAGATCCTGGAGGACGTGACGGCCGGCGCTCGACGCGACAGTGCGAATATCGAGCTTTCCTGGCAGGGCGACATGAACGTCGAACTGCGGCCGCTCGCCATGAAGCGCTGCCTGACCAACCTGATCTCCAACGCGATGCGCTATTCACGCAACGTGAAACTAGAGGCCGTACGTGGCCGTACGTCGGTCGAGATCATGATCGACGACGATGGCCCCGGCATTCCGCCCGACAAATACGAGGACGTGTTCCGCCCCTTCTTCCGCCTGGACGAGTCGCGCAATGTCGATACCGGCGGGGTGGGCCTCGGCCTCACCATCGCGCGCGACGTGGCGCGCAGCCATGGCGGCGACGTGGCGCTGGCTCCTTCGTCGCTGGGCGGCCTTCGCGTCATCGTGCGAATTCCGCTATGAGCGGGCCGTGGAGCTTGCTGCAGACGTGCCGCCCGGCCGCCTATGATACAAAGAAGTAAATATCCGAGAGAACAATGTCCAAGACACAGTCGCTTCAATTCGTTCGTCATCCGCACCCCGCTCCCCTTGCTGCCGACAAGCGTGCCGAGCTGCTGAAGAATCCGGGTTTCGGCCGGGTCTTCTCCGACCACATGGCGACCGTTCGCTATAGCGATGCCGAGGGTTGGCACGATGCGCGGATCGAGCCGCGCGCGCCGATCCCGATGGACCCGGCAGCAGCCGTCCTGCACTACGCCCAGGAAATCTTCGAGGGGCTGAAGGCCTATCGAACCGAGGGCGGTGGCGCGACGCTGTTCCGACCGGAAGAGAATGCCCGCCGCTTCCAGCAATCGGCCGAGCGGCTGGCCATGCCGATCCTGCCGGAGAAGGTGTTCCTCGACGCGGTCGACCAGCTCGTCGACATTGATCGCGCGTGGATTCCAGATGGCGATGGCAGCCTCTATATCCGGCCCTTCATGTTCGCCAACGAGATATTCCTCGGGGTGAAACCGTCGTCGGACTACCTGTTCATCGTCATCGCCTCGTCGGTCGGCGCCTACTTCAAGACGAGCGCCCCCGCGGTTTCCGTCTGGGTGTCGCAGGACTATACGCGCGCTGCGCCGGGTGGGACTGGCGCCGCCAAGTGCGGCGGCAACTATGCCGCCAGCCTGCTCGCCCAGGCTGAAGCGACCCGCCATGGCTGCGACCAGGTCGTGTTCCTCGACGCCGTCGAAAAGCGCTGGGTGGAAGAGCTGGGCGGCATGAACGTCTTCTTCGTGTTCGACGACGGCTCGATGGTCACGCCGCCCCTCGGCGGCACGATCCTGCCCGGCATTACGCGCTCGTCGCTCATCACGCTCGCCAAGGACAAGGGCATTACGGTGCGCGAGGAGCCCTACTCCATCCAGCAGTGGAAGGCCGACGCGGCCAGCGGACGTCTGCGCGAAGCCTTCGCTTGCGGCACCGCGGCGGTGGTCACGCCGATCGGCACGGTGCGCGCACCCGACGGTGAGTTCACCATCGGCAATGGCGGCTCGGGCGCTCGCACGGAGGAGCTGAAGGCTTCTCTGGTGAACATCCAGCGCGGCCGCGCCGCCGACACCTACGGCTGGATCCACAAGGTCTTCTGAGGATCGCAGCATCCTTGCGCCGCGCCTGCCGGATTACCGAGCCCTCGATCGCGAGCCATCGACTGACCGGCCGGTTCTCTTGCTCGCCGGAAAAAGCCCGGCACTGGCCTTCCCGCCAGTGCTACCCCATGATCGGGGGGCAGGGGAATTCGCACCATGCGTCGTTCGGACAAGGGCAGCGGGCCAACCCCGGCATCCAGACCGCTGCGAAGTTGGGCAACCAGTGATCGGCGCAAGTTATCGATGCTGCCGAAGCGCAAGCCGCTTCAGGCTGCCCAACTTCAAGGCGATGAAGCTGTCGAAGCCATCTGCGCCGTAATCCGCCGCATCCCTTTGGGTTGGGTTGCGACCTATGGCCAGGTCGCCGCGATGGCGGGCATGCCGAGGCGTGCTCGCCTTGTCGGCCGCGTGCTTCAGCGCCTTGACCCAGGAACCAAGATCCCCTGGCACCGTGTCGTCAACGCCAAGGGTGAGGTGTCCTTCAGCCTATCCCGCAATGGGGGCGACATCCTCCAGCGGCGCCTGCTGGAGAAGGAAGGCATCAGGTTTGACGCCAGAAACCGTTTGGACTTGGAACGATGCCGCTGGCTCGATTAGAGCGTCGGGCCGCCGACTGTAGTCAGTGAAAGGCTCGCCACTCTAGAACAGCTTCCCGCCGTTGGGCACGACCTGGTCGGGAGCGAACAGCACGACGCTTCCATCCTCTGCTGGAAACCCCAGGGTCAGCACTTCCGACATGAACTTGCCGATCTGCCGCGGCGGGAAATTGACCACGGCGGCGACCTGGCGGCCGATCAGGCACTCCGGCGTGTAGTGCACCGTGATCTGAGCCGAGGATTTCTTGGTGCCGATCTCGGGGCCGAAGTCGATCAGCAGGCGGATGGCTGGCTTGCGTAGCCCCTCGAGAGGGGCGGCTTCGAGGATCGTGCCGACGCGGATGTCGACCTTCTCGAAGTCCTGGTAGGTGATCTGTTCCATGGTGCCGGCACCCTAATGAGGCGCGGGCAAAAGAAAAGGGCCGCTCGCGCGGCCCTTTCCTTCGATCGGCTCGGAGCCGACGAAGATTACTTCTTGGCGATCGCAGCCTTGACCTCTTCGGTCACCTCGGCGACGCGCGCGCTGAGCGCGGTCAGCGCATCGGTGTGGCCCTTGCTGTAGAGGTCAGCCAGCTCCTTGGAGTTGGTGACGGCCGTCTCGTAGCTCTTTTTCACGAAGTCGATCTGCTTGGCGGCCTTCTCCTCGATGGTCGCGGCGGCGAGCACTTCGCTGCCGTGCTTGGAGAGGTCTTCCATCGCGGCGCGGACCATGTCGCCCTGGCGCTGCGCGATCGTCTTGAACGACTCGACGGCCGAGGTGTTGACCGAAGTCATCGTGGCGAAGTTCTTGCGGGCGGTCTCGACGATGGTCTCGACGTTCACGACCGGCAGCTTGAACTCGCTGGAGAACTTGCTGAAGTCGAAGTCGGCGAACGGGTTCTTGAAAGCACCATTGGCGTACATTGAATGTCTCCTGACAGGGCAAACGACGGAAAGCTCGGGTGCTCCGCCCGATTTGCTGCGGTGCACAATACAAGCCAATTTAGGGAGGCATCGCAGCAAGTCAAGAGACGATTTTGTGCACTGCACAAAATCTTCATGTGGCAGGCGAATCAGGAGCCTCTACCGACGCCGTGCGTTTCCTATTTATTGTATATTTATCAAAGAGTTGTGACCATTTTTCAGCCGTCTTCAAGCGGCTGTCCAGCGACGCCATCGTCTTGGAGAGATCGTCCGTCTCGTCCTTGTCGAAAACGCGCGACACGGCCTGGTGGATGACCAGCAGCCCGTTTTGCCGCAACGCACCGCCAAGACCGTCGCTGGGAATCGAGGCCGCTTCCAGCATCGCCGCCATCGACCGACGCAGCGACGGGCCGATCGCCAGACCGAGCATCGGGTCGCGCAGGGTGGCCCGGCGCAGGGCCCGCATCGCCTCCCGATGCGGCTTCAACGAGTCGTAGCGGCGCATCATCACGTCGAACAGGCGATCGCGCGCCGTTTCCTCGGAGTCGACGGCAGAGGGTGTACCAGCCAAGACCTCGGCGTCGACACGCGCCATGAAGGCCGCGACCAGCGATACCTTGTCGGTATGCAGACCGTAGAGCTCGGCAAAGCCGAGACCGGCTTCCTGTGCCACGTCGCGCAGAGCTACGGTTGCGAAGCCCTTCTCGGCGATCAGCCGGAGAAAGGCATCGAGCGCGCGGTCTCCCGGGGTTCGATCGGGGGGCGCTCGCCCCGCGGACGCGGCGCCGGCGTCGCTCATCCCGCAAGTTCCTTGGAACGACGCGAGGCTGCAGCGAGCGCCTTGTCGAAAACAGGCTGGATACCGTCGTCTGCCATCAGGACCTTCAGGGCTTCGGCGGTCGTACCGCCCGGACTGGTGACATTAACGCGCAACTGCGCCGCCGGTTCACTCGACTGCTTCAGCAATTCACCACTGCCGGCCACAGTGGCGCGTGCAAGCTGCATGGCCATCTCCGGCGTCAGGCCGAGCTTGGCGCCTGCCGCTGCCATCGCCTCGACCAGCAGGAAGACATAGGCCGGTCCGCTGCCCGAAAGCGCAGTAACCGGATCCATCAGCGCCTCGTCGTTGACCCACAGCACGCCGCCCACCGCTTCCAGCAGTTCGTGGCAGCGCTTCTTCTCCGCCGCCGAAACACCCGATGCCGCCGTGGCGACGGTGATGCCCTGGCGAACCGCTGCCGGCGTGTTGGGCATGGAGCGCACGACCTTGGCCGCGGCCCCGAGATGGCTCGCGAAATAGCCCAGCGTCTTGCCGGCCGCGATCGACAGGAACACCGAGCCCTGTTCGGCAAAGCGCTTCAGGTCGGTGAGCGTCGCATCCATCGCCTGTGGCTTTACCGCCAGCACGACGATCTCCGGTGCGTCCGAAATCTCGCTCGACGAAGCAACCAGCCGCAGGCCGGCATGCTTCGGCCGGATGGCCTCGACCGGCTCGGCCACGACGACATCCGATGCCTTGAGGCCACGCGCCAGCCAGCCGTCCAGCATGGCGCCGCCCATCTTGCCGCATCCGACCAGCAGCAGCTTGCCCATCTCTACCGTCCTTTGAACTTAGGTTCCCGCTTCTCTCGGAACGCAGCAGCACCTTCCTTGCGATCCTCGGAGTTGGCGATCTGCTCCAGCTTGTAGCGCTCCGGCACGAAGATCTCGGCCGGTCCGCGCGGCAGGGTCTGGTTGGCGAAGTCGCGCAAGGTGCGGATAACGAGCGGTGCGGAGTCGGCGATCACCTTGGCCATGCGCCGTGCTTCCTTGCGCTCCTCACCGAGCGGCACGACGCGATTGACGAAGCCGACATCGTAGGCGCGCTGCACCGAAATCTCTTCGCCGAGCAGCAGCAATTCCATGGCGAGCTTGTGCGGCATGCGCGACACGATGCCGGGCATCAGGCCGCCGAACACGCCGACCTTGGCTTCCGGGTACATGAACTTGGTGGTGTCGGCCGACACCATGAGATCGCAGGTCATCACCATGCAGATCGCGCCGCCGATCACCCAGCCCTGGGTCGCCGCGATCACCGGCTTGGTGAGGTGATGGCTGACGTGAGGCACGGCCTTCCACATGGCGGCCGGCGGCTCCTTGAGATCGGCACCGACGCAGAATGCCGGCCCCTCGGCCTGGAGGATCGCCACATGGTCGTCGCCCGCCTCGAAGGCGCGGTAGGCGTCGTAGAGTTGATCACACAGCGCCTGCGACAAGGCATTGCGCTTCTCTGCCCGCGTCATCGTGATCGTGGTGATGCCTTCGCTCGATTCGACTTTTACTAAACTCACGGCGTCCTCCGGTCCTTCTTGCGCGGGATGCTACCAGCCGCCCATACTTGACGCATCAGGAGTCAGGCTCCACAGGAACCGGCAAGGAGCAAGGCCATGCAAACCCGCAATCCCTTCATCGACGACCTCACCAAGGTAGCCAACGGCGCCATGGGTGCGCTGACCGGCATGAAGGACGAGGTCGAGGCGCGCGTGCGCGACCAGATCGCCAAGATACTGGATGGCATGGATATTCCGCGACGCGATGAGTTCGACGCCGTGAAGGCGATGGCCGCCAAGGCCCGCGAAGAAAACGAGGAACTCAAGAAGCAGATCGCCGAACTGCAGACGAGGCTTGAGGGCCGCTGACGTCCGATAACGGACGCATCGAGGAATCGCGCATCTGGTCCTGACTCCCAAACCGCCCTAGCATCACGCAGGGAGGCCGCAAGAATGAGAGTCGGAGTAGAGGTCGGAGGCACGTTCACGGATCTGGTCGCCGTCGAGGGCGGCAAGGTCGTCGTCACCAAGGTACCGAGCACGCCGAAGTCGCCCGACATCGGCGCCTTCGCGGCCCTCACGGCGTCGGGCATCGATCTGGCCGGCATCGAGGATCTCGGCCACGGCTCGACCGTCGCCACCAATGCCGTGCTGGAGCGCAAGGGCGCGTTGGTCGCGTTCATTGCGACGGCAGGCTTCCGCGATCTCCTGTTCATGCAGCGCCACGACCGGCGCAACATCTACGACCTCTTCTATGCCAAGCCCGCGCCGCCGGTGCGCCGCAAGGATTGCTTCGAGGCACCGGAGCGGCTGCGCGCCGACGGCGCAGTCGAAAGCCCGCTCGATGAAGCGAAGGTCTCGGCCGAACTGATCCCGGCCCTGAAGGAAGGCGGCTATCGCGCCGTCGCCATCTGCCTTCTCAACGCCTACGCCAATCCCGAACACGAGAAGCTGCTTGCCGAGATGATCGGCGCAGCACTGCCCGGCGTCCTGGTGACGTGCAGCCATCAGGTGGCGCGGGAGTTCCGTGAATTCGAGCGCGCCTCGACGACTTTGCTTTCGGCTTACGTCCAGCCGGTGATCGACGGCTACCTGCACCGCTTCGAAAACAAGCTGTCGGAGTCTGGCTTCAAGGGCCGCTTCACCGTGATGCAGTCCAACGGCGGCCGCCTGCCTGCCGATGCGATGCGCCAGAGCGCCATCACCGCCCTCTACTCCGGTCCGGCTGCCGGCGTCGTCGGCGCTACCCGCCAGGCCGCACGCTCCGGCTTCAAGGATCTGATCACCTTCGACATGGGCGGCACTTCGACCGACGTCTGCCTGGTGCAGGACGGCCGCCCCTCGCTCGCGTCGGAAACCGAGATCGACGGGCTGCCGATCCGCACGCCGGTGCTGGATATCGTGTCGGTCGGCGCGGGCGGCGGCTCGATCGCCTGGGTCGATGACGGCGGCATGTTGCGCGTGGGCCCGCAAAGTGCGGGCGCCGATCCCGGCCCGGCCTGTTACGGGCGCGGTGGCACCGAGCCTGCCACGACCGACGCCCATATCGTGATCGGCACCATTCGGCCCGCCGCCTTCCTGGGCGGACGCATGAAACTCGACAGCGACGCCGCCCATCGCGCCTTCGAGCCTCTGGCTAAGCGCTTCGAACTCAGCGTCGAACAGGCGGCGTCCTCGGCGTTGCAACTCGCCGACGCCAACATCGTGCGCGCCATCCAGCTCGTTTCGACCGAGCGTGGCCGCGATCCGCGCGACTATGCGCTGGTGCCATTCGGTGGCGCCGGTCCGCTGCACGCCGCGCGCATTGCCGAGGAGCTCGGAATCTCGACCATCGTCGTGCCGCCCAATGCCGGCGTGATCTCGGCCTACGGGCTGGTCGCGTCCGACTACACCAAGTTCGATGCCGTCACGCGCAAGATGAAGCTCGACGATGCCGCGGCAAAGGAAGCCGGCCGCATCTTCGACGAGATGCGCCAGAGGCTCGCCGCCCAGTTCGCCGATATGAAGCTGCCGGGCGCGCTCGACTACACGCACACACTCGACATGCGCTTCGTCGGCCAGGCTTTCGAAGTCGGCGTCGAGATTCCGGCCGACCGTCTCGGCTCGCTCGATGCGGCCTATCTCGGCGAACTGTTTGCCGACGCCCACCATCGCACCTTCATGCATGGCGCCACGCTCGACCGGCCGGTGGAAATCGTGACCCTACGTGTCGGCGCGACCCTGCCGATCGGCGGCGCGCCCAAGCTCGACCGCGAGAAGCTGGCGGCACGTGCGCCCGAGCAGGCGAAGATCTTCCACGGCGAGGCCTGGCTCGACTGCGCCCGGCACACCGCCGAGGCGCTGACGACGGGCCAGAAGATCGTCGGGCCGGCGGTGATCGAAGGTCATACCGCGACGAGTTGGGTGCCGCCGGGCTGGAGCGCCGAGCTCGACAGCCACGACAACCTGATCCTGCGCAAATCCTGAGGACGGAGAGCGTCATGAACCAGTTGGGTCCAATCGACTATGCCGTCATCAGCCAGGCACTGATCGCCGGCGCCCGCGAGATGGGCGTGAAGCTGATCCGCTCCGCCTACTCGACCATCCTGCGCGAAGCCCGCGACGGGTCCGCGGGCCTGATGGATCGCTACGGCAACACCGTCGCGCAGGCCGAGCTGATCCCCATGCAGCTCGGTCCCATCGGCGAGACCCTGCGCGCCTGCCTGAAGCGCCATCCGGTCGAGACGCTTCAGGAAGGCGATTTCCTGATCAACAACGATCCGTTCGAAGGCGGCCAGCACATCCCCGACGTCTTCATCTTCACGCCGATCTTCGTCGGCGGCCGAGTCGTGGGCTTCGGCGCATCGGTGGCGCACCATCTCGATCTCGGTGGCGGCGCGCCCGGCCTCAACATCCACGCTTCCGACGTCTACCAGGAGGGGCTGCGCTTCCCGCCCTCGAAGTACAGCTTCGAACGCGACTGGAACGGCGGTTCGTTCGAGCGCCTTGTCACCGCCAACGTGCGCGTGCCCGACCTCACGATCGGCGATTTCAATGCGCAGTTTGCCGCCAACGCCATTGGCGTCCTGCGGGTGAAGCAGCTCTGCGAACGCTACGGCACCGACAAGGTCGAAGCGGCGATGAAGGAGATGCAGGACTATTCCGAGCGCCGCGTGCGCGCGGCCATCGCCCAGGCGCCCAAGGGCACATTCTATGGCGAGGATGCCGTCGACGACGACGGCCTCACCGACGATCCGCTGGTGGTGAAGGCCAAAGTCACCATCGCCGAGGACTCGGTCGAGATCGATTTCGAAGGCACCTGCCCGCAGGTGAAG
>CALROF020000244.1:0-9376 GCA_943369775.1 Reyranella massiliensis 521
GTCGCTCGTGAGCAAGGATTCGATGATCGGCGTGGCGCGCCTCTAGGACGGAGTTCAGTCATGGATGGCATGCATGATCTCGGCGGTAAGCAGGGCTTCGGCCGCGTCCGCTACTCATTGCGCGCGGCGACGTTCCACGAGCCATGGGAGAAGCGGGTCAACGCTCTCTATTCGCTGGCGGTGAAACTCGGCATCTTCAACATGGACGAGTACCGCCACGCCATCGAACGCATGGAGCCGCGGCATTACCTGACGGCGAGCTACTACGAGCGTTCGTTGACCAGTCTGGCGACCCTTTGCGTGGAGAAAGGTATCGTCACGCACGAGGAACTCGAGCGCCGCGCTCAAGGCTCCTTCCCGCTTTCTTCGGCGAGCGCTCCCGGTCGAGGCAACGTCGATACCCGCGAGACGCTGAAGCCCGGCGACAAGGTCAAGGTGAAGACCGACTACGTGCCCGGTCATGTCCGCATGCCCGGCTACATCCGCGGCAAGACCGGCGTCGTCGTCAGTGTTTCACCGGCCTACCCTTTCCCCGACGCCCACGCACATGGCCTGAAGTCGGAAGACGAGCCGACCTACGACATCCGGTTCGATGCGCAGGAACTCTGGCCCAACTCGGCCGATCCGGCGTTCGTGCATGTCGGCGTGTTCGAAAGCTACCTCGAACGAATCGACTGAGCCGGTGCCCGTTGAGGCGATCCGGAAGCTTCTCGCCGCGAAGGCCGACGCATTGATGCGTCGGTCGGCCGATGAATTGGCGGCACTGATCCACGCCGACTTCGTCTATGTAAACGCCAGTGGCACCCGCTTCGACAGGGCCGGCTATATCGAAACCTATTGCCGCTCAGGCAAGGTGGTTTTTCGCAGCCAGCAGGTCGACGACCTCAACGTTAAGTTGTTTCCTGGCTTCCTCGTCGCGACGATGATCCTGCGGGATCAGTTCAGCGCGGGCGGCCAAAATATACGCGCAACCTATCGCTCGCTCGGAGTGTATTCCGAGTTGGACGGCAAATGGCTGTGGGCTGCCGGCCAGACGATGAATGCCGGCTAACGCCAGGCACTCTTCAGCGTCTGATCGGTCTTCCATTTTTCGACGGCGGCGACGTCGTCGCAGGAGAAGGTCTGGGCGTTCTTGCGTGGACTGCCTTCGATCCACGCGAACATCAGGCACTGGTTATACGTAGTCGTGCCCTGCTTGGTCTCGAACTTGATCTCGGCTGTGGCCGCCGCACCGGTCTTGGCATCGCCGTAGTCGTCGATCACGGGCGTGATTGCACCGAAGCTCCTGCCAGCCGTCTTGTTGTCGGCATACCATTTGGCGAAAGCTGCAAACTGATCGCCTGCCGCGCCCTTTCCGTCGGCTGCAACATAGGCCTTGAGATCGGCAATCAGTGCCTGCGCGGCTGCATTCGCCTTGGGCTCGGCCGCTTTACGGCGTTCCGCCAGCCTCGCCTGCAGCGCCTTGAGTTGATCGGCATTGGAAGGCTGTACCGTCGGCGTACTCGCCGCGGTTTGGGCCGGCGGTTCGATGCGCCGGATTGGCGCACGCGCCGCTTCGGCGTTCAATTGCGCAGCTTCCGGCGGCGTCAGCTTGCCGACGGCTGTCGTGCCGCGGCCCTTCTGCCAATCGGTGATCGCCTTGACGGTCGCCTCCGACTGCAGATTGCCGTCGATCGGCCCGCTGTACTTATCGAGGGTACGAAGTGATTCCTGGATCTTCTTGCGATCGGCCTCCGAGCTGTTGAGCACGGTCGCATAGTCAGGCGCAGGCGCTTGGCGCGTCGCAACGGGAGGCGCCGGCGTATGGACAGGCGCTGACGCCGCACCGCCGCCGCCAGAGGCGCAGGCGGCCGGATTCTGGAAGCAGCGTTCGACTTCACCAGCGCTCTGGGCCAGGGCTGCCCCCGGACCGAGGAGTGCCAAGGTTAACAGCAGCGCGGGCGCGCGCATCTCAGATGGCACCATAGGTGTTGGTCGCAAGCTGTGCCGGCAGGCCGATCACCATGACCACGGGCTGCCCGCGTCCTGTCTGGCCGCGCGCAATGATGTGGTCGTTGGGCGCTCCGGTCTTGCTTTCATAGGAACCCCGGCCGCCGAACTTGCCGCCGAAGCAGGACAGGGAGAATTGCCCATTCGCCGGCCCTTCGTTGGTCATGGTGCCATTGCAGACCTGCTCGCCCCTGGGATTCTCGACGGTGAAAGTAACGGAGCGGTCGCGCCCGATCAGGGCACCGTAGCGAGCGACACCGCTCAGGCGGGCCATGTTGCCGCGATCGTCGCGATAGAAGATCGACACGGGTCCATAGGCGTCGTCGGGCAACGTTTCCCGGGGCACGACATAGGTCTCGTTGCTGAGGACGACCTGACAGCGGCAGTCGATCGTGTAGTTCTCGCCGAGCGGTCCCAGTTCGGCCAGCCGCCGGTTGCAGCTGGAAAGCGCCGTCTCCTGCACCTCGCGCGGGCTCATCTGGCCGCGCGTGTAGGCGTCGGCATAGAGGAAGGCACATTGCTTCGGCATCGGGATCGCAACCACCTTGCTGCTGGCGTTGCTGGTCTCCGAGCGTTCCCAATAACGATCGGCCATCTCTGGGAAGCGCAGGAAGAGCGGATCGCGCCGCTCCGCCTTGCCATACGACTGGGCCCCGGCGCTTACGCCGAGGCAGACGATGCCGATCAGGGCAAAAACGATAGTGCGGATCATGACAGCTCGATTCTGCCGAGAAACATGACCGAAATACGACCCGGCGACTACCAGCGCCCCGCTCCCTACTCGCTCATTAGAACAGGCGACTTTGGGTCTTGGCTGCGCCGATGAACGAGGTGAACAGCGGATGCGGAGCGAACGGCCTGGACTTGAGTTCGGGATGGTACTGGACGCCGATGAACCAGGGATGGTCGGGGATCTCGACGATCTCAGGCAGGATGCCGTCGGGCGACATGCCCGAGAAGCGCAGCCCCACCTGCTCCAGCCGATCCTTGTAGTTGACGTTGACCTCGTAGCGATGGCGGTGGCGCTCGCTGATCACGTCCTGGCCGTAGATCTCGTGCACCTTGGTGCCGCGCCGCAGATGCGCCGGATAGGCGCCAAGCCGCATCGTGCCGCCGAGGTCGCCATCGAGCTGCCGCTTCTCGATCTGGTTGCCCTTCGTCCACTCCGTCATCAGGCCGACGACCGGGTTGACGCACGGGCCGAACTCGCTCGAGGAAGCATCCTCGATGCCGAGCAGATTGCGAGCCGCTTCGATCACCGCCATCTGCATGCCGAAACAGATGCCGAAGAACGGGACGTCCCGCTCGCGGGCGAACTTCACCGCATGGATCTTGCCTTCGGTGCCGCGCTCGCCGAAGCCGCCCGGCACAAGGATGCCATGGACGTGCTCGAGGCGGGCGACCGCATCGTCACGCTCGAAGATCTCGGAATCCATCCACTCCAGGCCAACCTTCACGTTGTTGGCGAAGCCCCCGTGAGTCAGCGCCTCGGAGAGCGACTTGTAGGCGTCGAGCAGCACCGTGTACTTGCCGACCACGGCGATCGTCACCTTGCCCTCGGGCTCGCGCACCGAGCGCACCACGCCGCGCCAACGGTCGAGGTTGGGCTCGGCATCTGCCGGAAGGCCGAAATAGCGGCAGACCTCGGCATCGAAGCCCTGGTCGTGATAGGCGATCGGCACCTGGTAGATCGTGTCGACGTCGCGCGCCTCGATGACCCGCTCCGGCTTCACGTTGCAGAACAGCGCGATCTTGCGGCGCTCGTTGGCCGGGATCTCCTTGTCGCCGCTGCGGCAGACCAGCAGGTCGGGCTGGATGCCGACGCTCAGCAGTTCCTTGACCGAGTGCTGGGTCGGCTTGGTCTTGAGCTCGCCCGCCGTCGGCACCCAGGGCAGCAGAGTGAGGTGCACGAACATCGTGCGCTCGCGCCCCAGTTCGTTGGCGACCTGACGGATCGCCTCGAGGAACGGCGTGCTCTCGATGTCGCCCACCGTGCCGCCGACTTCGACCAGGACGAAATCCTCCTTGTCGGTGTCGGTGAGCACGAAATCCTTGATTGCGTCGGTGACGTGCGGGATCACCTGCACGGTCGCGCCGAGGTACTCCCCGCGCCGCTCCTTGGCGATGACGGTCGAATAGATGCGGCCGGTGGTAATGTTGTCGCTCTGGCGTGCGTCGACGCCGGTAAAGCGTTCGTAATGGCCGAGGTCGAGGTCGGTTTCCGCCCCGTCGTCGGTTACGAAAACCTCGCCGTGCTGGTAGGGGCTCATCGTCCCCGGATCGACGTTGAGATAGGGATCGAGCTTGCGGAGCCGGACCCGGTAACCACGGGCCTGCAGCAACGCACCCAGCGCCGCCGACGAAAGACCCTTGCCAAGCGAGGAAACCACGCCGCCCGTTATGAAAATAAAGCGCGTCATGGGCTTACAGCATACTAAACGTTGTTGGGTCCAGCCATGGGGATATCGTCTCGCCGGAGGTGCTTCGGCGAGGGAAACGGATGCGTTGCATCGAAGTTCCTAGCGGGTGGGAGCGGCGGGCTGCCCCGGCGCTGCCGGAGCCCCCGGCGAAGGCGCCGCCGGCGCCATGCCACCTGGAGCAGCTGGCGCTGCCGGAACACCTACCGGCGCACGGTCCATGATGGATTTCGTGCCGCGCGTCGGATCGGTCAGGCTCCAGGCCATCAGCAGGCTCAGGGCCAGGAAGATGCTGGCGAAGATCGCCGTCATGCGCGACAGCACGTTGGCCTGACCACGCACCGAGAACAGCGCGTCCGTGCGGCCCATGCCAAGGCCGCCGCCTTCGCTGCGCTGAAGCAGGATCACGACGATCATCGCGGCTGTCACGCCGACATGGATGACGAGCAGCACGAGCCGCCATTCGTGAAGAAAGTGTCTTACGGCGTCCATTTTTGTCCAGCGCTAGAAGGAAATCTCCGCAAGCGGGCGCTTCTAGCCCCTTTAGACGGCCTTGGCGATAGCCAAAAATTCAGCAGCATTCAGGCTGGCCCCGCCAACCAGGGCTCCATCGACATCGCCTGCTGCCAGGAGTTCGGCGGCATTGCTGCCTTTGACCGAGCCGCCGTAGAGCAAACGAACGGCGCCAGCGTCTGCCATCAAGCCGCCCAGCACCTTTCGAATGTGCGCGTGTGCTGCGGCTACCTCGTCGATGGTAGGCGTCTTGCCGGTGCCGATCGCCCAGACCGGTTCGTAGGCGACGACGAGTTTCGCCGCCGTCGAACCTGCAGGCACGCTGCCCTTGAGCTGCGTCTCGAGCACGGCGAGAGTCTTGCCTCCTTCGCGCTCGGCCAAGGTCTCGCCAATGCAGACAATCGGCATCAGACCGGCACGCCACGCCGCTTCGGCCTTGGCGCGCACGATGGCATCGGTCTCGCCGCAATCGCTGCGGCGCTCGGAGTGGCCCACGATCACATGGCTGGCCCCGGCGTCCTTCAGCATTTCGGCCGAAATGTCGCCAGTGTGGGCACCATTTGCCTTAGCGTGGCAATTCTGGCTGCCGACCAGCAGGCCACTGCCCTTGGCCGCTCCGGCCACTGCCATCACCAAAGTCGCCGGCGGACAGACGAGCAGTTCGCGATCCGTCCACCCGGCTTGGCTCACGCCTGCCGCGACATACTTCGCAAGCGCCAAGGCATCGCTGGTGAGACCGTTCATCTTCCAGTTGCCCGCGATCAGCGGTCGCCTTGTACGCGCCATGATGTTCCCCGTTAATTCGCCCGTGAACTCGTTCGTCGGCGTGTCTAGCGGCGGTAGAGTTTGCGGTAAAGGCCGCTTGGTTGCCTGTCCGGGGGGCCAGTGGTAGGCATGGCGCCCCGCGCGGACCCCCTTTCATACCCCCAGCTGAGCCGTGAATAAGTTCACCAAATTCGCCCGTTTCGTCGTTCTGTTCCTGCTTTCGAGCATGCTGATCATCGCCTTTGCCTTCTGGGGGATCGGCGACATGATCCGCAGTGGAGGCCGTAGCGCGGAGGTAGCGCATGTCGGCGGCTATCATCTGCCGATCTATGGCTGGGTGGGCGGTGCTTCCGTGTCCTCGGCCGAGGTCCGCGAGCAGTACAACCGCCAGCTTGAGGCGTTCGAGCGCCAGTACCGCCGCCGCCCCACCGGCGAAGAAGCCATGGGCATGGGCCTGCATGTCAGCGCCCTCGAAGATGTTATCCAGAGGACGGTGCTCGACTACGCCATTCGCGAGTTCGGCCTGACCGCCAGCGAAGCGCAGGTCGCCGCTGCAATCGCCCGGAACCCCGCCTTCCAGGGCGCCGGCGGGTCGTTCGACCCCCTGCTCTACAGGAACCGTCTGCAGCAGGCCCGTATCAGCATACCGCAGTTCGAGAGCGACATGCGCCGCGAGATCGCGGCCGCCCAACTCTTCGGCGTCGTGCAGCCCAAGGGCCTCGCGCCCAGTACGCTGCGCGACGACATCTTCCGGCTCGACAGTGAGAAGCGGGTCGCGGAGACGATCTACGTCCCCGACGCGATCGTGGTCGACGTTCCCAAGCCGACACCGGAGCAGCTCAACACCTATTTCGAGGCCAACAAGGCCAAGTTCCAGATCCCCGAATTCCGCGCCTTCTCCTACGTCATGCTGACGGTCGACGACGTGCAGAGCCAAGTCGCCGTCACCGCCGATGCCGTGAAGCAGGAATATGAAGCGCGCGCTGCCGAGTTCGGCACGCCGGAAAAACGCGACGTCGATCAGGCAATGACCGACAGCGAAGACAAGGCAAAGGCCATCATCGCTGCCGTAAAGGCGGGCAAGTCGCTTGAGGAGGCTGCCAAGGAAGTCACCGGCAATGCCGACGGCGTAATCAAACTCGGCCCGGTCACGAAGAAGGATCTGCCGCCGGGCGCGTTGGCCGACGGCATCTTCGGCCTGCCCGACGGCATCGCCGCGGCGCCGCTCCAGTCTCCGCTCGGCTGGCACGTCATCCGCATCAACAAGATCGAGGCCGGCAAGTCTGTGCCGTTCGAAGAAGTGAAGGACAAGCTCGAGAAGGAGCTGAAGGCCCAGCAGGCACCCGACCTTCTCATCAAGCTGGTCACCGATTTCGAGCGCGTGCTGAGCAAGACGCAATCGATGAAGGCCGCCGCCGAAGATCTCGGCCTCAAGATCCGCACGTACGAGAATGTCAGCTCCAGCGGCCAGGACGCTGCAGGCAAGCAGATCGTCATCGGCCCCGCCGCCGCCGAGCTGGTGCAAGCGGCTTTCGCCACCCGCGAAAGCGCGGAGAGCGAGCTTCTCGAAACGCAGCGCGGCGAATATTTCATCGTGCATACCGACCGCATCACCCCTGCCCGCACACCTGCGCTGAGCGAGGTCGAGGCCAAGGTCACCGATGCCTGGCAGGCCGACGAGCGCCGCAAGCTCGCGGACGAAAAGGTCAAGGCTGCCGTCGAGAAAGCCAATGCCGGAACCGACTTCCCCACCCTCGCCAAGGAACTGGGCCTGGAGTCCCGCATCGCCAAGCCCGTGACGCGCTTCGAGAACGACACTGGCAATTATCTCAACCAGGCTGCCGTGCAGGAACTCTTCAAGCTTGCACTCGACAAGACGCAGTCGGTGCGGGCAGCCGAGGGCAGCGTGCTGGTTCGTCTGAAGCAGATCGACGCCCCCGACCTCGCCAAGGAAAAGGAGGCGTTGGAGCGCTACGGCACGCAGCTCGACACGATGATCGCCAACGATCTCATCCTGCAGCTCGTAGCGGCGCTGCGCGCCAAGTATGGCGTGACGGTCGATCAGGCCGCTTTCGCGACGCTCTTCCAGCAGCAGCAGCAATAGGCCTCTTCCCATGTCGATTTCGCCCGACTTCGGCGCCTTTGAGGCCGTCTATGAAGCTGGCAAGCCGCAGGTCGTTTCGACCACGCTCGTCGCCGATCTCGAAACACCGGTCTCGGCCTATTTGAAGCTGGCCGATGGCCGCGCCAATTCCTTCCTGCTGGAATCGGTCGAAGGCGGGTCGGTGCGCGGACGCTACTCGATCATCGGCATGAAGCCGGATGTCGTCTGGCGCTGCATCAAGGGTCAGGCCGAGATCAATCGCCGCGCGCGCTCGGATGCACAGGCCTTCGAGAAGCTCGATGGCCGCCCGCTCGAAACGCTTCGCACGCTGATCCGTGAGTGCCAGATGGAGCTGCCGCCCGGCCTGCCGCCGATGGCGTCGGGCCTGTTCGGCTTCCTGGGTTACGACATGGTCCGCGATATGGAGCGGCTGCCCGACACCAATCCCGATCCGATCGGCCTGCCCGACGCAATCATGGTGCGGCCGACGCTGATCTGCATCTTCGACCGCCTGGAAGACAACGTGACCCTGGTCACGCCGGCCTGGCCGCAAGCAGGCGTCTCTGCGCGCGCGGCCTACGAGGCTGCACAGGAACGGCTGGGCGACGCTGTTGCCGATTTCGAGCGCACGCTCCCTTTCCGCCGCGAAAGCGCCGACGCCCTCGACGGCTTGCCGGAGCCGCAGGCCAACATGTCGAAGGACGATTTCAAGAAGATGGTCGAAACCTGCAAGGAGTACATCCGTGCGGGCGACGCCTTCCAGATCGTGCCGTCGCAGCGCTTCTCGCTGCCCTTCAAGCTGCCGCCGCTGTCGCTCTATCGGTCGCTGCGCCGCATCAACCCCTCGCCGTTCCTGATCTTCTTCGACTACGGCGACTTCACCATCGTGGGATCGAGCCCGGAGATTCTGGTGCGGCTGCGTGACAATACGGTCACCATCCGACCGCTGGCCGGCACCATCCGGCGCGGCGCCACCCCTGAAGAGGACAAGCAACTCGCCGACAAGCTGCTGGCCGATCCCAAGGAGCATGCCGAGCATCTGATGCTGGTCGATCTGGCACGCAACGATGTCGGTCGCGTCTCCAAGATCGGCTCGGTACGGGTCGTCGAGCAGTTCACCATCGAGAAATACAGCCACCTCCAGCACATCAGCAGCCACGTCGAAGGCACGCTCGAAGATGGGCTGGATGCGATCGACGCGCTCAAGGCCGGCTTCCCGGCGGGCACGCTGTCGGGCGCACCCAAGGTGCGCGCCATGGAAATCATCGATGAGGTCGAGCCGGTGCGCCGCGGCATCTATGCCGGCTGCGCTGGCTACTTCGCCGCTAATGGCTCGATGGACACCTGCATCATGCTGCGTACCGGCCTGGTTACAGACAACACCCTGTATGTCCAGGCGGGTGTCGGCGTCGTGGCCGATTCCGATCTCGAGGCCGAATACCAGGAGAGTGTGCTGAAGGCGCGCGCCCTTGTCCGCGCCGCGGAAGAAGCGGTCCGCTTCGCCAGTGCCGGCCAGTGGAGCGCCGGCAACACGCGTCGTTGAGGCGCCGACACGAAGCGGGCTAGGCTCCTCCGCAACGGAGGAGAC
>CALROF020000245.1:0-9344 GCA_943369775.1 Reyranella massiliensis 521
AGAGCGGCACCGGGCACGGCTCGTATCTGGCCTTTCAGGATCGGGCGTCTGTGAAGCTCACGGGCAAGGCCTCGCACTGGGACCTCGCCGGCGACAGCGGCAACATGAAGACGCGCTCCTTCTGCCCGACCTGCGGATCGCCGGTCTACTTGACGTCCGCCGCCATGCCCGACTTCTTCACCGTGCACGCCGCCAGCCTCGACGACCCCGGTCGCTACAAGCCGCAGATGGTCTTCTACAAGGTGAGTGGCTACGCCTGGGACAAGCTCGACCCCGCCCTGCCGACGTTCGACAGGATGCCGCCGAAGCCGGATGCGGGGTAAGGGGGAGCTGCGCGCATCGCCGTGCAATCGATTGCACAGAGTGGCCGGCGCGGCGTTAGCTTAGGACCACTGGGTTGCCTGACAGTGGTCGAATGTCATGTGAGAAAGCAACCTGAAATAAGTAGCACTCCACAGGCCTGTCATATCAATAGATGACTCGACCGGCATGCAGCCGGATCGGAGTATAGATGCCCAGCATTACCAAACTCGACGTGGCGGAGCGCGAGATCGTAGCTGCGGTTCAACTACTATTTGACGGCGGCGACCCGATTCCGGTGTATGCGCTGGCCGCGGCCGCGCGCGCGATCACCACGACGCTTTGCGAGAGACGCGGCCTGCGCTCGATGATCGATGCCATCCACGAGGAGCATCCGCACCTGACCCGAAAGCAGGTCTACCGAGAAGCGTCGAAGCATGCCGCCTTCTTCAAGCATGCCGACCAAGACCCCAATGGAGTACTTGAAGGTTTCGACCCGACGGAAGCGGACGCCGTGTTGTGGGTCGCTTGCTCTGACTTCGGGCGGTTATGCGGCGGTAAACCGGTTGAGGCAGACGCGTTCGAGCTTTGGTTCTTCGCAGTGCGTGATTTACTGGGGCCGCTGGGAATCAGCGATATCCAGGAATTACGCGACATCACGAATGTGTCGCGAGAGACGCAGATTGAAATGGGTAGGAAACTGCTTGTGTCGGCCAGGGCTGACGCACCCGCCAACAGACACTATTCAACTAAATGACTGCGATGCCGCAATTCATCGAGAACGACCAGATGTCGTTGGCCGACTATGTCAGGTCGATTGGTCGAGGCCTGATCGCATTCGACGGGCGGCCAGCCGCGGGCAAGACCTATCTCGCTAGGCTCGTGGCCCAGCAGCTCGGATGTCCGGCGCTCGATGGTGACGATTTCTTGCTCGGTAATGGCAAGCCATTTGTGAGCCAGCTCGATTTCGACAAGTTTGGTACAGCCATCGGCGCTGGTCTTGCTAGTTCGCCGTTGCTATTGCTGTCTTCTGCCTTCGCACGCGCTGTCGCCGACAGATTGAAGCGACAGCCTGCCGCTGTTGTGTGGATCGAAGGGGTGTCAGCGGAAATGCTCGACACTGCGCGCAATTGCTATCACGACGATATCTTTGCCAACGACGCTGTCATCGGTGGCGTAAGGCGTCCCCGTCTGCTCACCGAAGTGGAAGAATATATTGCGACCTATAAGGCTCGACTGAGCCCCGATCGGGTGTATCTGAACGTGGTCGACTAACCATCAAGTGGCGTTTCGCGGCCATGCAATCGATTGCGCGGCGACGGCCTCAGACTGCCTTCGCCCAGTCGCGCAGGACGAACTTCTGGACCTTGCCTGTGGAGGTCATCGGCAGGTCGCGGAAGACGACGTAGCGCGGGCACTTGAAGCTCGCGAGGTTGGCGCGGCAGTGGGCGACGATCTCCTCGGCCGTGGCCTTGGCGCCGGGCTTCAGCACCACGAAGGCGCAGGGAGTCTCGCCCCATTTCTCGTCGGGCTTGGCGACGACGGCGGCGTTAGCGACGGCGGGATGCGCCATGATCACGCCCTCGACCTCGATGGTCGAGATGTTCTCGCCGCCCGAGATGATGATGTCCTTCGAGCGGTCGCGCAGCTCGATATAGCCGTCCTCGTGCAGCACGCCGAGATCGCCGGAATGGAACCAGCCCTGTGCGAAGGCGTCCTTGGTGGCGGCGGGGTTCTTGAGATAGCCCTTCATGGTGAGATTGCCGCGGAACATCACCTCGCCCATGGTCGTGCCGTCGCGCGGCACCTCCTTCATGGTCGTGGGGTCCATCACCGTCACGCCGTCCTGCGCGGTGTAGCGCACGCCTTGTCTTGCCTTGAGCGCGGCGCGCTCGTGTGCGGGCAGCTCGTTCCATTCCTCGTGCCAGGAGCAGATCGTCGCCGGGCCATAGACTTCGGTGAGCCCGTAGACGTGGGTGACGCGGAAGTTCTCCTTCTCCAGCGCTTCCAGCACGGCGGCGGGCGGCGGGGCGGCCGCGGTCATGAACTCAACCTTGCGCTTCAGCGGCCGGCGCTCTGCCGGCCCGGCGCCGATGATGAACTGCATGATGATCGGCGCGCCGCACATGTGGCTGACATCGTGGTCGGCCAGCGCATCGAAGATCGGCTTGGCCGCGGCGCGGCGCAGGCAGACGCTGGTGCCGCCGACCAGGGCGAGGGTCCACGGGAAGCACCAGCCGTTGCAATGGAACATCGGCAGCGTCCAGAGATAGACCGGATGCAGGCCCGTCGGCCATTGCGTGGCATTGCCGTAGGCCGAGAGCGTGGCGCCGCGATGGCTGTAGACGACGCCCTTGGGATTGCCCGTGGTGCCCGACGTGTAGTTGAGCGAGATCGCATTCCATTCGTCGGCCGGATAGGCCCAGACGAAATCCTCTTCGCCCTCGTCGAGGAATTCCTCGTAGGTCGTGTCGCCGATCTGCGCGCGGTCCTCGCATTCGGGATCGTCGATGTCGACCACCAGCGGCTGGACCTTGGCGATCGCCAGCGCCTCGGTGACGACGCGGTGGAATTCGCGGTCGACCAGCAGCACCTTGGTCTCGCTGTGGTCGAGGATGAAGGCGATCATCGCCGCGTCGAGGCGGGTGTTCAGCGAGTTCAGCACGCCGCCGGTCATCGGCACGCCGAAATGCGCCTCGTACATCTCGGGGATGTTGGGCGCCATGATCGCCACCGTATCGCCGGTGCCGATGCCGACCTTGACCAGCGCCGAAGCGAGCCGCCGGCAGCGCGCATAGGTCTCCGCCCAGCTCTGGCGGCGCGCGCCGTGGATCAGCGCGACATGGTCGGGATAGACGCTGGCGGTGCGCTCGATGAACTGCAGCGGGGTGAGGGGCGCGTAATTGGCCGGCGTCCTGTCGAGGTCGCGCTCGTAGATGTTATGGGCGGCGAGCGCCGTCTTGTGCGAGACCAGCCGCGGCGTCGCCAGCCGTGCGACGGACGGCCGGCTCTTGACGGAGCGGCGCAGGCCGGGACGGGTGAGCGACTTGGGGGCTGCCTTGGGAGCGGCCGGCTTGCGGGAGGCAGCCTTCCGGGCGACGGGCTTCTTGGGGACTGGTTTGCGGGGCGCGGCGGGCGCGACCTTCCGCTTCGGCGCGGCCGCCTTCTTCGCCTTCGCAGCCTTCTTCCGGCTGCCGGCGGGACGCTTGGTCGTGCCGCTGCCCTTACCCGTCTTACGCTTTGCCATGATCGCTTCCGTCTGCCTCCTCGAGGACGGGCACTTTCTCACATGCTGCGAAGGGCCGCGATAGTCTTGGTGCCGCTGGGCGTGCGCAACTCCAGCACAGGGCTTGCCGAGCGAACGGGTTTGGCGGATTTATGCGGCCAGAGTTCGGGGGCATTGAGGATGACGATCGACGCGCCGGTTTCGGCCGGTCCGGAGAAATCGAAGCGAAACCGCGGGATGCTGCGGCGGATCGCCTATGTTCGCCGCAACCGCTGCAGCGTGCTGCTCGGCATGCTCTGCCTGCTTATTGTGCTCAGCCCGCTGATCGGCGGTTCGGCGGTCGGCGGCGCCATCCTCGTGGCGGCCCTGGTCTCCATTCTGGTGGTGGCGCTCTGGGCGCTGCGCGTGCGCCGCAAGGCGGTGTTCAGTGCAGCGCTGCTGGGCTTCATCGCCGTCGATGCAGTGGCGCTGCGCGGCATCGGCGGTTCGTTCCTGGTCAACGTTTCCATCGTGGCGATGACCGTCACTTTGCTGATCGTCACTGTCGCCCTGCTGAAATACGTGCTCGACTGGCACGTCATCACGGTCGACAAGGTGTTCGGCGCGATCTCGGCCTATGTGCTGATCGCCTTCACCTTTGCCAGCTTCTTCTCGATGCTGCAGGTCTTCGAGCCGAACGCCTTCGCCAACACCGAGCCCGACGGCCACCTGTCGTGGGTAGACATGATGTACTTCTCGTTCACCGTGCTGACTTCGACCGGCTTCGGCGAGATCACGCCGCGCACCGGCATGGCGCGCAGCCTGATCATCCTCGAACAGATCGTCGGCGTGATGTACGTCGCCTTCCTGGTCGCGCGCCTGGCCAACCTCTACGGCAGCAACCGCGCCCCGAAGTAGGGGCCATCAACGGTCCCTCCACCTCACCCTGAGGAGCCGCACGAAGTGCGGCGTCTCGAAGGGGCGGCCTCAGGCAAGGTGCTCGTTCCCACCCTTCGAGACGGCGCTGCGCACCTCCTCAGGGTGAGGATTTACTCCAGCTTGATATCCAGCTCCTTCAGGAGCTTCGCGAAGTAGGCCTGGTCGTCGCGAACCTGCTGGGCGTACCGGTCGTAGGGCTGATGGTCGACATTCTGCGCCACCATCAGGAGCTTCTCCTTGATCTCCGGCAGGGCGGCGGTCTGGCCGGCGGCGTCGGACAGCCGCTTCAGCACCGGCTCGGGCGTGCCCTTGGGCGCGAACAGGCCGAACCAGCTCCGCGCGCGGAAGCCCTTGAGGTCGAGCCCGGCTTCGGCGGCGGTCGGCGTGTCGGGCAGGTCGGCCAGCCGCACCGGCCCGTCGACGATCACGGCGCGCACCTTGCCGGCCTTGGCATAGGGCATGAAGGAGGGATCGAAGACCATCTGGATGCGGCCGTCGAACACGTCGCCGGTGGCATCGACGATGGTCTTGTAGGGCGAATGCTGCATCTGGATGCCGGCGGCCCGCGTCAGCACCTCGCCGGTGAGATGCGTGATCGTGCCGAGGCCCGAGGAGCCGAACCAGAACTTGCCGGGATTCTGTTTGGCGAGCGCCACGAACTCCGCCCACGTCTTGACGCCGAGCGCGTTGGTGAGCGTCACCACGAGGATCGGCGTGGAGAGCCGCGACACCGCGACGAGATCGTCGGGATTGTACGGCACCTTGCGCGCGGCCGGCGTGATCGCCAGCACGGCCGTCGGCGCGAGCAGCAGCGTGTAGCCGTCGGGCGGGCTCGTCGCCACCATCTGCGCGCCGACGCCGCCCGACGCGCCGGGCTTGTCCTCGACGATGATCTGCTGGCTAAGGAAGCCGCTCATTTTCTCCGCATAGAGCCGCGCCACCTGATCCGCCGAGCCGCCCGGCCCATAGGGCACGATGAGACGGATCGGCTTGGTCGGCCACGGCTGCTGTGCACGGGCGGCTGGCGCGGCGAGGCCAGACGAAGCGAGGGCGGCGAGGGAGCCGAGGGCCGTGAGCGCGACGGTACGGCGGCCGATGGTCATGCATTTCCTCCTTCATGTCGCCGGGGTATGCCCCGGTCGTGCGAGGATTGAACGTCGATGGGCCACGCTCCGTCCACCCTCAATGCCGCATGTCCGGCCTCGGCGAAGCGACATCCTCGCAAGTCGCCGCCTTCGCCTGTTGTCTTGGACGACAAGTGACTTTGCCATTTCGATGGTTGCCGGCCATGTTATCATTCAACCAAAGTGCGAGGTGGTCGCGTGACAAGGGACAAATGCTGTCCCGATGCGTGATCGCCTGAGTGAATGAAAACAGGGGGAGCGTATGTGGGTTTTAGTAGCGGCGCTGTTGCTGGCCGTAGGTTTGTCGTCGAATGCAGCGGCGCAATGGTCTCCATTCAATGTTAGCGACCATCTGCGAGGGAATACCGGTGTCGGGGTGACCGCGAGCGGAGAGATCGACGGTCAGTACGGCAAGCGGAAAGCGGAACTCAACGTCTTTTGCGCCGAGAACGAGACCCGCATCATCATCGCAAGCAAACCGTTCTATGTCGGCGGAGACAACGTGACGATGGAGTACACCTTGAATGGCGGCCCTGTGCAAAAGGCCACTTGGGGTGTGTGCAAGGGAGACGGCTGCATAGGCCTATGGCGTGGGACCGGTATTCCGTTCCTGAAATCGCTCTACGACAAGGCGCTGCTTCGCATGGTCATCCATCCTCGGCATTTGGCACCATCCAGGCTGACATTCCCGATTGCCGGAGCCAAAGAGGCATTCGAACCTTTGGCAAAGCTGTGCAAGTGGGGATGAGCCGCCGTTGACGGCGGCCGATCATCGGTTCGTTCGCCGTCCTCTACCTTGTTTGTGCAATCAATTGCACGCTCGGCCGCTCACGGCACCAGATTGAACGACTCCAGGAACCGCCGCGTATCGGCGGCCTGTTCGACGCCGGGCCGGCCTTCGACGACGAGCTGGTAGAGGCGGCCGCGGACCCAGTAGACGCGGGTGATGGCGACGTTGCCGCCGGCCTGCACGACCGTGTACTCGCGGCCTTCGGAGCGGCCGAGCTGGAGCTTCTTCTCGTCGCGCCAGGTGTTGCCGGCGGCGGAGCCGTTGCGGACCTGCGTCAGGATCGAGTCGGCCGCCGCGTTCTTCGTCACGCTGGCGGGATAGTCGACGTAGGAGGCGACATAGGCCACGCCGTCGACCACGGCGGTGGCCTCCATCATGGGGACGCTGGCGCCGGCGCCGGTCGGCACGGCCACGGTGCCGGCCTTGGGGATCGCCGGCATCTCGACGCGATAGCGGCCGCCGTTCGGCTTGTATTCGATCCAGCGTGTCGGGTTGTAGGTCTGTGCACTGGCGGTGGCGGCGAACAGCAGTGCCATTGTCGACATAAGCAACGTCAGGAAACGAGTCATGGTCTCACGAGGCTGAAGGAATCCAGGAAGCGGAGGGTGTCTACCTGAGCCTCGACGCCGTCGGGGCCGCCGACCATGATCTGGTAGAGGCGGTTCCCCGACAAGCCCGCGCGAACAACGATCACGTAGCCATTCCTGTCGATGGCGACGAACTCGCAGCCGGGCATGCCGCTGATGGTGAGGGTGACGTCGCGGCGCAGTCTGCGATCCCGGGTCATGCCATCGCGCATCCGCTTCAGCAGCGTCTCCGGCGATGCACTCTGAATGACATCGTCGGGGTAATCGACATAGGCCATGACGTAGGCCGTCCTGCGACGGTCGAGGATCGCCCGGATCTGCGTCACGGTGCGGCCGCCGTCGATCTTGACGTCTTCGGTCGAGATGGTGGGTGTGTCCGGCATCTCGACACGATAGCGTCCGCCTGCAGGACGATATTCGATCCAGCTCTGCGCCAGTGTCGCGAGCGGCAAGACAAACGCCATGAGTACGCTGACACATACCATCAGGACCATGCGCTGCATGACTTCCCCCGATCCGGTCGCGAGCTGAATAGTTTCACATCCGCATTGCACCGGTCCATGGACGCGGCCCGGTAGAGCGGCAGCGCGTTGCCGATACGAGCAACCCCGCGAGACGAACCATCACTTCACCAGGCTGAAGGAATCGAGGAAGCGCATCGTGTCGGGCTGGGCCTCGACGCCGTCGGCACCCCCAACAATGATTTGGAAGAGGCGGTTTCCCGACCAGACACCGCGCATGATGATCGTGAGGCCATCCGTGCCGACGGCGACGAACTCGCGGGCGGCCTCGCCGCTGACGGTGAGGGCCACGTCGCGACGCAGTCTGCGATTCTGAATCATGCCGTCGCGCATCCGCTTCAGCAGCGTATCCGGCGAGGCATCGCGGCCGACATCTTCCGGATAGTCGATATGCGCCACGACGTAGGCCGTCCTGCGCCTTTCGACGACCGCCCGAATCTGCGTCACGGTGCGACCGTCGTCGGTCTTGATGTCCTCGGTCTGGACAATGGGCGTATCGGGCATCTCGACCCGGTAGCGTCCACCCGCAGGGCGGTATTCGATCCAGCTCTGCGCAACTGTCGTAAGCGGCACGACAAACGCCATGAGTACGCCGACGCACAACATCAGGACCATGCGCTGCATGACTTCCCCCGATCCGGTCGCAAGCTGGATAGTCTCACATCCGCCTTGCACCGGTCCATCGCCGGGACCTCGTTGAAAACGGTGCGTTGCCGATACGAGCAACACCCGGTCGTGGATCGTCAGTTCACCAGGCTGAAGGACTCGAGGAAGCGCATTGTGTCCGGCTGGGCCTCGATGCCGTCAGGACCGGCGACCATGATCTGGAAGAGGCGGTTCCCCGACAGGGCCGCGCGCATCACGAACTGAAGGCCATTCTTGTCGATACCGATAAGCTCGCGACCGGGCGCGCCGCTGACGGTGAGGGCCACGTCGCGGCGCACTCTGCTCATCTGGGTCATGCCGTCGCGCATCCGCTTCAGTATCGTATCCGGCGATGCTTCGCGGATGACGTCGTCGGGGTAGTCGAGATAGGCCATGATGTAGGCCGTCCTGCGCTTGTCGACGATCGCCCGAGTCTGCGTCACGGTGCGGCCGCCGGCGATCTTGAGGTCTTCGGTTTGGACGAAGGGTGTATCCGGCATTTCGATCTGATAACCACCGCCCGCAGGGCGATACTGGATCCAGCTCTGCGCAAATGTCGCGAGCGGCACGACAAACGCCATGAGTACGCCGACACATAACATCAGGACCATGCGCTGCATGACTTCCCCCGATCCGGTCGCAAGCTGGATAGTCTCACATCCGGATTGCAGCGGTCCATGCCCGGAGTTAAGCCTGCCCGGCACATGGGATGAAAACCTGCCTCGGCAGGGGAGGAAAACATCATGGCGGTCGGGGACAAGTATCGCGCGATGCAGGCGCGCTCGCTGAGCGATCCGGAAGGATTCTGGGCCGAGCAGGCGGCGGCAATCGACTGGTCGCGGCGCTGGGACAAGGTGCTCGACGACGCCAACCCGCCATTCTACCGCTGGTTCGAGGGCGGCGAGCTGAACGCCTGCCACAATGCGCTGGACCGTCATGTCGAGGGTGGGCCTGATGGAAAGAACAGGGCCGACCAGACGGCGCTGATCTACGACTCGCCCCTGACCGGGACGAAGAAGCAGTTCACCTATCGCGAAATGCGCGATCAGGTGGCGCAGATCGCCGGCATGATCGCCGCCCAAGGCGTGGGCAAGGGCGACCGGGTCATCCTCTACATGCCGATGATCCCCGAAGCCGTGATGGCGATGCTGGCCTGCGCGCGGCTGGGTGCGATCCATTCGGTGGTGTTCGGCGGCTTCGCGGCCAAGGAACTCTCCAGCCGCATCGACGATT
>CALROF020000246.1:0-9322 GCA_943369775.1 Reyranella massiliensis 521
TGCAACGGCGATCGTCTGGCCCGTCACCCACGAGGCGAGCGGCGAGGCGAGGAACAGGGCGACGTTCGCCACCTCCTCCGGCGTGCCGAAGCGGCCGAAGGGAATTGACGCCAGGGTACCGTTGTAGAGCTTCGGATTGTCCGTCTTGCGGCGATCCCACACGCCGCCCGGAAAGTCGATCGAGCCCGGTGCAATGCAGTTCACGCGGACATGGTCGGCCGCATACATCGCCGCCTGGGTGACGGTGTAGTGAATGACCGCCGCCTTGATCGCGCCATAGGATGGCTGGCGTCCTGAGGGATGGTGTGCGGCGATGGACGAGATGTTCAGCACGCTGCCCTGCCCCTTCTTGAGAGACGGCAGCGCTTCCTGCGTCGCATGGACGATCGAAAGCATGTCGACGGCCAGATTGCTCGTCCAACCCTTGTCGTCGTCCGACGATCCGAACGCCGAAGCGTTGTTGACCAGGAAGTCGACGCCGCCGAGCGCGGCGACGGCATCACGTACGTAGCCGCGCACGGCGTCGCCGTTGGAGAGGTCGGCGCTCGCGGCATGGGCCTTGTGCCCATGCTTGGCGATCTCGGCGCGAGTCTCTTCCAGTGCCTTGGGATCGCGGGCGCAAATCGATACGTCGCCACCGGAGGCCGCAAAGCCCAAGGCGATCGCGCGGCCGATGCCTCGGCTGCCGCCGCAGACGATGGCCTTCTTGCCCGTGAAATCGATCTTCATTGGTGTCTCTTCCTTCAGATGGATATGTCGTTTCGCCAGCTAACTCGAACTCACGGCGAGACTCACGTCATCCGTGGATGATCGCATCGCCAGGCGATGTCCGGGATTGGGACGGGAGAGGACGCTCGGACAGCCGTACCCTATCCTCCACCGCCCTCTCCTCGAGGGCAGGAACGTTTGTCTTGGAGCGATGCGTCATGGAAAGAGGATTGACCCTTCCCGAGGGTTCCTGCGATTGCCACGTCCACGTCTATGGTCCCTTCGATCGCTTTCCGCCTGTGCGCGAGGGCAGGTTCGCGCCGGCACGGGAGACACCGGTCGAAACGCTGCTGGCCTTGTGGGACACGATGGGTATCGCCAAGGGCGTGATCGTCCATGCGTTGGCGGCGGGCGCCGACAATGACGTGACGCTCGATGCCTTGAAGCGCCATCCGGATCGGCTGCGCGGCGTCGCCCTGCTGAAGCCCGATGTGACCGACCGGCGGCTCGACGAGCTGACCGACGCCGGATTTCGCGGCGTGCGGATCAATCTCTTGCGGCAGGACGGCAAGGCCGTGTCGTCGGGCGGGATGAGCCTGGACGATCTGCAGCCACTCGCGCCGCGACTGGCCGAGCGCGGATGGCATGTGCAGCTCTGGATCGAGACCGGCGACCTGCAAGCGCTGGCGCCGGATCTTGAGAAGCTGCCGTTCGACTTTGTGATCGATCACATGGGCCGCACGATGGCTGACAAGGGCGTCGACTATCCCGGGTTCCGCGACTTCTGCGAAAAGCTGAAGACGGGTCGCTATTGGTGCAAGCTTTCAGGCGCGGATCGCAACACGCGCCGGGGCTCGAGCAAGGGTGCGTCGTTCGACGACACAGCGACCTTCATGCAGGCGCTGGTGGCGGCCAATCCCGACCGGCTGGTCTGGGGCAGTGACTGGCCTCACGTCGGTCATGCGCCAGCGGATGTGCCGCAGGAGGACGACCTGCTGCGGCTGTTCTTCCGGTGCGTGCCGGATGAAACGGTGCGCCGCAAGATTCTGGTCGACAATCCGGCGCGACTGTACGGCTTCTGACACAGCGCAACCGCTGGCGCGCGCCTGTCGTTGCTTCGACATGCGCCCCTCCGCTTCCGCTGCCACCCGCCTCCTGCTCGCGAGCCTCGCGTTGCTCGTGCTGTGGCCCGATGCGGCGGCCGCGGATAGCTGCCTCGACCAGGTGCGTCAGATGGCCGAGCGCCATGGCGTTGCGACCGATCCGCCCGTCGCCACGCCAGACCGCAGTACGCCGAACAGGTCCCCCGGCACGAACTCACAGGAACTCGGGCGTTCGGGCGGCGTCATCGCGCCGCCACAGACCGAGGATCGATCGGTGATTGCGCCGCCGCCGAGTGCAGGCAATCGGATGCCGACGATGCCCGATGTGACGCCCACGAGGCCGGGCGCCCCTTTCAGTACCAAGGACGGCGACAAGGAAGTCGCATCGGATCGGACGACCCTACAGGCGTTACTAGTGGCAGCCCGTGCCGAAGCCGAGCGCGGCCGTGAAGACGGCTGCCTCGACCGGTTGGCCAAGGCGCGGGAGCTGATGCAGCGCACGAAGTAGACACGACCAGGAGACTTGAATCGCCGCAGCCGGCCGCCAATCATCCGGCATGCGCCTGTCGACCTGCCTGGGGATTGCGATCGTTCTGCTCGGCTCGGCCGCTGCGGCGCAGGTCCAGACGCAAGAACTGCCGGCGCCCTCTCAGCAGCAGCCGCAGCAACCTCCTCCGTCTCCTCCGCCGCCTCAGGGCGCTTGGATCGCCGATACGGCGACGCGTTGCCGTGTCTGGAATCCGGCTCCCGAGGGTAAGGAAGCGATCCGCTGGGAAGGCGCCTGCCCCGGCGGCACCGCGCAGGGATCGGGCGTGCTGCAGTGGTTCAAGGACGGCCAGCCGACGGACCGCTACGAAGGCGAAGTAAAGAACGGCCGGCCAGAGGGGCGTGGCATCTGGATCACGGCCAACGGCGATCGCTACGAAGGGCCGTTCCGCAATGGCCAGGCCGAGGGCCAGGGAAGCTGGCGCTTTGCTAACGGCGACACCTACACCGGCGAAATGAAGAACGGCGACTATAACGGGCGTGGCCTCGCCAACTACGCCAACGGCGACCGCTACGAGGGCATGTTCAAGGACGGCGACTATGAGGGTCCCGGCGTCATGACCTACAGCAACGGCCAACTGCGCGTCGACGGCGTCTATCGCCAAGGAAACCTCATCGCACTCACCGTCGCCACGCTCGGCGATGGCAGCCGCTACCAAGGCCAGTTCCCGTTCGGTCGCGGCGTTCTCGTCCGGCCCGACGGCACGCGCTTCGAGGGTTGGTTCAACGATCTAAAGCTGAACCGCAAGGGCGTAGCGACTTATTCCAACGGCGAGCGCTACGAGGGCGACTTCCGCGACGGCGAGGAACATGGCCATGGCACGCTGAAGCTGCCGAACGGCGCGATCTACGAAGGCGACTTCTATCGCGGCAAGCCCGAGGGCATGGGCACGTTGAAAGAGGCCGATGGCAAGAGCCTGACAGGCGCGTGGCACGACGGCTGCTGGAGCGACGGCACGATGTGGCGTGTCGTGCGCACCAGCGCCGAGGCGTGCGGGTACAAGTGAGAGATCGCGCGCAAAGCAAGACGAGGTAGACTGTCGGCCAATCCATTTGGAGGAAACGAAACCATGAGCACGTCCGACATCGCCTACACGCCGATTCTTCCGGAAGGCTGGCCGCGGCCGCGTGGCTTCTCGCATGCCGTGGTCGCTACCGGGACAAGGAGCGTGCGCATCGCGGGTCAGATCGGCAAAGAGCCGGGACAGGCGAATATCCCGCAAGGGACGGATGCCGGCGCGCAGTGGCGGCTGGCACTCGGCAATGTCGTCAGCGTGCTGAAGGCTGCAGGCGGCGAACCTTCACATCTCGTAGCGTTGCGCGCCTACGTCACCGACATCGCGGAATTCAACACCGCCGGCAGAGCGGTCGGCGAGGCCTGGGGCGCGACGCTCGGCAAGCATTTCCCCGCGATGACGCTGGTTCAGGTGTCGGCGCTGATCGACCCGAACGCCAAGGTCGAGATCGAAGCCGACGCGATTCTGCCCTAGGGCGGCCAAGCCGCAAACGTCAGCGCAAGGCCGCGCGAACGGCCTTGCGCAGCGGCGGCAACACCTCCGCTTCGAACCAGGGATTGCGCTTCATCCAGATGCCGCTGCGCCATGATGGATGCGGTAGCGGAAAGAACGACGGCCCGTACGCCCTGAAATCCTTCACCGCGGCGGTGAGACTTTGTCTGCCTCCGGCCCTGGCAAGGTAGCGGGCTTGGGCATAGCTACCGACCAACAGGACCAGGCGCTTGTCGACCAAGAGATGAAAGACACGATCGTGCCATTGCGGTGCGCATTCGGGCCGTGGCGGAAGATCACCATTCCTGCCTTTGCCGGGATAGCAAAAGCCCATGGGTACGAGCGCAACCTTCCCTGAATCGTAGAATTCCCCGAGGCTGAGCCCCGTCCAATCCCGCAACCGCTCGCCGCTCGCGTCCTGCCAGGGCACGCCGCTTTCATGGACCTTCGCCCCGGGCGCCTGCCCGACGATGATCAGGCGCGAGCTTTTGGCGAACTGGACGACGGGATTCGGCCCATTCTCCAGGGCCGATGCGCAGGTCGTGCAGGCGCGAATACTGCACAACAAGGAGGAAACGGTGTCAGCCACGTCGGTCGTGCATGCTCGCGCAGCGGCCAGTATCGGAATAGGATTGCGGTGCATCGCGATGGTGCGCCCGCGAGCTCCAGCGGACCAGCGCCTTTTCGTCACGTTAGCCGGAGAGCGAGGGCAATCTGCCCTCGCGTCAGGCCGTAGTGGTTGCGTAACGGCGCCTAAGACGCAAAATAGCCGATGTGGGGCGCGAACATTTCGGCGAAGGGCAATGCAAGGGGCCTTTTACGGGTGTTCACGGGTTTAAGGTTGCCGCGCAGGCCGCGCAGCACCAAATAGGGATCAGTCGGCCGGGTGACAGCGTTACCCTTCCGAGCAGGAGGAAAGGCTATGAACACTGTGTCGGAACGGGTCAGCCGCGTGATGGCGGAGAAATTCCAAATCGACGCCGAGAAGATCACCGAGACCGCACGGATGGACGAGCTGGGCGTCACCAGCATCGACGTGGTCGAGACGATCATGTCGCTGGAAGACGAGTTCGACGTCGAGATTCCCGATGCGGCCGCGGAGAAGTTCGAGACCGTAGGCGATGTCGTGGCTTTTCTCGCGACTCACGATCGAGGCGGCAAGCCTAGCGGCATGCAAAAATAACGGCTCTCACGGCGTCCTCAGGGCCTTCGATCTCGCCCTGACGCAACACAATGTTCGACTGCACTTCCGGCGACGACCGCCACGCGTAGGCTATTGTCGCTTCGGGATGTCCACGAAGATCGAACACGTGGACAGTCCGCTCCTCGACGATCTCGCCCTTCAGCAGTTCCCAGACGACAACCGATTCGACGAAGCGCGCCGTACATCCCTGTCCGGCTTCGACGGCGTGTTGAAGACTGTTGATCGTCAGTGCGTCGGCGACGAAAGCGGGATCGGGCAGTGCGCCGTGCGGAACATCCGGAGGCATGGCGACTCTCCTAGCTTCGCAGGTCCGTGACAGGAGACGATACGTCGCCGGCCAATAAGGGAAGCCATGACCGGGCAACCGGAACGATGATCGAGTCGGTTTCGATATCTTGTCTCGCCTGACTCAACGCCACTTCAACCTCATTCAAACAATCATAGGACACGGCACCGCGTAGAGAAAGGCGGTGGTTCTCCTCATGAGGGCAGACCTGCCGGCCACCAACGATGACGAAGACCTCGCTTTCAGCCGGCGTCATTGCATCTCTGGAGCGATATTCCTCGTCATGCTTACAGAGTGACTAGACGCTCTCCATGCGACATCCCCCAATTGGGTGACATGAGCTAGATGATCTTCCGGGCCCGCAGATCAGCAAGTTCGGCCACGCCGTAGCCCAGCTCGCCAAGCACCGTATCGTTGTGCTCTCCCAGTTCCGGCGCGATGCCTGGCTTGGCCGGCGTTTCGGAGAACTGCCAGGGCGTGCCGTGCACCTTGAGACGGCCGTGCTTGGGATGCTCGACATGAGTGACATAGCCATTGGCCATCACGTCGGGATCGTTCGAGGCTTCGAGCAGGGTGTTGATCGGTGCCGAGACGATGTCGGCACCGCGCAGCCTCGTCACCCAGTCCTCGCGGGTGCCGGTGGCGAAGAGCTCGTCGAGCAATGCCAACAGATCGGCACGCCGGCCGACAGCCTCGATGATGACGCCGAGCTTCTCGAAGCCCGCTGCCTTCAACCGGTCGTAGAAGCCGAGCGACGTCATCGCATCCTGCCAATCCTCGGGACCGACGAGCTGGAAAACCAGCGGCTTGCCGTCGCGATCGTTGAAGCTGGCGCTGATGCCCGGCCGCTCGACCGTACCGGTGATGCGCGCCTGTCCGGTGATGGGATCCTGGTTGCGCCACATCGCGGTGGTGAGCGTCCATCCCATCAGTCGGACTTGGCCGCCCAATAGCGACAGGTCGATCTTCTGGCCGATGCCGGTAGTGCGCGCATAGGTCAGTGCCGCCAGCGCCCCGCCAAAGGCCAGGAAGGCACAGGTCTCGTCGGCCACAGAGACGACGCCGGTACGCATCTTCTGGCCGGGCATGGAATAGGCCTCGGCAATGCCGCCCAGCGCCTGCGCCATCGAATCGGTACCTGGCAGATGGGCATGCGGTCCCTTGGGGCCGTACCCCGAGATCGAAACATAGACGAGCTTCGGGTTGATCTTGTGCAGCTCCTCCCAGCCGAAGCCGTTCTTTTCGGCCGCACCCGGCCGAAAATTCTGTCCGAAGATATCGGCCCGGGCGACGAGCTTGTGCAGGATCGCGCGACCCTCGGCGGACTTCAGGTTCAACGTCACGCTCTTCACGCCGCGATTGTTGGTCTCGAAAAAAGTGCTCCCCATCCCCGGAAGCACCGTCATGCGACGCGAAGAATCGCCCCCGTCCGGCGTCTCGATCTTGATCACGTCGGCACCGAGATCGGCCATCAGCATCCACGGCACGGTGCCAGCCTGCGCGGTCGAACAGGAGACGACCTTGACGCCCTGAAGCGGGCCGTGCGGCGACTGAGACATGACAGAATTCCCCCTTGCTCTCTCCTCCCTATGACGGACGCAGAGGATGAACCACCGGAATTTTCCATGGGAGGTGATTGCAGGGAACGCCACTCCCTTGCGCGAGCCGCAATTCGATTGAACGTTTCATTTAATGCAACGGACAGCGCTGCCACCTTCGGATGAGCCCTCAACCGACAGGTTTTTTCATGTCCGCTTCCGCCTTTAGCCGCCGCCGCTTTGCCGCTGTTCTCTCCGGTGCAGCGGTCATGTCGCCCTACCTATTGCGCGCCCAGGATGCGTCGCGCCCGCTTCGCATTGTCGTGCCCTGGCCGCCGGGTGGTGGCGTCGACACGTTTGCGCGCGTGATCCAGGCGCCGCTTGGCGCGCAGCTCGGCCAGACAATCCTGATCGACAATATTGGCGGAGGTTCGGGCCGGGTTGGCACGCAGACCGCCGCGCGCGCCCAGCCGGACGGATACACGGTGCTCCTGGCGAACGACACGTTTGCCGCCACCGAGGCGCTGCCGCTTGCCGGCACGGCGTCCGTGCGCGCATCTTTCGCACCGGTAACGCTGGCAGCCTCCGCGCCGCAAGGTGTGTTCACCCATCCCCGCTCCGGCCTCAAGACCCTTGCCGACTATGTAGCGGCAGCCAAAGCAAAACCGGGCGCACTCAATGTAGGCATACCGGGGATCGCAAGCTCGCAGCATCTCACCAGCGAGCTGCTGTTGCGTGCCGCAGGGAACGCCACAGTGGCGCATGTGCCCTACCGCGGCGGCGGACCGCTCATCCAGGACCTGATTGCCGGCAACATCGACGCCGGAGTCGTCACCTTTGCGGCAGCGGCTCAACAGGCAGCAGCCGGACAGTTGATCGCGCTCGGCGTTACGACTGCCGAACGAGCCGTCGCCTTTCCCACGGTTCCGACAGCCGCCGAGACGGTTGCGCCCGGTTTTGTGCAGACGACATGGATGGGAGTGCTGGCGCCCAAGGGTACGCCGGAAGCCACGCGTGCGCGCCTGCACACGGCATTGCTGGCTGTGCTGAAGGATCCCGCCGTGATCGAGCGTCTTCAAACATTGGGATTCGATGCCGTCGGCCTCGACGGTGCGGGCTTCGCGAAACTCTTCGAGCAGACTATTACGACTTTCGCCGGCATCGCCGCAGAACGCGGAATCAACGCGGAGAGCTGACCTTTCAGCTCTCCGCGTCTCTCGCGTCGGTTAGTAGCCTCTGTAGTAGTAATCGTTGCGCGGAGTCGTCGCGGCGCCAATTGCGGCACCGCCCAGACCACCGACAACGGCGCCGGCAACCGGCGCGCCCATCGTCGAGCCCACCACTGCACCGGTACCGGCGCCGATAGCGCCACCCGTCAGGGCTCGATCCGTTGGGTTGTTACCGCACGCAGCCACGGTCGCCGCAAACGCAGCAAGAACAGCGAATTTTGCAACATGCACCATTGAAGCCTCCATTCGTCCCTAATGAACGGCTTACGGCGTGTTGGGTTGCCAGTCGCATCAACTGGATCGTGACCATATGGGGGCGCCTTACAGCACGGCCAGTTCGAGTTCCGCCAGTCGCTGCGGATCGGCAATGGCTTCGAGCTCTACGATAAGGCCGTTGGCGATCTTGGTGCGCAGTACAAGCAGGAGCTTCCCGTTCGGCGCCACGACGACGCCGGGCGCACCATCGACCAGAGCCACCTGTGCGTTGCGGGCGCGGCCCTTGAAAGCACGGGCAACAGCATCGGCACCGAGCATCTCCGGCACGGAGCCGAGTTTCACGGCCACACCGTCGGCACGCGCCACCACGTCGGGATCGAGCACGGTCAGGAGGCCCTCGAGATCGCCACTGCGCGATGCAGCGAGAAAGGCGTCAACGACGCTGCGCCGACGATTGAGATCGACCTCGGGGACGGTGGTTTGACCCTGCACACGGCGACGGGCACGGCTTGCGAGCTGGCGCGTTGCGACCGGCGTACGGCCGACCACCGAGGCGATCTCGTCGAAGGAAAGGTCGAACATGTCGTGCAGGACAAAGGCAACACGCTCGGCCGGCGCGAGCGTCTGAAGCACGACAAGCAGCGCAAGGCCAACCGAGTCGGCCAGCAGCGCCTCCTGCTCGGGGTCAATGGCTCCCTGAACGGCCGCTGCCGCGGCTGGCTTCTCTTCGCCACCTTTTTCGTCGGGGGCTTCCAGCGGCTCTTCGCGCCGCGTCTTGCGGGCACGCAGCATGTCGAGGCAGACGCGCGCCACCACCGTGGTCAACCAGCCCGAGAGGTTGTCGACATCGTCGGCGCCGGCACGGCTCAGGCGCAGCCACGCTTCCTGAACCGCATCCTCGGCCTCAGCTGGCGAGCCCAGCATGCGGTAGGCAACGCGATAGAGATGCTTGCGATTGGCCTCGAAGTGGTCGCCGAGAATTTT
>CALROF020000247.1:0-9299 GCA_943369775.1 Reyranella massiliensis 521
GCCGGGAGGATGTGCCGAACGTCGATCTCGGCATTCATCCGGATGAGGTTGATAACGTCCGACGGGCTGGCCCCCAGCCGTTGCCGGCGTGCCCACCAGTCGCGAAACGCCGGCTCGCCCGCGACCGACGGTGCAAAGGCCTCGAGGCCCTTGCCGGTGCCCCAGGTCTCTTCCACGGCTCGCTCGGTCGCTGCAGGATTGTCATAGGCAGTTACTGAGCCCACCGCCCTCGCATAGGCGCCGACCAGGATCAGGCCTGCGATCCGATCGGGATAGGTGGCTGCGAACAACAGCGACATCGGGCCGCCTTCCGACGTGCCGCACAGGAAGGCGCGATCCGGCGGCGTCGAGCACCGCGCGGATATCGTCGATCCGTTCCTCGAGGTGAGGCACGCCCACCGAGCGGTCGGACAGGCCGGTGCCGCGCTTGTCGAAACAGATCAACCGGGAGAACGACCCCAGGGCATGGTTGAAGCGCGCGAACCGGGGATTCTCCCAGTCGTGCTCCATGTGCGAAAAGAATCCGGGAACAACCACCAGGTCGGGCGAAGCTTGCCCCGAAATCTGGCAGGCGACAAAAACCTTACCGGTTTTGACGTAGCGCGTTTCAGCGACCATGGCGCCCCGATCCTATCGCAGCACGATGTCTGCGGCATCAGGGTTCAGGCGGGGAGGGTTCGGCGTTACAAAGTCCATCGCCCGGTTTACAGTTTGCGCCGCGATAAAGACGGTCGGAGGAAATGGGATGGAGTTGGGCCGCATTGTCACGACGGCGGCGCTGCTGTTTGGCCTGGCGGGATCGGCGCTGGCCCAGCAAGCTGCACCGTCGGCACAGCCAGCGCCGGTGGCCAAGGAGTACAGTCAGCAGTTCCTGGTGCCAGGGTCGTGGTTCCACGGCGTACACGGACTGGCGTTCAACAAGGACGACCAGCTTTTTGCCGGCTCCGTGGTGGGGCAGACGATCTATCGCGTGCAGGTGGATTCCGGTGAGGTCGATCGCGTCATCGATCCGCCGACAGGCATGGCCGACGACATCGCTTTCGCCGACGACGGCACGATGGCGTGGACGGCTTTCCTTTTGGGCAAGGTCTACATCCGCAAGCCCAACGGCAAGACCATCGAGGTCGCGCAGGGTTTGAGTGGTCCGAACTCGCTGGCCTTCGGCAAGGATGGCCGCCTGTTCGTCACCGAAGTGTTCCTGGGTGATGCCCTCTACGAAGTCGATCTCAAGAACGTCGACAAGCCCGACTTCAAGCCGTTTGCCCGCAACGAGCTGCGCCGCATCGCCGAGAAGATGGGTGGCCTGAACGGCTTCGAGATCCACAAGGACGATGGCTTCCTCTACGGGCCGATCTGGTTCAAGGGCGAGATCGTCAAGGTGAACCTGGAAACCGGCGCTTCCGAGGTGATCGCTTCCGGCTTCAAGATCCCGGCGGCCGCCAACATCGACCCGCAGAACCGCGACAACCTCTACGTTGTCGACACGGGTACCGGCGGCATCTGGAGCGTCAGCCTGACCAGCAAGGCGAAGCGACTGGTGGCATCGATGAAGCCCGGCCTCGATAACCTGGCCTTCGATTCGCGTGGCCGGCTATTCGTCACCTCGATGACCGACAACGGCATCTACATGGTCGACAAGCAGACCGGGTCGTGGCGCACCATCGTCGAAGGCAAGCTCGCCATTCCGGCCGATCTTGCCGTGACGACGGAAGGGGCTAAGGAGACGGTGCACGTCGCCGACGTCTTCAGCTATCGCAATGTCGACGGCACGACCGGTGCCGTGACCGACGTGCTGCGCGTGCATGGCGAGACGCATTCCTATCCGACCGGCATCTCGGTCGGGCCCAAGCACACGCTGCTCTCGAGCTGGTTCTCCAACACCGTACAGAAGATCGATCGCAAGACAGGCAAGCTGGTGGCCACGCTCGGCGAGTTCGCGGCGCCCGTCGATGCGCTGGAAGCTGCCGATGGCACGATTTACGTCGCCGAACTCGCCACGGGCAATCTCGTGAAGGTGAGCCCCGACGGCAAGACGCGCACGAATGTCGTGAAGGAGCTGCGCGGTCCGGTGGCCCTGGCGCAGGGTGCCGGTACGCAGATCTACGTCACCGAAATCGCGGCCGGCGCCGTGACCCAGATCGACATGGCGTCGGGCGCGCGCAAGGTCGTGGCCGACAATCTCGCCGGCCCGGAAGGCATCGACGTCGGGCCGGACGGCAAGCTCTATGTCGCTGAAGTCGGCCAGAAGCGCGTCGTCGCCATCGACCCGGCCAACGGCCACAAGGTCGTGATCGCCTCCAACCTCGATATCGGCCTGGCGCCATACTCTGGCGGACCGCCGGCGCTGATGCCGACGGGCGTGGCGGTGAGCCGTTCCGGTGCCGTCTATGTCAGCGCCGATATCCGCAACGCCCTCTACAAACTGACACCGCCCAGCCCTTAGCGAGTACGCGATGCCCGGCATTCCCTTCATCAAGGATTTCAAGTTCGATTACGGCACGGCCATGGAGGTGACGCCGCTGATCCGCCGCGTCGTCGCCAACAATCCGAATCCGTTCACCTTCAAGGGCACGGGCACCTACATCATCGGTCATGGCAAAGTCGCCGTGGTCGATCCCGGTCCCGACCAGCAGGACCATATCGACGCCGTGCTGCGCGCGCTGCGCGGCGAGACGGTGACGCATATTTTCGTCACCCATACGCATATCGATCATGTGCCGGCGACCCCCGCGCTCGCCAAGGCGACCGGCGCCAAGGTCTACAGCTACGGCCCGCATCCCAAGCCGCCGGCCGGCGACCATGCCGAGGAACCGGGCGATCTGTCGTTCGCGCCGGACATCAAGTTGAACGACGGTGACGTGATCCAGGGCGATGGCTGGAATGTCGAAGCCGTTTACACGCCTGGCCACATCTCGAACCATCTCTGCTTCGCGGTGAAGGAGGACAAGGCGCTGCTCTCCGGCGACCATGTCATGGGATGGTCGACCGCCGTGATCTCGCCGCCCGACGGCAATATGGCCGACTACTTCGCCAGCCTGCGCAAGCTCCTGCCACGCGACGAGACGCTCTACATTCCGACGCACGGGGCCGAGATCCGCGATCCCAACTCGTTCGTGCAAGCCTATATCGAGCATCGCCTGGGCCGCGAGGCGCAGATCCTGGCGCGCCTCAAGGAAGGGCCGCAAACGATTCCCCAGATGGTCGCCAAGAACTACGCCGATACGCCGGTGCATCTGCACAAGGCCGCGGGCCGGTCGATGCTGGCGCATCTCGTGCAGATGGCGAAGGACGGCCGCGTGAAGACCGGAGACGGCCGCGCCGACATCGATTCGACCTATCGGCTTTAAGAGGCAATCCCATGGACATGAAGCTCGGCGGCAAAACCGTCCTGATCACCGGCGGCAGCCGCGGCATCGGCTTTGCCTGCGCCATGGGCTTCGCCGCCGAAGGCTGCACCGTACACATCGCTTCACGGTCGAAGGAATCGCTGGAAGCGGCGCGCGACAAGATCCGGGCTCGGCACAATGTACCGGTCGAGATTCATCCGGCCGATTTTTCCAAGGGCGACACGGCGCGCAGCGTCGTAGAGGCCGTCGGACACGCCGACATTCTGGTGAACAATGCCGGGGCCATCCCGCGCGGTGACATCTTCGGCATGACCGAACCCAAGTGGCGCGAAGCCTGGGAGCTCAAGGTGTTCGGCTACGTGAATGCCACCCGCGCCATGCTGGAGAAGATGTACGCGCGCAAGAAGGGCGTGGTGGTGAACGTCATCGGCCTCGCCGGGGAGAGCTACAACTATGACTACGTCGCCGGCACGATGGGCAACGCGGGCCTCATGGCCTTCACGCGCGCCGTTGGCTCGCGCAGTGTCGACCATGGCGTCCGGGTCGTGGCGATCAATCCGCCGGCTACCCGCACGGATCGCATGCTGACCCTGCTGCGCGGCCAGGCCGAGCAGAAGTGGGGCGATCCCGAGCGCTGGCCCGAGCTCACCAAGCACATGCCGTTCGGCCGCGCTGCCGAGCCCGACGAAGTGGCCGATCTCGCGGTGTTCCTGGCGTCCGACCGCGCGAGCTACATCAGCGGCGTGGTGATGACCCTCGACGGCGGTCAGGCGGCTCGGCACTAAGCCGCGGCGGCCTTTCCGCACGGCGTCGTTCTTCCACATGACGGGGCCGGGTGTTGGCGTAATAGTGCCGCCAACAAAGATGAACGACCCCCTCTCTCACGCACGCGCGCTGCTGCATTCCGTATTCGGGTTCAACGAGTTTCGACCCGGACAGGAAGAAATCGTGCGTGCGGTGCTGGCGGACGAGAATGTATTGGCCGTCATGCCGACAGGCAGCGGCAAGTCGCTCTGCTATCAGCTTCCGGCGATTGCGCGGCCTGGACTGACCCTGGTGATCTCACCGCTGATCGCCCTGATGCGAGACCAAGTGCGTGCGCTGACGGCGGCCGGCGTGGCGGCGGGCAGTCTCAATTCGAGTAACGAACCCGCAGAGAATGCGCGCGTCATGGGCCTGTTGCGCAGCGGCGAGCTGCGGCTGCTCTACGTTGCTCCCGAAAGGCTGGCGCGGCCCGACACGGTAGAGATGCTGGCCGAGGCCCACGTCTCAATGATGGCGATCGACGAGGCGCATTGCGTCTCGCAATGGGGCCACGATTTTCGCCCGGAGTATCTGACCCTGGGCAATCTGGCGCGCCAGATCGGCGGCCGCCTGCAGACGCTGGCTTTCACCGCCACGGCCGATGCGCCGACACGCGGCGACATCGTCGAAAAGCTGTTCGCCGCGTCGCCGCGCATCTTCGTTCGGAGCTTCGACCGGCCCAACCTCAAGCTCGCCTTCAAGCCCAAGGAGCGGTCGACGCGTCAGGTCATGTCCTTCGTGCAGGCCCATCCAGGCGAGAGCGGCATCGTCTACTGCGCCTCGCGCCGCAAGGTCGAGGAACTGGCGGCAGCGCTTACGGCCGCCGGCATGCGTGCGCTGCCGTATCATGCCGGCCTCGACAAGGCGGTGCGTGACGCCAACCAGGACGCCTTCCAGCAAGACGACGGCGTGGTGATGACGGCAACCGTGGCCTTCGGCATGGGCATCGACAAACCTGACGTGCGTTTCGTCTGTCATGCCGACCTGCCAGCCAATGTCGAGGCTTACTATCAGGAGATCGGCCGCGCCGGGCGCGACGGTCTTCCCGCCGATACGCTCACGCTCTATGGCCTGGGCGACATGCAGCTTCGCCGCCTGCAGATCGAGCAGGGTGAATCATCGGACGAGCGCAAGCGCATCGAGCGTCAGCGATTGGGCGCCTTGCTGTCGCTGGCCGAAGCGCCACGCTGTCGTCGCCAGACCCTGCTGGCCTATTTCGGCGAGCCGTCGGAGACCTGCGGCAACTGCGATCTCTGCCAGGAAGGCGTCGAACTCTTCGACGGCACGATCGATGCGCAGAAGGCGATGTCGGCCATCGTCCGCACCGGCGAGCGATTCGGCATGGAGCACCTGGTCGCCATCCTGATCGGCGACCTCACCGACAACGTCCAGAAGTTCAATCACGAAAGGTTGCCGACCTTTGGCGTCGGCAAGGAGCGCAAGTCCGCGGAGTGGCGCTCGATCTTCCGCCAGCTTTCGGCCGTCGGCCTGATCGCACAGGACCTGATGGAGCATGGCCGGTGGTGGGTTACCGACGAGGGTTGGCGCGTACTGAAGGGCGAGCAGAAGATCGAACTGCGTAAGGATTTGACGTCAGGCGCTGCGGGCAAGGGCTCGCGCCGCGACCGACGTACCGCCGCGGCGACGATTGTCGGGGACGGCGACACCGTCCTGCTCGACGCCTTGAAGGCGCTGCGCACCAAGCTCGCGCGCGCTCAGAATGTTCCGGCCTACGTCGTTTTCTCCGATCGGACATTGGCGGAACTGGCGACCCATCGACCGGCCAGCCAGCGCGCGATGCGGGAGATTCATGGGGTCGGCGACGCCAAATTGGAGCGCTACGGCGCTGCGTTTCTGGAGGTCATCCAGGGAACCGCGGCCTAGCGTAAAGGCCCGTAATCGGAACTTCCGCTCCCAGCCACCGTTAAACTAGTCGCTCTCATCGCGTCGGCCCATCCGCCGCTCCTCGAGAGCATAGGCGAGGTGGAGAGGGACGATGGACCGCCAGAAGGAAAAGCCGAAAGCCCGGACCGGGGTGCCGGGGCTGGATGATATTCTCTTGGGTGGTCTCGCCGTAGGAAGAGTCTTTCTCCTCGAAGGCAGTCCGGGCACCGGCAAGACGACGATGGCCATGCGGTTCCTGGTCGAAGGTGCCGAGAAGGGCGAGCGCGGCCTCTATATCACGCTGTCCGAGACCGAGACCGAATTACGCGGTGCGGCATCGACCCACGGCTGGGAGCTCGGTGAAAAGATCAACGTCTTCGAGGTCGTGCCACCGGAAAGCCTGCTCGATTCCGACCAGCAGCAGAGCCTCCTCTATTCATCCGACCTCGAGCTGGGCGAAACGACCAAACTCATCTTCCAGGCCGTGGAAAAGAGCAACGCCCAGCGCATCGTCCTCGATTCGCTGTCCGAGATTCGCCTTCTCGCGCAAAGTTCGTTGCGCTATCGCCGGCAGATCCTGGCGCTCAAGCATTACTTCGCGCGGCATGGCGCTACGGTGTTGATGCTGGACGATCTTACGACCGATACGTTCGACAAGACGGTTCACTCGGTAGCCCACGGCGTGATTCGGCTGGAGGAGCTGACACCGGACTACGGCGCCGAGCGCCGCCGCATGCGCGTAGTCAAGTATCGTGCCCAGAGCTTTCGCGGCGGCTACCACGACTTCGTCATCCGAACCGGCGGAGCGCACGTCTTTCCGCGCCTTGTTGCGAGCGAGCATCGGCTGGGCTTCAATCGCGGTCGCGTCACGAGCGGTATCGCTTCCCTCGACAGATTGCTTGGTGGTGGCATCGAGCAGGGCTCGAGCACGCTGATCCTGGGTCCCTCGGGGGCCGGCAAGACAACGCTTGCCTGGCAGTTCGTGGCGGAGGCGGTGCGTAAAGGCGACAAGGCGGCGATGTTCATCTTCGACGAGGAACTAGGCCTCATGTTCGATCGCGCCAAACCGCTCGGTTTCGACTTCGAGGCGATGCAGGCCAGCGGGAATCTTCACATCACACAGCTCGACGCCGCCGAACTCTCGCCTGGTGAGTTCGCCCACGCCGTTCGTTCGGCGGCGGCAGTCGAGGGCGTGAAGACGGTCGTCATCGACAGCCTCAACGGTTACCAGACGTCGATGCCGCAGGAGAACTCTCTGATCCTGCACATGCACGAACTCGTCCAGTACCTGAACCGCACCGGGGTCTCGACATTTCTGACCGTGGCGCAGCATGGGCTGGTCGGCGAGATGAAATCGCCCGTCGACATAACCTATCTTGCCGATGCGGTGATTCTGCTGCGCTATTTCGAAGCCGAAGGATCCGTTCGCCGTGCGCTGTCAGTCATCAAGAAGCGAGGTGGCGATCACGAGGATACGATTCGGGAATTCTGGATCGAACGCGGACTGCATATCGGTGAGCCCCTCACGCAATTCCATGGCGTGTTGCGTGGTACGCCTATCCTGCCGAGCAACACTTCGCCTCGGCGAACCGAGAAGGACGAGTGACCGCGCGCGCCGAACGATCGTTGCGCGCGTTGGTGCTGGCTCCGCGCGGTCGCGACGCAGCGGTAGCCTGTTCGCTCATCGAGCAGACTCATGTGTCATGTGTCGTCTGTCCGACGCTCAACGCTCTGGTCGAGTGTCTCGATGACGACGTGGCCTTCTTCCTCATCACGGAGGAGGCAATCCGCGGCGCCGACCTGAAGCTGCTCTGGGCCTGGTTCGCCGGCCAGCCGGCCTGGTCGGACTTGCCGGTGCTGCTGGTGACGGATCATGGCGGCGGTCCGGAGCGTAATCCGATCGCGTCGCGCTGGCTGGATACGCTGGGCAATGTGTCGTTCATCGAGCGGCCCTTCCATCCCACCACGCTCCTCAGCGTCGCGCGCGCCGCCGTGAAGGGTCGTCGCCGACAACATGAGACGCGGTCGCTGTTGGAGGACCTGCGCGAGGGCGAGGTCCGGCTGCAGCAGGCCAACGACATCCTCGAACGGCGTGTGGCGGAGCGGACGGGGCAGCTTCAGCACGCCCATGACGAACTCCTGTCACAGATCGCTGAACGTGAGCGCACCGAGGCAAAGCTGCGCCAGGTGCAGAAGATGGAATCCATTGGCCAGCTCACCGGCGGCGTCGCGCACGATTTCAACAACCTTCTGACGGCGGTGATCGGCAACCTCGAGCTTCTGCGCAAGCGCCTGCCGGCCAACCCGGCGAGCGACCAGCTCATCGACGGCGCCATGCAAGGCGCCCAGCGTGGCGCTGCGTTGACGCAACGGCTCCTGGCCTTCGCGCGGCACCAATCGCTGGAACCGAAGCCCGTCGATCTGGCCGACCTCGTTCGAGGAATGGGTGATCTGCTGCGGCGGTCCATTGGCCCTTCGGTGGAGATACAATTCGATCTGCCACAGGGGTTGCCGGCGGCCTACGTCGACGCCAATCAGGTCGAACTCGCACTTCTCAATCTCGCGGTGAACAGCCGCGACGCGATGCCAGCGGGCGGAACGCTTACGATCATCCTCGATGAGGTCGAGAGCGCAAACACGCGGGACCTGGATGCCGGCCCGTATCTTCGTCTCACGGTGTCGGATTCAGGTGTCGGCATGGATGCGCAGACTTTGCAGAAGGCGATCGAGCCTTTCTTCTCCACGAAGGAGGTTGGCAAGGGCACGGGCCTCGGTCTGTCGATGATCCATGGCCTTGCTCAACAGCTCAAGGGCGCGCTGCGCCTGTTCAGCACGCCAGGTCGCGGCACGCGTGCAGAACTATGGCTGCCCGTCGCAGAAGGAGTTCCGGCAGTGGTGGTTGTCGAATCGGAAGAGGCCGCACCCGATGCGCGGAAACACGCGACTTTGCTTTTTGTCGACGACGACTTTCTGATCAGCCTGTCGACGACGGCGCTTCTGGAGGATCTCGGGCATACGGTGGTGACGGCATTGTCGGGTGGCGAAGCGCTCGATGTTCTGCGCACGAGCAAACCGATCGACATGATGATCACGGACTATGCGATGCCGGGAATGACCGGTCTGCAGCTCGCCGAGCAAGCGCGCTCGTTGCGCCCTGGAATGCCGATCCTGCTGGCGACCGGCTATGCGGACCTGCCGGCACGCGCCAACTTCGATTTACCGCGCCTCAACAAGCCCTATCAGCAGACGGAGCTAGCCGAGCAG
>CALROF020000248.1:0-9215 GCA_943369775.1 Reyranella massiliensis 521
AAGGGTGAGGCAATCGACCAGCACGGGCTGGCCATGCGTCTCGGCCGCCTCCAGCGCCTCGGCACGCTTCAGCGGCTCCTCGATCGTGGTCCAGCCGACGCCGCGGCGGGCGCGATGGGCCATGATGCGGGTCGCCATCTCGACATCGCCCGCTTCGGCGGTAGCGATGTAGACGGCCGGATGCGGCGACGCGCCATGCAGCGAGCCGGTCGCCAGCTTTTCGGCGTGCGTGCTCTTGCCCGACCGGGCGCCGCCCAGCACCAGGGTCACCGGCGGCAGCGGAAACGTCCCGATATGCTCCATCAGGAGGCCTTCGCGCTCACCAGCCAGCAAGCACCCGGCAGCATGACGCCTTCGGGTTTCGCGTGCGGCGCCAGGACTTCGGCAATAGCCGCGCGCGCCTTGTCGGCCGCCTCGGGTGTTGCTTCGGCGAAGGCACGCGCCAGCGGACCGAAGCGATCGGCATTGGCCACGACTTCGGCCACGTCCTTGCCCATGAAGATCGGGACATCGAGCGGCTTCAAAGAAAGAGCCGCGAAACCCGCTTCTGTCAGGATGCGCTCGACCCTGGCGCGATCGCCGAAGGAATACTGGCCGGGATCTTCCGGCCCGAGCTTGGGCAAGGGCGGCAGGAACGGCGCGGCGGCCCGCAGAGGCACTAGCCCCCAGGGATTTTCCTTCGGGGTGCGCCAGCAGACGAAGGCCAGGCGCCCCGAGGGCTTCAACGCACGATGCAGATTGCGGAAAGCCGCCACGGGCTCGCCGAAGAACATCACGCCGAAGCGCGAGAAAACGAGATCGCAGGCGCCGGTCTCGAAAGGATGCGTCGTCGCATCGCCCATCACGAAGCTGCTGTTAGGGGCTGCGTTTGCACGCGCCGCCTCGATCAACGGCTCGGAAATGTCGAGACCCAGTACGTGGCCAGACGCTCCCACGGCGGCAGCGAGCGCCGCCGTCGTGTCGCCCGTACCGCAGCCGACATCGATCAGCCGTTCGCCGGGCCGTGCATCGGCAAATGCCAGCACCGCGCGATTGATGTCGACCAGCGACCGCTGGATGCGCTGGTATGCAGCGAGCCAGCCCTGCCCGCCGGGCCCTTTCCAGAAGGCCGCCTGTTCAGCCGCAAGCTCGGTGGCGCTCTTCACGCCGGGCCGCCAGCCGGTCCATTCGCCAGTTCGCGCGGCATGTAGTTCACGAACGAGACCCGCCAGGCATGGGCCGGATCGGCCTGCTCGAAATGCTCGATCAGGGTCAGCGAGACGTTCTCAATCTCGAAGCGCACCGCCGCCTCGGGATGCAGGTCGAACGCATGTGCCAGCGCCGCGCGGATCGTGCCGCCATGCGCCGTCGCCACGATGTCGCGGCCCTTATGTTCGGCAGTCAGGCGATCGATGCTGCGCACGGTGCGATCGCGCAGGTCGACAAAGCTCTCGCCGCCCGGCGGCCGATATTCCGGCGGTCCCAGCCAGAAGAGATGGTTGTTGGCGTGGTTCTCGGCGATCTCGATGTAGGTGAGACCTTGCCAATCACCGAAATGCTGTTCGGCGAGGTCGGGGTCGATATGGAGCCGGTCCATCTCCGCACCCGCCTTGGCCAGCTGCTCGGCGGTCTTGCGGGCCCGCAGGAGGTTCGAGGCGTACCAGACCGCGCCTTTGGGCAGCAGCTTCGCCTGATGGCGGAACAGCTCTTCGTTGCTGACGTCGCAATCCTTGTCGGATTGCCCGTAGCAGCGGCGTTCCGGATTGGGGACCGGCGCATGCCGCACCCACCACCAACGTGTGACCGATCCGGTGATCTTGGCGCCCGTCGCCATGCTGCCCTCCGATGTCTTTCGAACGGCAGTCTTCTTAGCGGCCGATGAAGAGGGCCGCCACCACGAGGAACACGATCTCGGCCTTCTGCTGGACCGCTCCGAGGGTGTCGCCGGTGTAGCCGCCCAGCCGCTTGGCAATCCAGCGCGCCGCGAGGATGCCGGCACCGATGGCGATCAGCGGCGTCAGCAGCGCCACGAAGAAGCCCTTGCCCAGCAGCAGGAGGAAGGCCAGCACGGCGCCGAGTGCGATCGTCAACCAAACGTCATTATCGGTGGGTTTTCCGGCCTGCGCACCGAGACCGTCGGCATGCACCGGCGCATAGGCCAGCAGCGGATAGGCCAGCACGGACCGCGACACGGCATGTGCAGAAATCAGGACGACGAGGCCGGTGGCGCCGCTGAACTGGGCGAGGCAGGCGACCTTGATCAAAACCGAGAGCGCCAGCGCCAGCACGCCGAAGGTGCCGTTGCGGCTGTCGCGCATGATCTCGAGGCGGCGGGCCGGTTCCAGCGCATGCGGACCCAGTCCATCGGCGGTATCGGCGAGACCGTCTTCATGCAAGGCGCGCGTGATCAGCACGGCCGCGCCCACGGCCAGGACGGCCGCCAGCCAACCGGGGCCCGCGATGCCGCGCACGAGGGCAAAGACCAGACCGGCCGCCAGGCCGATGCCGGCGCCAATGAAGGGCAGGACCGGCAGGACATCGGCGAGCTGCCAGCGCGGCAGGCCGACATCGAGCTTGAGGCCCGTGAAGAAGGTCGCCTGCTCCTTCGCGGCCTGCAGCCATTCGTCGAACGAGGTCGGACGATGACTGCTGGAGCCGAAGGAGGGATCGTTGGAATTGGTCATGGTCCGGTCAATATAGGGTGACCCACGCCCGCCATGAAGGCGGTAAATCCACACTCGCGGCGTTCTATAGGCCGGCCTTCACAAGGCCCTCGCGGAGATGCTGAAGATCCGCGTCGTTCGCGTAATGCATGGTGGCCAGGAACTTCTCCAGGTCGAGCTCGGGATCGAGCTGCCGCAGCCGCCTCACATGCGCCGACGAAGCGGTCCGATCGCCGAGCCATCCGTAACAGGCCGCGATGAAGGCGTGCTGCGGGGCGTCCATCGTCGACAAGTGCATGAAGGCCTCGACGGCCTGCGCATACTGCCGGCCGACGAAGTGCGCCTTACCAAGATGACTCCAGAAGCGCGCGGGATGGTGCGGGTTCAAGCGCATTGCCTTGCGGATCCACTCGACCCCCTCCTCAGCCCGTCCGAGCCAGGTGAAGAGCTCGCCCATCTGGACCACGACGAGGTCGTAGTTGGGGTTCAGCTCCAGCGCCCGATCCTGATGATAGCGGGCCCGGTTCATGTCGTTTCGCACGATCGCGACTGCGGCGAGGATGCGATGGACGTCGGGGTCGTTGTCGTCGAGCGCCATCGCCCTATCGAGCGCGAACGCGACCTCGTTGAAAGCCGCGTCCTTGTCCTCGCACCAGCCGTAACCCCAGCCCTGACCGAGTATGCACCCGCGCCACGCGTGGGCATGAGCGTAGTCGGGATCGAGCTGCAAGGCCCGGTCGATCAGCTTCAGCGCCTCAGCGTTGTCCTGGCGCGTGCTGCGATGGTGCAGGACCTTGGCGGACAGCACGCATTCGTAGGCGGCCATGCTGGACGGCTTCAGGCGGGTGAGCTGGTCCTGCTGCGCCGCTTCGAGCCGACCCGGCAAGGTCGCGACGATCGCCGAAGTGATCTCGTCCTGAATGGTGAAGATGTCGTCGAGCTTGCGATCATAGCGCTCGGCCCAGATATGCGCGTCGCTCGCCGTATCGATGAGCTGTACCGATACGCGCAGCCGGTCGCCCGATTTGCGGACGCTGCCTTCCACCAGATAGCGTGCGCCCAGCTTCTGCGCGACCTCGCGGAGGTTCGCGGCGTGCCCCTTGTAGACGAACGTCGACGTGCGCGAGATCACGAACAGCTCGCGGCGGCGGCTGAGCTCCGTGAGAATGTCCTCGGTCAGTCCGTCGGCGAAGTATTCCTGCTCCAGATCGCCGCTCATGTTGGTGAACGGCAGCACCGCGACCGTGGGCTTCACCACGGCGACCTTCGTGGCGGCATGCGCGCCGCCCGGCGCCGGCCTCTGTTCCGGTGGCGGAACAACGATTCGGTAGAGCCGCACCGGTCGGCTGATGTTCTTCAAGAGCTTCTCGCCCAGATCCTCGAAGGCGACATCGACGCGACCATCGATCTGGTCGTGCACGGCGGCGGTGACGCAGATCCCACCGATCTCGGCGAGCTGCTCCACGCGCGCCGCGATGTTGACGCCATCGCCGTAGATGTCGCCGTCCTCGAAGATGATGTCGCCGAGATTGATGCCGATGCGAAAGTCGATGCGCCGGTCGTCGGCCACATCGGAATTACGCCGCCCCATCCGCTCCTGGATTTCGATCGCGCACCTGGCCGCATCGGCGACGCTCTGGAACTCCACCAGCATGCCGTCGCCGGTGGTTTTGATGATGTTCCCCTGGTTCTTGGCGATGGCAGGGTCGATCAGCTCGATGCGATGGGCGCGCAATCGCGCGAGCGTTCCGCGCTCGTCCACCTCCATCAACCGGCTGTAACCGACCATGTCGGCCGCCAGCACCGCCGCAAGCCTATGGTCCATCGGCTTTACCCCGGAAGGCGCCCTGCATCGTAGAAGGGCCGCCCGGCCGGGGCAATGAACCGAAGGGTCCGGCCCGAACCCCGCCACACGGCCCGGCGACACAGTGGGGCGCGACGAAAACGGCCGGAAACGTGGGCCGTTTGGGCTGGCCTCGGTGCAGTAAATATAGGAAGGTCCGCGCCCTCATGAGCACTCCTACGACAGCCAAATCCGCCGCTTCCTTCGACGAAATGCGCCGTATCCTGCGCGAGCTGCCGGGGCCGGACCTGGAGGCGCGGACGCGCGTCGTGCAGCGCCAGACCGAACTCACCAAGCCGCCGGGCTCGCTCGGCCGGCTGGAGGAGATCGCCGAATGGCTGGCTGCCTGGCAGGGCCGCGCGCAGCCGAGGGTCGAGCGGCCGCGCATCGCGGTGTTTGCCGGCACCCACGGCGTCGCGGCGCGCGGCGTCTCGGCCTACCCATCCGAAGTCACGCAGCAGATGGTGAAGAACTTCCTGAATGGCGGTGCGGCGATCAACCAGCTCGCCACCGCGATCGACGCCGACCTGCGCATCTACGAACTCGACCTCGAACATCCCACGGCCGACTTCACCCAGGGCCCGGCGATGAACGAGCAGCGCGCCGCCAACGCCATGGCCTACGGCATGATGGCCGCCGAGCCCGGCATCGACGTTCTGTGCCTGGGCGAAATGGGCATCGCCAACACGACCACGGCCGCCACGCTCTGCGCCGCGCTGTTCGGCGGCACCGGCAAGGATTGGGCGGGGCCCGGCACCGGCGTTGCCGGCAAGGCGCTGGAGCACAAGATCGCCGTCATCGACGAGGCGCTGACGCACCACAAGGACGCCATCACACGCCGCGACCCGCTGGAGCTGCTGGCGACGGTCGGTGGCGAAGAGTTCGCCGCGATCACCGGCGCCATCGTTGCCGCCCGCATGGGCCGCATCCCGGTGCTGCTCGACGGCTATGCCTGCACGACCGCCGCCGCCGTGTTGTGGGCCGTCGACCGGCACGCGCTGGACCATTGCCTGGTAGCGCATCGCTCGGCCGAGCCCGGTCACGATCGCCTGCTCAAGGCGATCGACAAGCAGCCGTTGTTCGACCTCGGCATGCGGCTGGGCGAAGCCTCGGCAGCGGCCGTTGCCGTGCCGCTCCTGAAAGCAGCTGCGGCCTGCCACAACGGTATGGCGACATTTGCGGAGGCCGGCGTATCCTCCAAGGATGCGTAGACGCGCCTTGATTGCGGCGTCCCTGCCGCTCCTCTCTCTGCCGGCCTTGGCCCATCCGCCACGCCAACCCGATGCGGCGGAATCGCAGAAATTTATCCAGGAAGTGGCGGCCCTTCGCGAAAAGCTCGCCAAGGCCGCGAGGGATAAGAACCTCGCGGCGTTGCGTATGGCTTATGCCGACGCCTACACGCACACGCACGAGTCAGGGAAACTCGACAATAAGGAGGCGCGCATCGCTTCAGCCCTGGCCGGCGCGCCCTTGGTTGAGGCGGCGCCCGCCACCGACCTCAGCTATCGCGTCTTCACAGGTCCCACCGTGGTCGTGACCGGCAAAAGCACGATGCCGGGCGCGAATGGCCAGACGAACTTCGATGTCCGCTGGGTCTGCATCTACATAACGGCCAAGGACGGCTGGGAGCTGGCCGTCAGCCAGGCGACGCGGTTGCCGACCTGATTTGCGCGGAGGGACGCTACGCCCTCACCCGATCCCACCAGTCGCGCGTGCGATACCAGGCACCGACGAAGGGCAGCACCCATTCGGGATTGCCGTTGTAGAAGGGCACGGTCGGAAACTCCTGGCCGTCGAAGGCATTCACCGGCGCGTTCGAGCCGCCGACGATCTTGCGCGCGGTCTGGTAGCCCAGATAGCTCATCATCGCGACGCCCGAGCCGTTGCAGGCCATGAGATAGTGCATGCCCTGCTCCATGCCCATGTGCGGCAGGAAATCGAAGGCGAAAGCGACGTTGCCGGTCCAGGCATGCGTGACCCCCACGCCCTTGAGCTGCGGCCAGCGCTCCAGCATGTAGCCGTGCAGCACCGGCGCGCTGACTTCGGGCGTGACCTGCGTGAAGCGCGCACGGCCGCCGAAGATCACGCGCTTATTGTCGGGTGACTGCCGGTAGTAGCAGAGCACGCGCTTGGTATCGCTGACGACGCGGTTCTTCGGAATCAGGCTTTGCACCAGATCCTCCGGCAGTTCCTCCGTCGCGATGATGTGGCTCGCGACCGGCACGAGCTTCCGCCGCAAGGTCGGCGTCAGCTCGGTCGTATAGCCGTTGGTTGCGATCACGACCTCGCGCGCCTCGATTGGGCCCTTGCTGGTCAGCACGCGGAAGCCACCCGCCTTGCGTTCGATCTTTTCGGCGTCGCAGTTGGCGCAGAGCTTGGCGCCCGCGCGGTGCGCCGCCTCCAGCAGGCCGCCATAGTAGAGCGCAGGATGGAGCTGGCCGGTGCGCTCCACCACCATGCCGCCGTAGTAGTAATCCGACGCGATCTCCTCGCGCTGCCGCTCGCGCGGCACCATATAGGTGCCGAGGCCTGCCTTGGCGTTGTAAGTGCCGACCTTGGCCTCCTGCTCGGCATAGTGACGTGGCGTGTAGGCACCGCTGAAGCGGCCATTCATGCGCCAGTAGCACTCGATGCCTTCGCGCTGGATCACAGTTTCGACCTGCGCCAGCGAATCGGCGGCGTCGGCCAGCATGCGTGCCATCACCTGCTTCCAGGCTTCGGCATTGCCGCCAACGCCTTTGCCGGAGAAGCCCTTGCCCATCGTGGTGCCGCCGCTGACGCCGCCGCCGTTGCGCGTCGAGGCGCCGACGCCGAAATCGCCGCGCTCCAGGACCGTAACATCGACGCCGGAGCGCGCCAGTTCGAGTCCGGTCGACAGGCCGCCATAGCCTGCGCCAACCACCAGCACGTCGGTCTTGAGCGGCGGGTCCTGGCTCAGCTCGTTGGAGGGATGCCACCATTCCCACCACCAGGGCATCGGCTTGAAATCCTTGTGGTACACGGACTCGGCCATCACTCCCTCCTCACGCGCACGCCGCTAACGCGCGCTGTCCCTGAGGCCTCGACCGAAGCGGCCGATCAGGACCAGCACCACCGACACCAATAGGATTTGCATCACCGAAACCGCGGCGATGGTCGGATCGATCTCCATCATGATGTTGTCGAACATCTTCTTGGGCAGCGTCATGTTCGCGCCCGCCAGGAACAACGCGACCACCACCTCGTCGAAGGACGAGATGAAGGCCAGCAATCCGGCCGAGACGAGGCTTGGCCGCAGCAGCGGCAGGGTGATGCGCGCCAGCGTCCTCCAGCGCGAGGCGCCCAACCCTTCGGCGGCCTGCTCCAGCGAGCGGTCGAAATCGCGCAGGCCCGCCGCGATCACCAGCACGACGAAGGGCAGCGCCAAAACGGTGTGCGCCACGACCAACCCATACCAGGTGCCGATCAGCTTCAGCTTGGCGAACAGGCCGTAGATCGCGACCGAGAGAATGATGGTCGGCACGATGATCGGTGCCAGCGCCAGACGATCGAGCAGCGTACGGCCCCGGAAGCGAGCGCGCACCAGGCTGAAGGCCAGTGGCACGCCCAGCAGCAGTGCCAGCATCGAGGTCGCGCCGCCGATGTAAAGTGAACGCCACGTCGCCTCGATCCACTGCGGATCGTCGAGATAGCGCTCGTACCACTGCCAGGAAAAACCCGGCGGCGGGAACTGCATGTAGGGCGCCGAAGAGAGCGAGATCGGGAACACCACCAGCAACGGCAGCATCAGGAAGAAGTAGATCAGCGCGCAGACCGCGACGAGGAGACGGCGGCTCATCGCGTCGCCTCCGACTGCGTGAAGCGCTGGGCCAGCGCATAGACGGCGAAGGTGAAGACCAGCAACACCGCCGAGAGCGCCGAAGCGAAGGGCCAGTTCAGCGTCTCACGCACCTGCTGCTCGATCAGCACCGCGATCATCATCACCCGGCCGCCGCCCAGCAGCGCCGGCGTGATGAAGAAGCCCAGCGACAGCACGAACACCAGAACGCTGCCGGCGAAGATGCCGTTGAGCGTGAGCGGCAGGTAAATGCGCCAGAAGATGCGCGCGTTCGAGGCGCCGAGGCCGGCGGCGGCGGCCGGGATCGCCGGATCGACGCGTCGCACCGCGCCATAGATCGGCAGCACCATGTAGGGCAGCAGCACATGCACCATGCCGATCAGCACGCCGGTGAAGTTGTGCAGAAGCGGCAACGGATCCGTCGTGAGGCCGGACTCCATCAGCGTGCGGTTCAACACGCCGTTGCGGCCAAGCAGCACCATCCAGGCATAGGTGCGCACCAGTACCGACGTCCAGAGCGGCAGCAGGACGCAGATGAACCCGAAGGTCGCCCAGCCCGGTGTCGTGGTCGCCATCAGGAAGCCCAGCGGATAGCCCAGCAGCAGGCAGAAGAGCGTCACCAGCAGCGCGATCTCGAAGGTGTTCCAGAAGACGCGCAGGTAGAGTCCCTCGCCTAGCGCCTTGGCGTACCAGTCGAGCGTACCGGCCTCGACGCTGAAACCCAGCATGCGCACGACCGGGAACAGGAAGAACACGAACAGCAGGATCAGCGCCGGCAGCGCGGGGAGGAAGCCGCGGGCCTTCACGGCGCGACGCCTCTCAACCCCAATCGTGTCATCGCGCGCGGAGTAGTCTCCGCGCTGGAGCGAGCGAAGGATCCTTCGCTGCGCTCAGGATGACACGGAAAGCAATT
>CALROF020000249.1:0-9197 GCA_943369775.1 Reyranella massiliensis 521
GCAGCCTCGCGCACGAACTCCGGTCGAGATACGGCCGCAGAGTTGATCGAGACCTTATCGGCGCCGGCCAGTAGCAGGCGGCGGATATCCTCGACCTGGCGCACGCCGCCACCCACGGTCAGGGGCATGAAGCACTGTTCCGCCGTGCGGGCGACGACATCGAGGATGGTGTCGCGGTTCTCGTGGCTGGCGGTGATGTCGAGGAAGGTGAGCTCGTCGGCGCCGGCGGCGTCGTAGACACGCGCCTGCTCGACCGGATCGCCGGCATCGCGCAAGCCGACGAACTGCACGCCCTTCACGACGCGGCCGTCTTTGACGTCGAGGCAGGGGATGATGCGGACCTTCAGCACGCCGCTACTCGCCTTTCAGCACGCGGATGGCGTCCGGCACCGTCACGCGACCGTCATAAAGCGCGCGGCCGACGATGGCACCGACGATGCCGAATTCCTCGTTGGGCCTGAGTTCGCGCAGATCGTCGAGCGAGCTGACACCGCCCGAGGCGATCACCGGCGTGGTGAGATGTTGGGCAAGCGTCACCGTGGCATCGACGTTGACGCCGCCCATAGCGCCGTCACGGTCAATGTCAGTGTAGATGATGGTGGCCACGCCCGCGTCTTCGAAGCGCAACGCGAGGTCGAGGGCGCGCACGGTGCTCTGCCGGGTCCAGCCATCGACCGCCACGACGCCGTCGCGGGCGTCGATGCCCACCGCGATCTTGCCGGGCCACTGCTTGCATGCCGCTTTGACGAGGCCGGGCTCTTTCACCGCGACCGTGCCCAGGATCACCCGATGCACGCCGGCTTCGATCCATTGCGCGATGCTTTCGATGGTCCGGATGCCGCCGCCGAGCTGGGTCGGCACCGTGACCTCTTTCAGGATCTCCTGAACCGCGGCGCGGTTCACCGGATGGCCTTCGACCGCACCGTTCAGGTCGACCAGATGCAGCCATTCGCAGCCTGCATTGGCGAAGACCTTGGCCTGTGCAGCCGGGCTGTCGTTGAACACCGTGGCTCGTGCCATGTCGCCGCGCAGCAGGCGCACACACTTGCCGTCTTTGAGGTCGATAGCAGGAAAAAGGATCATGGCGGCCGGGGTTTACCGCGACGGGCGGGGCGACGCCACCCCTGCGCCCATCCAGCGCGCCGCCCAGCGACGGGTGTTCACACGGACCGGACTCCGGCTAGTCTCTCCCCGCGAAAGGACCTCACCCATGACCCGCTACACCGCCGACCTGCTGGCCGCCGACCTGGCCGACCTCACCGCCATCCGACGCGACATCCATCGCCATCCCGAGACGGCCTTCGAGGAGGAGCGGACTTCGCAGATCGTGGCCGACAAGCTCACCTCCTGGGGCCTCAAGGTGCATCGCGGTCTGGCCACTACGGGCGTCGTCGGCACGTTGAAGGGCAACCGGCCGGGCCAGAAGACGATCGGGCTGCGCGCCGACATGGACGCGCTGCATCTGCAGGAGAAGAACGAGTTCGACTACGCCTCTTCAATTCCCAACAAGATGCATGCCTGCGGCCACGACGGCCACACGACGATGCTGCTGGGCGCGGCCAAGCAGCTCGCCGCGGCGCCGGACTTTGCGGGCACGGTGCATTTCATCTTCCAGCCGGCGGAAGAAGGTCTGGGCGGCGCGCGGGTGATGATCGAGGAGGGCTTGTTCGACAAGTTTCCCTGCGATGTCGTCTACGGCATGCACAACATGCCGGGCTTCCCGGTCGGCCACTTCGCCATCCGTCCCGGCGCGATGCTGGCCTCGTCCGACAGCTGGGAAGTCACGTTCAAGGGCACCGGCGGACATGGCGCGATGCCCGATCGCGGCACCGATCCGACCTACGTTGCGGCGCAGTTCATCGTGGCCATGCAGGGTATCATCGGGCGCAACGTGCCGCCGAGCCAGGCAGCCGTGCTGAGCGTCGGCCATATCGCGGCGGGGACGCCTGGGTCGCCCAACGTCATTCCGTCGGAGGTTCTGGTTAAAGGCACTGCGCGCAGCTTCTCGCCGGCGATTCGCGAGCTGCTGGAGCGCCGGCTGGCGGAAGTCGCGACGGGCATTGCCCAGTCCGGCGGCTGCGAGGCGGTCACCAAGTATTTCCGCCGCTATCCGGCGCTGGTGAACGCGGCGGAGCAGACCTCGATCGCGGTCGAGGCGGCGGCCTTGACCGTCGGTCGCGAGAATGTCGAGCCGAACACGTCGCCGATTGCCGGCGCCGAAGACTTTGCCTTCATGCTGGAGAAGAAGCCCGGCGCCTACATTATGATCGGCAACGGCGGCACGGGCGAAGGCGGCTGCCAGAACGTGCATTCGCCGCTCTACGACTTCAACGACAAGATCCTGACGACCGGCGCAGCTTACTGGATGAATCTCGTCCAGCTCGAACTGGGCGACGCCGCCTAGACCTCAGTCCCAGGGGCTCAGCCGTGGTGGTCGTACGACCACTCCGCGGCGCTCTGCTCCCAGCTCCAGCCGTCGTGCAGATGAACGACGGCGTGGCTGTCGGCGCCGAAATCGTAGATCGCGGCAATGTCGTGAGCCGTGCCGGTTGGCTCGTCGGCCGCCGGCAGCAACAGCGTGTCGGAAAGATCGCTCAGCGTGACCAGCGCGTCCGCCCCGATCGGCGGCAGGGGATGGCCGGAACTTGGACCCGCGACGCCGTCGATGAAGACGGGGCCCGGTTCGCCGAACAGCCGGTCGAGTGGCGCGCCGTAAGGAGCGTCGTCGACGCAGGCTTCCGCCCAACGCGACTCAGGCGTCTGGTAGATCGGCAGTTCGCGGCGATCGAAGTCAACGAGGTCGGGGCCGACGATAAACGGTGCATCGATGGCCGAGCTCTCGGAGGGGACCGAATGGCTCATGGGTCAAAAAAACTTTTGTTCTTAAGAGTTCAAATGAATGCTCAGCTAATCATTCAAGTTTACTGAATAAATCGTTGAGAATAAAGAAAGAACGTCTGAGATGTAAATTTCGCAAGCGATTGCAAGCACTTGGGTTCGGCCCGGCTCTGGCCTAGGGTGCCGCCCTCTTTATGGTTTTTCGGTCGATTGAGCTTTCGGGGGACGTGATGAACGGAGCGGAGAGTCTGGTTCGGACCTTGGTGAAGGGCGGCGTCGAGGTCTGCTTCGCCAATCCTGGCACCTCGGAAATGCACTTTGTCGGCGCGCTGGATCGCGTCGAGGGCATGCGCTGCGTGCTTGGGCTGTTCGAAGGCGTCTGCAGCGGAGCCGCCGACGGCTACTACCGCATGACCGACAAGCCGGCGTCGACCTTGCTGCATCTCGGTCCCGGTCTCGCCAATGCGGCGGCCAACCTCCACAACGCCAAGAAGGCGGGCTCCGGCATCGTCAACATCGTGGGCGAGCATGCGCTCTATCACATCAAGTACGACACGCCGCTCACCGCCGACATCGAGGGCATCGCACGGCCCTTCTCGCATTGGGTGAAGACTTCGCCGACCTCCAAGACCGTGGCGGCGGATGGGGCCGCGGCGATCCAGGCGGCCCGCGTCGCACCTGGCCAGATCGCGACCCTGATCCTGCCGGCCGACACGGCTTGGACCGAAGCCGACGGTGTGGCCGAGACGCCCGCGACTCCGGCACCGCCGGCACCCTCCAGCGAGACGGTCGTGGCGGCCGCCAAGGCGCTGAAGCAGCCTAACGCGATGCTGTTTATCGGCGGCCGGGCGCTACGCGCCCGCGGCCTTGAACTTGCCGGCAAGATCGCGGCGAAGACGGGCTGCAAGGTGCAGGGTGCGGGTGGCACGGCGCGCATCGAGCGCGGTGCCGGTCGTATTCCGGTCCTGCGTCTGCACTTCGTCGTCGAAAACGCGCTGGCGCAGCTCAAGGGCACGAAGCAGATGGTGCTGTGCGGTGCCAAGGCGCCGTTCGCCTTCTTCGCCTACCCTGGCAAGCCTTCGGTGCTGTCGCCGGACGACTGCGAAATCAGCACGCTTTGCCCCGTCGAGGGCGATCCCATCGTCGCGCTGGAAGCGCTGGCGGCCGAACTCGGCGCGCTGAACGAAAAGCCCGAGGGGATTGCCCAGCCGAGCCGTCCGGACCGGCCGACCGGCAAGTTCACGCTCGACGGTCTTGGCCAGGCGCTCGGCGCCACGATGCCGGAGGGCGCCATCGTCGTCGACGAATCGGTCACGACGGGTCGCGGCTTCTTCCCGTTCAGTGCCGGTGCGCCGCCGCACGACTGGCTGAACAACATGGGCGGTTCGATCGGCTTCGGCGCGCCCGTGGCCGTCGGCGCCGCCGTCGCCTGCCCGGATCGCAAGGTCATCTGCATGATCGGCGACGGCAGCTCGATGTATACGATCCAGTCGCTGTGGACGATGGCGCGCGAGAATCTCGACGTCTGCGTGATGATCTTCTCGAACCGCTCCTACAACATCCTCTACAGCCAGCTCGCCGATGTGGGCGCCGCCAACCCCGGCCCGCGTGCCATCGACATGCTGACCTTGGACCGGCCGACGCTCGACTTCGCGATGATGTCCAAGAGCATGGGCGTGCCGGGCGGCCAGGCAACGAACCTCGAGGAGCTTACCAAACAGCTCACCTATGCCATGTCGCAGAAGGGCCCGTACCTGATCGACGTGATCATGTAAGGACGGCTCGGAAGATCCCATGGAAGAAACCCGCCGACGCACGCTGCATGGTCGTCGCCGGGGCAAGAAGCTGCGTGCTGGGCAACAGTCGTTGCTCGACACGCTGCTGCCGCGCCTCGCCCTCGACTTGCCCGCCGAACCGATCGTCACGCCCGAAAGCGATGTCACCGAGAGCGCTGCGAAGATCGACCTCGCGCGCCTCTTTGGCGGCGCGCTGCCGGCCGAGGGCGTTTGGCTCGAAGTCGGATTCGGTGCCGGCGAACATCTGGTGTGGCAGGCTGAGCATCATCCGGCGGTCGGCTTGATCGGCTGTGAGCCCTATATCAACGGCGTCGCGAAATGCCTGGCGCATATCGAGCGGACGGGTGTCACCAACGTGCGGTTGTTCACCGACGATGCCCGTTTCGTCATGGCGGCGCTGCCGGCGCAGTCCCTGTCGCGGGCCTTCGTGCTCTTTCCCGATCCCTGGCCCAAGACGCGCCATCACAAGCGCCGCTTCGTGCAGCGCGCCAACCTCGATGTGCTGGCCCGGCTGATGCGGCCGGGGGCGGAGCTGCGTTTGGCGACCGACGATCCGAGCTACCTGCCCTGGATGGTCGAGCACGCCTGTCTGCATCCGGCGTTCGAGTGGCTGGCCGAGGGGCCGGCGGACTGGCGTGGCCGGCCCGAGGATTGGCCGGGTACACGCTACGAGCAAAAAATGTTGGCCGGTCACAAACCGGTGTTCCTGCGGCTGCGACGGCGCTGAACACAGGCCCCACTACATATAGGGGGCACAGTCAATTCCCCCATAGGAAATGCCGGATTTTCTTGCCAGTTGGCAGGGGGAAGACTATATCCGCGCCATCCTCATCGGGTTCGCGGGACGAACCAAACAAAAAGAGTGGGCCAAAAACCCGCTCTTTTCATTTGGCACAATTCAAGCGACCCAAATCGTCGAGAAGCCCAACCGCGTGACCGATCTGCTGCGTCGCATCGAAGACATCGTTGCCCCGACTGTTGTCGGCATGGGCTTCGAGGTGGTTCGTGTCGCCCTGAGCCGCGGCGGCACCTTGCAGATCATGATCGAGCCCGCCGACGGCCGGCCGATGGATGTCGAGGATTGCGCCACGCTCTCTCGCGCGCTCTCGGCGGTGCTCGATGTCGAGGATCCGATTACTGACCCCTACACGCTGGAAGTGAGCTCGCCCGGCATCGACCGGCCGCTCACACGCCCCAAGGATTACGCCCGCTGGGCCGGCCATCTCGCGCGAATCGAGACGACGCTGCCGGTCGAGGGCCGCCGCCGCTTCAAGGGCACCCTGCTGGGACTCGACGACGGCGTGGTCCGCCTGCGCCTCGACGACGGCAAGGAAGCCGCGGTACCGCTCGACGCGATATCGAAGGCCAAGCTCGAGCTGACCGACCGGCTGATCGAAGAACACCGCCTGGCCCATGAAGGGGCCGGGCAGACTCACTGAACGGACTGGGTAGAAGAGGGACATAGACATGGCAACGACTGCCGATATCCCGCGCCTTGAAATGCTGCAGGTGGCCGACATGGTCGCTCGCGAAAAAGGCATCGAGCGCGAGGAAGTCCTCGAAGCGATGGAACAGGCCATCCAGAAGGCCGGCCGCGCCAAGTACGGGCTCGAGCATGACATCCGCGCCGAGATCGACCGCAAGACCGGCGAGATCAAGCTTCTGCGCTACATGCAGGTTGCCGATCCGATCGAGAACGAGAGCGTGCAGGTCGCGCTCGTGGAAGCCCAGCGCCGCAACCCCGAAGCGCAGGTCGGCGACTTCCTGACCGACGAGCTGCCGCCGATCGACTTCGGCCGCGTCGCCGCGCAGACCGCCAAGCAGGTCATCACCCAGCGGATGCGCGAGAGCGAGCGCAAGCGCCAGTACGAGGAATTCAAGGATCGCGTCGGCGAGATCGTGTCGGGCGTGGTCAAGCGCGTGGACTACGGCAACATCACCGTCGACCTGCAGCGCGCCGAAGGCGTGATCCGCCGCGACGAGACGATCCCGCGCGAGTCGCTGCGCGTGAACGATCGCGTGCGCGCCTACATCTTCGACGTGCGCGAGGAGCCGCGCGGCCCGCAGATATTCCTGTCGCGCAGCCATCCGCAGTTCATGGCCAAGCTGTTCACGCAGGAAGTGCCGGAAATCTACGACGGCATCATCGAGATCAAGGCCGTCGCCCGCGATCCCGGCAGCCGCGCCAAGATCGCCGTGTTGAGCCACGACAGCTCGATCGACCCGATCGGCGCCTGCGTCGGCATGCGCGGCAGCCGCGTCCAGGCCGTGGTGCAGGAGCTTCAGGGCGAGAAGGTCGACATCATTCCGTGGTCGGGCGACACCGCCAACTTCATCGTCAACGCGCTGGCGCCGGCCGAGGTCAGCAAGGTGCTGATGGACGAGGAGAAGAACAAGACCGAGGTCGTCGTCCCCGACGACCAGCTCAGCCTGGCGATTGGTCGCCGCGGCCAGAACGTCAAGCTCGCCTCGCAGCTCACCGGCTGGGAGATCGACATCATGACTGAAGCCGAGGAGAGCGAGCGCCGCCAGAAGGATACGCGCGAGCGCACCGAACTCTTCAAGGCGACGCTCGACGTCGACGACGTCATTGCCCATCTGCTGGTGGCCGAGGGCTACGCGTCGGTCGAAGAGGTGTCAGATGCAGCGGTCGAGGACCTGGCCGGCGTCGAGGGCTTCGACGAGGAGATCGCCACCGAGCTGCAGCGCCGTGGCCGCGAATACATCGAGAAGCGCGATGCCGAGCTGGCACAGCGCCTCGAAGAATTGGGTGTTTCCGAGGACGTGCGGTCGGCCGAGGGTCTCACCCTGCCGATGCTGGTCGCCTTGGGCGATGCCGGCGTGAAGACGCTCGACGACCTGGGCGACCTCGCCTCCGACGAGCTGCGTGAGATCGTCGGCGAGAGCACCATGGACGCCGACACGGCGAACACCATCATCATGCGCGCGCGTGAGCACTGGTTCCCGGCTGACGAAGCCGGCCAGGCCGACGCCGCAAAGGCTTAACGAAGGAGACCGACCCTCTTGGCACTTGCCCTCACCATGCCTGAACCCCATCTCTCGGTCCGCACCTGCATCGCGACCGGCGAGGAGGCTGCGCCGGAGCGGATGATCCGCTTCGTCGTCGGTCCTGAGGGAGATGCCGTGCCTGATCTGGCGCGGCGTCTGCCGGGGCGCGGCATGTGGGTGCGGGCAGAGCGTGCGGCGCTCGAACGGGTCCTCGAGAAGAATTTGTTCTCGAAGGCCGCACGTGCGTCGGTGAAAGCAGCGGCTGATTTGCCCGATCGGGTCGAACGGTTGCTGCTGGAGCGGGCGCTCGACGATCTCGGCCGGGCACGTCGTGCCGGCCGTGCCGTCGCAGGCTTCGTGAAGGTCGAACAGATGGTCGGACTGCGTCGTGCAGGCCTTCTCATCGTCGCCAACGAGGCCGACGGCGACGGACTTGCCAAGCTGCAGGCGACGGGCCTGCCGATCGAGAAGCTGGGCGACGCCGCGTCGCTCGGTGGGATTTTTGGCCGCGAACAGGCGGTCTACGTGGCGGTTGCTCGCGATGATGCGGGTGGCGCCTTCATTCAACGGATTGCGGTCGGGGCGGCGCGTTGGCGCGGGTTCCGATTGAACGGCGCCGGTTGACGGGCCGAGACGGACCAAGGACAACAGCCGACATGACGGAACAAAAAGAAGAGACCAAGTCGACCAAGCCGCTCACGCTCTCGACGACGGCGCGTTCAGGCGCTGCGGCGAAGGCGGACGCGACCCAGGTGCGCCAGAAATTCTCGCACGGTCGCACGCGCGCGGTGACGGTTGAGGTCAAGAAGCCGGTGAAGCGCCCCGGTGGCGCTCCTGCGCCGGCGGCTGCGGCCGCACCGGCGGCTGTGGCTCCACCTCCGCCGCCTGTCGCGGCTCCCGCACCGGCCCCCGAGGCGCCGAAGCCCGCGCCCGCTCCTGCCGCTGCTGCTGCACCGGCTCCCCGCACCGTTAGAAGCGGCGGTGCTCCGGCGCCGACGAGCGCGCCGTCGCGCCAGCATCAGCCCAGCCGCTCCACCATGCCGTCGCGCTCGACCGGTCGCGATGGTGGCCGTGGCATCGTGCTGCGCACGCTGACCGAGGAAGAGAAGGAAGCTCGCGCCCGCGCCCTTGTCGACGCCAACCGCGACGCGGAAGTCGCGCGCCAGCGCGCCGCCGAAGATGCCGTGCGCCGTGCCGCCGAGGAAGAGACGCGCAAGAAGGCCGAGGAGGAGCACAAGAAGCGCCTCGCCGAAGAAGAAGCGCGCAAGAAGGCCGAGGAAGAGGTCAAGCGCAAGGCTGACGCTCTGGTCCAGAAGCGCCTCGATCAGGCTGCCACGGCACCGCCGCAGGCGCCGATCGCGCGCCAGGCGCAAGAGATCAGGCCGCCGGCTGCCGCTCCCGCGGCACCCGCCGCGCCGATCCGCCGTCCCGTCGGTGCCGCCCCCGCGTCGACCGCCGACGCGCTGCGCCGTCCGCCGCCGCGCCTGCCCATCGTCAACAAGCGTCTGCCGCCGCCGTCGGGCGCCCGTCGAGAGGCGCCGAAGCGCCGCAACG
>CALROF020000250.1:0-9136 GCA_943369775.1 Reyranella massiliensis 521
GGCAATCCCCGGGCGCGCAGCGGCACGATCGTATTCGACGGCGAGGACATCACCGGCCTGCCGACCCATCAGATCGTGCGGCGTGGCGTGGCGCAGGTGCCGGAAGGCCGACGCATCTTCCCGCGCATGAGCGTGTTCGAGAACCTGCAGATGGGGGCGACGCTCGCCGATCCGGCGCATTTCAACGGCGATCTTGAGCGCGTCTTCACGATGTTCCCGCGGCTTGCCGAGCGGCGGACGCAGCGTGGCGGCACGCTGTCGGGCGGCGAACAGCAGATGCTGGCGATCGGCCGGGCGCTGATGAGCCGGCCGCGGCTGCTTCTGCTCGACGAGCCTTCGCTGGGGCTTGCTCCGTTGATCGTGCGCCAGATCTTCGACGCCGTCGGCCGCATCGCCCGCGAGGAGAACGTCACGATCTTCCTGGTGGAGCAGAATGCCTTTCATGCGCTGAGGCTCGCCGACCGCGGCTATGTACTGGCGAACGGCAGGGTGCGGTTGAGCGGGACCGGCCGCGAGCTGCTGGCAAACCAGGAAGTCCGCGCCGCCTATCTCGAAGGTGGCCACGGATGAGCCCCCTCGACACCTTCATGTTCGATTGGTTCGGCGACACATTCTTCAATGTCGTGCTGTTCAATCTCGTGCTGGTCGGGCCGGCATCGTTTGCGGCCGGTCATGCGGTGGCATTGATCTGGCGGCCCTGGCCGCAGATCGTGTTCTACACCCTGCTTCTCGCCGCGACGCTGCGTTTCCTCGACTACGCTTTGGCCAATGGCGAGCTGTGGTCGATCGGCGGTTTCCTGCTCGGCTGGGCAGTCCAGCTCATCATCGCCGCCTTCGCCTATCGCGCGACGCGCGCGCATCAGATGGTTCGCCAATATCCCTGGCTCTACCGGCGCAAAGGCTTGCTGGGTTGGGAGGAGCGGCACTAATGTAACCGCCATGCTCCGCGACAGCGGAGGAGGCTCAATAAGTAAGGGAGACGTGGGATGAAGAAGCTATACGGCACCCTGGCCGTCGCTGCCGTCGCGCTCATGGCGACACCGGCGCTTGCCCAGATCAAGATCGGCTCGGCCGGCCCGATGACAGGTTCGAACGCGGCCTTCGGCGAGCAGCTCAAGCGTGGCGCGCAGATGGCGGTGGAAGACATCAACGCCGCCGGCGGCGTGAACGGCCAGAAGCTCGAACTCATCATCGGCGACGATGCCTGCGACCCGAAGCAGGCGACGGCCGTTGCCAACAAGATGGTCTCCGACAAGGTGGTGTTCGTGGCCGGGCACTTCTGCTCGGGTTCCTCGATCCCGGCGTCGGACATCTACAAGGAAGGCAAGATCCTGCAGATCACGCCGGCCTCGACCAATCCGAAGCTGACAGAAGATGCGGCGACCAAGGGCAACACCACCGTGTTCCGCACCTGCGGCCGTGACGACGTGCAGGGCACGACGGTTGGCAACTACATCTTGAAGAACCACAAGGCGGCCAAGGTCGCGATCCTTCACGACAAGTCGCCCTACGGCAAAGGCGTGGCCGATGAAACCAAGAAGGCCCTGAACAAGGGTGGCCTGCGCGAGGCCATGTACGAGGCCTACAACGATACCGACAAGGACTTCGCCGCTCTCGTCAACAAGATGAAGCAGGCGAAGATCGATATCATCGTGCTCGGCGGCTACCACACGGCCGGCGCGCTGATCATCAAGCAGTCGCGCGAGCAGGGCCTGATGGCCCAGATGATGGGCTTCGACTCGCTGGAGACCGCCGAATTCGCCCAGTTGGGCGGTGCGGCGACCAACGGCGTGCTGATGTCGTTCCCGCCCAAGGCCGAGGACGACCCGAAGAATGCCGCGCTCGTGAAGAAGTTCCGCGACGCCAAGTACAATCCGGAAGGCTACACGCTGTTCAGCTACGCCGCGGTTAAGGCCTGGGCTGACGCCGCCAATAAGGCGAAGTCGACCGATGCGGCTCAGGTCGCCGCGGCGCTGCGCTCCGGCAAGTATGACTCCGCCGTCGGCGTCCTCGAATTCGACGCCAAGGGCGACATCAAGAACGCGGTCTACGACATCTACGTCTGGAAGGACGGCAAGTCGTATCCGTCGACCAAATAGGCGACCCAGCCATTCGCGAGGAGGGCCCGGCCAGCGCGGGCCTTTTTCGTTCCAGTTCAACGTCTTGTAGGTCGCTTCCCACGATTTTGGGGGGCGGTGACATTGCGCCCCCGAATATGGTAGCAGAGGGCTCAACAGCTAGAGGGGATCGATCGTCGACATGCCGGGGGGCGCCATCGCGGTCGCGTCGGATCATGCCGGCTTCGACCTGAAAGAGATTCTCAAACGCGACCTGCAAGAAGCGGGTCACGAAGTGCTAGATCTTGGCACCAATTCCACCGCATCCGTCGACTATCCAGACTTCGGCAAGGCGATGGGCGAGGCCATCGCTTCGGGCAAAGCTGCACGTGGCGTGCTGGTCTGCGGCAGCGGCATCGGCATTTCGATTGCCGCAAACCGCAATCCGAAGGTTCGGGCGGTCCTTTCCCACGATGTGACCTCGGCGCGGCTGTCGCGCGAACACAACGACGCCAACGTGATCGCCTTCGGCCAACGTCTGATTGGCGTCGAAACGGCGCGCGAAGCGCTCCAGGTTTTTCTGTCTACCGAGTGGGCCGGCGGTCGCCATGCCGGCCGTGTCGAAAAGCTTTCGAAGGGTTGAGTCACATGAGCCAAGCCGCTGCCAAGACGGTCGATTCGCCGTTGCCGATGTTCACCAAGAGCCTCGCCGAAGCCGATCCCGCGATCGACGCGGTCGTCAAAGGCGAGCTGCATCGTCAGCGCGAGCAGATCGAGCTTATCGCGTCGGAGAACATCGTCTCGCGCGCCGTGCTCGAAGCGGCGGGCTCGGTGCTCACCAACAAGTATGCCGAGGGCTATCCCGGCCGGCGCTACTACGGCGGCTGCGAGGAGGTCGACAAGGCCGAGCAGCTTGCCATTGAGCGCGCCTGCAAGCTCTTCAACTGCTCTTTCGCCAATGTGCAGCCGCACTCCGGCGCGCAGGCCAACCAGGCCGTCTTCATGGCCCTGCTCAAGCCGGGCGACACCTTTTTGGGCATGGCGCTCGACCAGGGCGGCCATCTCACGCACGGCTCGCCGGCTAACCAGTCGGGCAAGTGGTTCAAGGTCGTGTCCTACGGCCTCAAGCCCGACACGCACCTGATCGACTACGAGCAGATGGAAGAGGCGGCCCGTCGCGAGAAGCCGAAGTTGATCATTGCCGGCGCCTCGGCCTATTCGCGCGCCATCGACTGGGCGCGCTTCCGCAAGGTCGCCGACGAGATCGGCGCCTATTTCATGGTCGACATGGCCCATTATGCGGGCCTGGTCGCGGCCGGCGTCTATCCGAGCCCGCTGCCGCACGCTCATGTCGTGACGACGACGACGCACAAGACGCTGCGCGGCCCGCGCGGCGGCATGATCCTGTCGAACGACGCCGAGCTCGGGAAGAAGATCAACTCGGCAGTGTTCCCCGGCCTGCAGGGCGGGCCGTTGATGCACATCATCGCCGCCAAGGCGGTAGCCTTCGGCGAGGCGCTGCGGCCGGACTTCAAGGTCTACGCCCAGAACGTGATCGACAACGCGCAGGCGCTCGCCGCGGCGCTGACCGAGCGCGGCCTGAAGATCATTTCGGGCGGCACCGACAGCCACGTCATGCTGGTCGATCTGCGCCCGAAGAAGGCGACCGGCGTGTCGGCCGAGAAGGTGCTGGATCGCGCCGGCATCACGGTGAACAAGAACAGCATTCCGGGCGACCCGGAAAAGTACACGATCACTTCGGGCGTGCGGCTGGGCTCTCCGGCCGGCACGACGCGCGGCTTCGGCGCCGCCGAGTTCCGCCAGATCGGCCATCTGATCGCCGACGTGCTCGACGGCATCGCCAAGAATGGCCCGGACGGCGATGCCCAGGTCGAGGCCCAGGTGCGCGCCAAGGTGCACGCGCTTTGCGCCCGCTTTCCGATCTACCGCGACTGACAACGCGCCTAGCCAAAGAATAACAGGGGGAAGAGATGCGCTGTCCATTCTGCGGTCACGAGGATACCCAGGTTAAGGACTCGAGGCCGACCGACGACAATTCGGCGATTCGCCGGCGGCGCTACTGTCCGTCCTGCGGTTCGCGCTTCACGACCTTCGAGCGCGTGCAGCTGCGCGAACTGACGGTGGTGAAGAAGAATGGCCAGCGCGTGGCGTTCGATCGCGACAAGCTCGCGCGTTCGATCCAGGTTGCGTGCCGTAAGCGGCCGGTCGATCCGGAGCGCACGGAGCGCGTGGTGAACGGCATCGTGCGCCGCCTCGAAAGCTCGGGCGAGAGCGAGATTCCCTCGACGCAGATCGGCGAACTGGTGATGGACGCGCTGCGCGCGCTCGATCCGGTGGCCTATGTGCGCTTCGCCTCGGTCTATCGCAATTTCCGCGAGGCCAAGGACTTCGAGGAATTCATCTCCGACCTCGCCGATACCAACTTCAAGGACTGAATGAATGGCGATGCGCGCAGCCTTGGCGCTGGCGCGACGGTCGCTCGGGCGTACCTGGCCTAATCCCGCCGTCGGCTGCGTGATCGTGCGCGACGGGGAGGTCGTTGCGCGGGGCCGCACGCAGGATGGCGGCCGGCCGCACGCCGAAGCCGACGCGATTGCCCAGGCCGCGGCCGTCGGCCTGTCGCTGAAGGGCGCGACGGCCTTCGTCACGCTCGAACCCTGCTCGCATCACGGCCGCACGCCGCCTTGCGCCGATGCGCTGGTAGCGTCCGGCGTCGCGCGGGTCGTTTCTGCGCTCGAAGATCCCGATCCGAGGGTGAAGGGGCGGGGGCACGAGCGGTTACGGGCGGCGGGCATCGAGGTCGTCGTCGGCGAGGGCGCTGCAGAGGCCACGGAGATTAACGCCGGCTTCCTCACGCGCGTGAAGGAGGGACGGCCGCTCTTTCACCTCAAGATCGCAAGCTCGCTCGACGGGCGCATCGCCACCGCCTCGGGCGAGAGCCAGTGGATCACCGGTCCGGCGGCGCGCCAGCATGGCCACCATCTGCGCGCTACGCATGACGCTATTCTTGTGGGTGCCGAGACGGCGCTGGCAGACGATCCCGATCTCGGCTGCCGGCTGCCGGGCCTTGTCGAACGATCGCCGGTCCGCCTCGTGCTCGACTCCAAGGCCCGGCTGTCACCGCACTCCAAGCTGGCAACGACGGCGGGGCAACGTCCGGTGTGGCTGCTCTGTACCAGGGCCGCGCCGCCCGCGGCGCGCGACGCGCTGGCCAGGCAGGGCGTCGAGATCGTCGAGGTGGAGGCTGGCGCGGACGGCCGTATTGACGTGGCCGCCGCCGGACAGCTATTGGGCGCGCGAGGCCTGACGCGCGTCCTGGTCGAGGGCGGCGGGCAGGTGGCGGCTTCGTTCCTGAAGGCAGGCCTCGTCGATCGTATTTCCAGCTATCGCGCGGGGCTCCTGCTGGGCGGCGACAGCCGCTCTGCGGTAGGGCCGTTGGGCCTGGAGCGGCTGGATTTCGCGCCCCGGTTCCGGCTGGTTTCGTCTCGGCAACTGCAAGTCGACACGCTGGAAACCTGGCGGCGAGAGGCTTAAGGAACGGCCATGTTTACAGGCATCGTCACCGACATCGGTGAAATCGTCTCGGTCGACGAGGGAGGCAAGTCGGGCGACCGGCGCTTTGTCATCGCGACGAAATACGACCTCGCAGCCGTTCCCATCGGCGCGTCAATCGCCTGCTCCGGCTGCTGCCTCACGGTGGTCGAGAAGAGCGCCGGCAGGTTCGTCGTGGACGTGTCGGACGAAAGCCTGTCCAAGACCCATCTCGGCGCCTGGAAGACGGGCAGCAAGCTCAACCTCGAACTGTCCCTGAAGCTCGGCGACGAACTCGGCGGCCATCTGGTTTACGGCCATGTCGACGGCGTTGGCCGGATCGTCGCGATGACGCCGGTCGGTGGCAGCATGCGCTTCGACTTCGAGGCACCCGGCGACGTCGCGCGGTTCGTGGCGCCCAAGGGCTCGGTTACGATCGACGGCATTTCACTCACGGTCAATGAAGTGGATGGCAATCGCTTCAGCGTGAACGTGATCCCGCACACGCAGGCGGTCACGACGATGGGGCAGGCGAAGGTTGGCCAGCAGGTCAACCTTGAGGTGGATATGCTCGCGCGTTACGTTGCGCGATTGTTGGAGCACGGAAAAACATGAGCGCGCTCGAAAAGGACGCTTGGCGGATCACCTTCTCGGAAGTGAAGGCCGCGGCCGAGGACATCATCGAGGAAGCCCGCAAGGGCCGGATGTTCATCCTCGTCGACGATGAGGACCGCGAGAACGAGGGCGACCTCGTCATCCCCGCGCAATGGGCGACGCCCGAAGCGATCAACTTCATGGCCAAGCATGCGCGCGGCCTGATTTGCCTGGCGCTGACGCGCGAGAGGGTCGAGCAGCTTGGCCTGTCGCTGATGGCGCAGAACAACGGCACGCGCCACGCCACCGCATTCACGGTGTCGATCGAAGCACGAGAGGGTGTCACCACCGGCATCTCGGCGGCCGACCGTGCGCGCACCGTGTCCGTCGCGATCGATCCATCCTGTGGTCCGCAGGACATCGTGACCCCGGGCCATGTCTTCCCGCTGGTCGCGCGCGATGGCGGCACGCTGGAGCGCACCGGCCACACCGAAGCCGCTGTCGATCTGGCGCGTCTTGCCGGCCTCACGCCGGCCGGTGTGATCTGCGAGATCATGAACGACGACGGCACGATGGCCCGTCGCAACGACCTCATCACCTTTGCGCAGCGTCACGGCCTCAAGATCGGCACCATCGCCGACCTGATCGCCTATCGCCGACGCTACGACTCGATCATCAAGCGCATCAGCGAGACCCATCTCGACAGCACCTACGGCGGCGATTTCCGCTGCGTCGTCTATGTGAACAAGGTGACGATGGCGCAGCACGTGGCACTCGTGAAAGGCGACCCGGCGACGGGCGGTCCGATCATGGTGCGCATGCATGCCGTCAATCTCTTCACCGATACGCTCGGTCAGAGGAGCGGCGGTCGTGGCGGCGAGATCGAAGCCTCGATGCGCGAGATCTCCAAGGAGGGCAGGGGCGTGATCGTGCTGATACGCGAACCGCTCACGGTCGTCCTCGCCGAACAGCGCCGTCGCGCCGGCGAACCGATCCCGCCATCGGGCCAGGAGTTGCGCGACTACGGTGTTGGTGCCCAGATCCTGATCGATCTTGGCGTTAAGGAGATGATCCTGCTGACCAACAGCAAGAAGAGCATCGTCGGTCTCGAAGGTTTCGGCCTCAAGGTAGTCGGCCAGAGGCCGGTACCCGGCCGCACGGCGATCTGACCATGTCGACACGGACGGAAACGCCGACGGCGCGGCCGGCAGTCGCCGGCGTCAAGGGCGCACGCATCCTGATCGTCGAGTCTCCTTATTATACGGAGATCGCTGCGGCATTGGTCGCGGGCGCGGAGCGCGAGATCAAGAAGAACGGTGCCAAGGTCGAGCGCGTTGCCGTGCCGGGCGCCTTCGAGATTCCCGGCGCCGTCGCTCTGGCCGCCTCGAAGAAGGGCAAGCGCTACGACGGCTATGTCGCGCTGGGCTGCGTCATTCGCGGCGAGACCTCGCACTATGACTATGTCTGCGGCGAGAGTGCGCGTGGACTGATGGACCTCTCCATTCAGAAGAAGCTGGCGATCGGCTACGGCATCGTGACAGTCAACACGATGGAGCAGGCCGAGGCGCGCGCCTTCATCGACCGCGGCGACAAGGGCGGCGACGCTGCTCATGCCTGCCTCGCCATGGTGGCACTCGGCCGCCGCTGGAAGAGCTCGTGAGCGACAAACCCGCGCCCAGCCGTCGCCAGGCTGCGCGGCTGGCGGCGGTTCAGGCGCTCTATCAGTGGCAGGAAGGACAGGACGCTCCGGCCGAGATCGTCGAGCAGTTCCTGAAGGTTCGAACGGGCGAGACGGGCGAGGGCGGGATGCGCCGCGATGCCGACCGTCCGCTATTCAAGGACGTCGTCGAAGGAACCGCCTCGCACAAGTTCGAGCTGGAGAAAACCGTTTCGGATGCGCTGGCGCAGGACTGGACCTGGGCGCGTGTCGACCGGCTCGTGCGGGCGATCCTGTTGGCGGGCACCTACGAGCTGGTGCATCGTCACGACGTGCCGGCACGCGTGGTGATTAACGAGTATGTCGAGATCGCGCACGCCTTCTATGGCAAGGGCGAGCCGAACTTCGTGAACTCCGTGCTCGACCGCGTGGCGCGCCAGTCGCGCTCGGCCGATCTGGCGAAGTAGCACGCCGTGGCGCCGCGCCGGCGTATCGGCGAGTTCGAGTTGATTGCCCGCTATTTCGCGCCGCTCGCCCGCGGTTTCGACGGCGCCGGCGGCCTCAAGAGCGACAACGCCTTCCTGCCCGCCGATCCGCGCCACGATCTCGTGGTGAAGACCGACACGATCGTGGCCGGCGTCCACTTCCTGTCCGACGAGAAGCCCGAGCGGATCGCGGCCAAGGCGCTGCGCGTCTGCCTGTCCGACCTCGCGGCGGGCGGAGCGACGCCTTTTGTCTATCAGCTCTCGCTCGCCCTGCCGTCAGGCTGGCGCGAAAGCTGGGCGGCGGGCTTCGCCAAGGGGCTGGCGAGCGACCAGCGCCGCTACGGCGTTGTGTTGTGCGGCGGCGATACGGTCGTGACGCCGGGGCCGCTCACCGTGACGATCACGGCATTCGGCAGGGTGGCGCGCGGCAAGGGCCTCGGCCGCGACAAGGCCCGGCCCGGCGACGAGCTTTGGGTGAGCGGTACGGTCGGCGACGGCGCGCTTGGCCTCCTAGCGGCGCGTCGGCAGTTGCAAGGCCTCACGCCCCGGCAATGTGCGTTGCTCGAAGATCGCTATCGCCTGCCGCGGCCGCGCTCGGACCTCGGCCCGCGCCTGATCGGAGTTGCGACTGCAGTGGCCGATGTTTCCGATGGCCTGCTGGCCGACGCGGGTCACATCGCCGAAGCCTCGCGGCTCGCCGTAACCGTCGAACGCGATGAGGTGCCGCTGTCGGCGGCGGCGCGCGCCGCGGTCATCGCCCAACCGAAACTTTGGGCAAACGTGCTGGGTGG
>CALROF020000251.1:0-9131 GCA_943369775.1 Reyranella massiliensis 521
AGCTTCAGGCGCGCTTGCCCTGGCCCTCGCCGGTCTTGTCGCGCAGGCGGCGCATACCGCGCAGCCAGCGGTCGCGGTCGAGCTTGCGCGCCATGTAGTCCTTCACCTCGGCGTGCGGCAGGATCAGGAAGCGCTCCTCGTCCATCGCCTCGACGACGCTCTGCGCGACGGCTTCGGTGTTGAGCACGCCGTCGACCGACGCGGCCGTGGCACCGGCCATGCGCAGCATGTTGGTGTCGACTGCCTGCGGGCACAGGACCGAGACGCGGATGCCGCGGTCGCCGTACTGGATGGATAGATGCTCGGCCAGCGCCACGCCGGCATGCTTGGTCACACCATAGGGCGCGGACCCCATAGAGGCCAGCAAGCCGGCGGCGCTCGCGGTGTTGAGCAGATATCCCTCGCCGCGCTTCAGCATCTGCGGCACCAGCGCCCGCGCGGCATAGACATGCGCCATGACGTGGATCGCCCACGAATCGGCCCAGTCCTTGTCCGTTGCATCCTCGTGACCGCCGCGACCGATGCCGGCATTGGAAAAGAAGACGTCGACCTCGCCGAATTTCTTTTCCGCTTCGGCAATCAGGCGCTTCACCTCGGCTTCCTTGCCGATGTCGCCCGCCACGGCCAGCCCACCGATGTCCTTCGCGACCTTGTCGAGGCGGCCGGCATCCATGTCGGCCACGACGACACCCTTGGCACCTTCCGCTGCATAGCGCCGCGCAATCGCCTCGCCGATGCCACCTGCAGCGCCGGTAACGATGCAGACCTTGTCTTTGATTTTCATGTCAGTCCCCGCTAGCCCCAGCTCTGCTCGATCAGCTCGACATACTGTGCCTTGGTTGGCTGGCGTGGCGTCGAGAGGTGGCAGTGGTCGCCCATCGCGCCGTCGGCGATCTTCTCGACCTCGCCCTGAGCCAGCCCCATGGCGCCGAGGCCCTTGGGTATGCCCAACCGCTCGTTCAGCCCAGCGACCGCATTCGCCACGCCTTCGGCGTTGCCCTCGCGCTCGGGCAGGCCCAGGACCTGCGCCACCTTCTTGAACTTCTCACCGACGGCTGGCTCGTTGAAGCGCAGCACCGCCGGCAGGTAGATCGCGTTCAGGGTACCATGGTGCAGCCGGTGGCCTTTGAGACCACCCGTCGGATGGCTGAGCGCATGCACGGCGCCCAGGCCCTTCTGGAAGACCATGGCGCCTTCCATCGCAGCCATCGCCATGTTGTAGCGCGCCTCGCGGTCCTGCCCGTCCTTGGTCGCACGCTCGACGTACTTCCACGCCTTCTCCAGACCGTCGAGCGCGATCGAATCGGCCGGCGGATTGAAGACGTTGGCCAGGAAGCATTCGATGTTGTGCGTGAAGGCGTCCATGCCCGTACCCGCCGTCAGATGCGGCGGCAGGCTGAGCGTGAGTTCCGGATCGATCAGCGCCAGCCTCGGAATGAGATACGGGCTGCCGATGGCAAGCTTGCGGCCGGAGTCCATGATGATGACGCCGCCGCGGCTGACTTCGCTGCCGGTGCCCGAGGTCGTGGGAATGGCCACGATCGGCGCCACGGCCGCCGTGATCTTGCCCGCCCCGCCTTCGACGAAGGAATAAGGCTGCAGCGAATTGCCGGGATGCGTCGCCATCAGCGCGACCGCCTTGGCGAGATCCATCGGCGAGCCGCCGCCGATGGCGATGATGCCGTCGCAGCCTTCGTCCTTGTAGATCTTGAGCGCGTCGCGCATCGCCGCTTCGGTCGGGTTTTCCGGCGTGCCGTCATAGATAGTCAGCGGCATGTTGCCCGGAAGCTGGTCCTTCACCTTGGCCCAGAGGCCCGCCGAGATGACGCCCTTGTCGGTGACGACCAGCGGCCGGCGGATGCCGAGGAGCTGCAATTCGGCGTCCAGCAGCTTCAGCGCGCCGAAGTCGAATTGAATGCGTGTCAGGTAGGTGATCAAGGCCATCCGCTATTCCCTCTCGATTTTGTCGCGAGCCTACGCGAGAAGAAGATGATGAGCGATACTCTTGTCTTGCGCGCCGCAACTCTTGCCGATGCGTCGAAGATCCTGGCAACCATCGCCGCTGCCTTCGAGCAGTATCGCGGCAAGCTGGTACCCCCGTCCGGTGCGTTTGGGGAAACCGCTGAAGCGATCGCGGCGGAGCTGGGCAAAGACGCCGGCGCGATCGTCGCGGAGCGAAACGGCGAAATGCTGGGCTGCGTCATGACCTATGAGGTCGAAGGCGATCTCTACTTCGGCCGGCTCGCCGTGGTGCCGGCAGCAAGAAGCACGGGGCTCGCGCGGCGACTGATCGACGCTGTGGAAGCCGACGCCCGGCGACGCGGCTTGCCTGGTGTCCGCCTGGGTGTCCGCGTCGCGCTCACCGACAATCAGCGGCTGTTCCACTCGCTCGGCTACCGCGAAATCTCGCGCGAGGCCCATCCCGGGTTCGATTATCCGACCTCGATCAACATGCGCAAATCTCTGGTCTGACCCTCTTGCGCGAGGCCCGGGTCGGGGAGGATAAAATCGCCTCCATGAGCACCCCTGCTAGCAATCGCGCCCCTCTCACCGGTCCCTCCGTTTGGCACGGCAACGACATCAAGGACTCCAAGCGCTGGATCCGCGAACTGCCGCCCGAGGTCGGCGAGGAGTTCGATGCGGCCCTCAAGGGACTGCGCGGGATGGAGTGGTCGGAAATCACGGCCGCGGACGTCTGGCTACCGAGCCTCGGTGAGCTGTGGGACGATATCGCCGACGAGCTGGAGAATGGCTGCGGCATCGTCAAGCTGAAGGGCTTTCCGGTCGATCGCTACAGTGAAGAGGATTTGCGCCGACTCTACTTCGCCATCGGCACGCATATCGGCACGCCCGTCTTCCAGAACCGCACCGGCGAGCTGATGCGCCTTATCCGCGACGAGGGCGCTCATGTCGGCCGGACTTACGGCGAGACCAAGGACGAAAAGGGGTCGACCTTCCTCTCCTCCTACGCCCGCACCCTGACCAACGGCGGCCTGCGCTTCCACACCGACCGTACCGACGTGGTCGGCCTGCTCTGTGTACGCCAGGCGCTGGCCGGCGGTGTCAGCAAGCTCGCCAGCACACCGGCGATCCACAATGCCATTCTCGAGCGCCGGCCCGACCTGCTCGAAGTGCTGTTCCAGGATTATTGGCGCAGCCGCTTCGGCGAAGAAGGCACGACCAAGGATGGCGAGGGGACGACCAAGGAAACGGCCTACCCGCTGCCGATCTTCGGCCTGCGCGACGGCAAGTTCACCTCGCACTACTCCCTGACCTTCATCGAAGCCGCGCAAATGGCGCCCAACGTGCCGAAGCTTACGGATGCCCAGCGCGAAGCCATTGAAGTACTCATGGCGACGGCCGAGGAGCTGTGCTTCGAGATGACCCTGGAGCCGGGCGACCTGCAGCTCATCAACAGCCACGTCACCTATCACGGGCGCACGCCGTTCGAGGACAATGCCGCGAGCGGCAACGACCGCATGCTGATGCGGCTCTGGCTGACCATGCGCAACAACCGGCCGCTGCCCAAGGGCCATGAAGTCCTTTGGCAGGATATCGAAGCTGGCCAGCCGCGCGGCGGCATCCGGCAAGTCGCCGGCTAAGTGACCCTGGAGGAGATGCGCGCCGCGATCGTCGGCGCGTTTCCCGAACACGCGTCCGCTTCGTTCAGCCTCCTGACGCAAGGTTGGGACAGTGTCGCCGTCGATGTCGACGACAGGCTGATCTTCAAGTTTCCACGTCACGAGGAGGCGCGCCGACGGCTGGTCGTCGAGGCGAGCGTGCTCGACATCGTGCGCCCGGCCGTCTCCCTGCCCGTCCCGCTCCTCACGCTGCACGGCACGCCGGCGACACCGTTCTCTCGCCACGACAAGATCGCGGGCGAGCATCTCCTGGCGGCTGAGTACAATCGGTTGCCCGAACCAGACCGCAAGCGCCTGGCTTGCGACCTCGCCCTCTTCTACGCCGAGCTGCACCGACTTCCGACGAACGCCATGTCGTCAGCCGGCGCCACGCCCATCAAGGCCTGGCTGCCGCCCGACGACATTCTGCAGCGAACCTGGCCCGTGCTTTCGGAAGAGCTTCGGGCATATGCCGAACGAACGATCGTGGCCTGGCAGAAGCTGCCGGCCGATCCCCACGGCACGATCTATGGCTTCTTCGACGGCCACGGCTGGAACATGGCGTTCGACCATGCGCACCGGCGTCTCAATGGCCTCTACGATTTCGGCGATTCGGGCTTCGGCCCGCTCCATCAGGAGTTCATCTATTCCAACCTGATCGCGGCCGACCTCACGACCCGGATCGTGACCGAATACGAAGTTCTCGCCGGTCGCATCCTGGATCGCGAGCGCATGGCTTTGTTGAATAACGTCTGGCGGCTGTCGGAGCTGGCCGAGCTCGCCCAGGATCCCGTTCACGCCGCGACGGCACTCGAAGCCGTCGCGGCGTGCGCCCGGGAGTGATGCTCAGCTGGCCTCGCTCGAGATCACATTGCCGAACAGCTTCCAGGTATCGCCCTCGAAGCGCTGCAGTTGCATCGACTGGATGGGATAGAAATCCGTCGCGCTGGTGTTGAGCTTGATGCCCGGCAGCAACAACGGAATCTCGACGTCCTTCATGCTGGCGACCTGCTTCATCAGGTTCTCGCGCGTCAGCTCGTTGCCGCAACGCTTCAGCACTTCCTGCATCGTTGCCGTGACCGCATAGGCATAAGTGTAGAAGGCATCGCCCTGGTTGGCGCCCGGCATGTACTTGTCCATGAAGGCCTTCCATTGCACGAAGTCGGGCGTATTAGCCCATTGTGCATCCGTCGGATCCTTGTAGTAGGCCGCCGTGATGATGCCTTGGCAGTTCTCCAGGCCCGCCGGCTTCAGAACCGAATCGACCGAGATCGAAACGTTGACGAGATAGAAGGACGGCTTCCAGCCGATATCCGCCGCCTTGCGGATCGCCTGCGACGCATGCTTGGGCGTCGCGTGGCAGAAGAAGACCGTAGCGCCGGAGCTCTTGAGCTGGATGATCTGGCTTTCGACCGTGGGATCGGTCACCTCGTAGCTCACGTTGGATACAACGAGCTTCTCGTTCTCCTTGCCAAGACCCTTCATGAAGCCCGAGACGTAGTCCTTGCCGGAATCGTCGTTGAGCCAAAGGATGCCGATCTTCTCGCCCTTGTGCTGATCGAGGATGTGCTTGGCGTAGATGGCGCTTTCGGTGACGTAGTCGGGCTGCCAGCCGATGGTCCAGGGATACTGTTTGGGATTGCCCCACTTCGACGCACCGGTGCTGACGAAGAGTTGCGGGACCTTCTTCTGGTTCATGAACCTATGGATGGCGGTGTTGCATGCCGTGCCGAGCGTCTGGAAGGTCGCGAAGACCTTGTCGTTCTCGACGAGCCTGCGCACCATCTCGACCGTCTTCGGCGGCGAGAAGCCATCATCGTAGGTAATGAAGTTGATCTTGCGGCCGTTGATGCCGCCCTGATCGTTGACCATCTTCCAGTAGGCTTCGATGCCCTTGCCGATGGTGCCGTAGGCCGAGGCCGGGCCGCTATAGGGTCCGGTGTGGCCGAGTTTGATCTCGGTGTCGGTGACACCGTCGGAATACTTCTTCTGCGCGAAGGCTGCCTTGGTACCGGCAAACCCTGCCAACGCTGACGCACCGCCTACGAAACTACGCCTGTTCATACTCACGGACGATTCACTCCCATTGTTGAGATCGTCCGAAAGCTTGTCGGGTATCAGGAGCGAAAAGAAGGCCGATCGGGCGCCACCTTCCACGATACGAGCGAGTTGGCGCGCGCAGGGCCGCCCTGCGGTGTGTCAGCGCTTCTGCCGCAGCCGTCCCACGATACCGGTGGGAAAGAAGTAGACGCAGAGGATGAAGGCGACGCCCAACCACAAGAGCCAGCGGTCGGGATGGAACAGGTTGGCGAACAGCGGCACGCCGGCCAATGCCTTGTTGGCAATCGCGAGTAGGTCCTGCAGGTAGTTCTGCGCGAACACTAGCAGCACGGCCCCAACCACCGCGCCGTACATCGTGCCCATGCCGCCGATCACCACCATCAGGAGGATATCGACCATGATGTCGAAACTGAGCGTGGTGTCGGGATTGGTCTGGCTCGACCACAGCGCCAGCAGTGCACCGGCCAGCGCCGCCGTGGCCGCCGCGATGCAGCTCGCGATGGTACGATAGACCACGGTGCGATAGCCGATCGCTTCGGCCCGGAACGGATTCTCGCGGATCGCCATCAGCACGGAACCGAACGGCGAATTGACGATGCGCAGCAGGACGAGCACCAGCGCCACGGCCGAGAAATAGACGATGTAGTAGTCGACCAGCCGGCCGTTCAGCCGCACACCGAACAGCGTGCCGTCGGAGAGCGAGAACGAGGCACGCAGCACTGCCGGCAGGCGATAGTTCAGACCATCCTCACCGCCGGTGAGGTCAGAAAGCTGCGAGGCCAGAATCGCAAAGGCGCTCGCGACGGCAAGCGTGATCATCGCGAAGAAGATGGTGCGTACGCGCAGGCTGAAGAGGCCGATCACGGTCGCCAGCACGACCGCTACGACCAGGCCCGCCGCCACGCCGACCGCCACCGAATCCCATCCCGGCCCCATCCGGGTCAGCGCAATCGCCACGCCATAGGCGCCGATGCCGAAGAACATGGTATGGGCGAAGGAGACGATGCCGGTATAGCCCAGCAGCAGGTCGAAGCTCGCCGCGAGCACGATGAAGACGCAGATCTTGGCCGCGACGTTCAGCGACTTGGCGCCGGGAAACAGGAACGGTGCCACCGCCAGCCCGACCAGGATGGCCAGCAGCACAAGCGTCAGCCAGCGGCTGCGCGGCAGGTCGTCGGAAAGGAGAGAGCGCAGCATCCCCCTCACCTCTTCGCGACAGGATAGAGGCCCTGCGGCCGCCACAGCAGCACCAGCGCCATCAGGAGGATGTTGGAGCCCAGCGCCACCTTGGGTGCCAGGAAGCCGATATAGTTTGCGGTCAGGCCCACGAGCAGCGCGCCCACAAAGCAGCCGCCCACCGAGCCCAGGCCACCGATGATGATGACGATGAACACCAGTACGGCGACCTGCGCGCCGATCGCGGCCGTCACCGTCTCCTGGTAGAGGCCCCACATGGCGCCGCCCAGCCCCGCCAGCGCCGACCCCACCACGAACACGCCGACGAACAGGCGGCGGATGCGATAGCCCAGTGCTTCGACCATCTCGCCATTCTCGACACCCGCCCGGATCAGGAGCCCGATGCGCGTGCGGTTGAGCGTCAGCGCCAGGGCGGCAAACACCGCGAGCCCGACCACCACCGCCAGTACGCGATACTTCTCGATGGCGATATCGCCCATCAGGAATGCGCCACGCAGGGCCGTTGGCCGGCTGAGCGTGATCTGGTCCGGTCCCCAGATCACCTTGAGGAGCTGCTCGGCCACGATCAGTCCGCCCGTCGTCACCAGGATCTGCTTCAGGTGCTGGCCGTAAACCGGCCGCACGATGACCCGCTCGAAGCCCAGCCCCAACACCCCGCTCACGACCATCGCGGCAAGGACCGCGGGTACGATGGCAGCGAGGTTGAGCCAGATCGAATCGGCCGTCATCCACGGTGCCATGGCGAGCATCACGCTCGCCGCGACGAACGCGCCGACGGCAATGAAGGCGCCGTGGCCGAAATTGAGCACGTCCATCAGGCCAAAGGTGAGCGTCAGGCCCGAGGCCATGATGAAGATCATCAGCCCCATGGCGAGGCCCGCCACGGTGAGCGTAACCCAGCTCGCGGGCGAACCGATCAACGGCAAGGCTGCGATCGCCAGCACGGGGATCAGCAGCAAGGGAATCCAGTCACGCTTCATTGGTGGGTATCCATGCCCAGCCCCAGCAGGTGCTGCTGCAGTGCAGAGTCGGCGGCAAAGGCTGCCATGTCGCCACGATGAGCGACCTTGCCGTCGTCCATGACGGCAACCGAGTCGCCGAGCAGGCGGGCAAAGGCGAAGTTCTGTTCGACCACCAGCAGGCTCGCCTCGCCGTCCTTCAACTCGCGGAAGGCCGAAATCATGTTGGCGATGATGGCAGGCGCCAGGCCCTTGGTCGGCTCGTCGATCAGCAACAGGCGGCGCGGCTCGATGATGGCGCGCGCCACGGCAAGCATCTGCTTTTGCCCGCCTGACAGCAGGCCGGCCGGCAAACTCCAGAACCGCTTGAGTGCCTCGAAACGAGAAAAGATCCACTCCAGCCGCTTGGCATCTGGCGGACCGGAGCGCGCCGCCAGGATCAGGTTCTCCTGCACCGTGAGATCGGCGAAGATCGCCATGCTCTCGGGCACATAGGCGATGCCGAGTCGGGCGATATCGGGCGTGGCGAGCCCGGTGATGTCACGGCCATCGAAGCGGATTTCACCCGCCGCGGCGCGCCACATGCCCATGATGGTGCGCAAGGTCGTGGTCTTGCCGGCACCGTTGCGGCCCAGCAGCATCGTGAGCCCACCCTCGGCCACGTCGAACTCGACACCATGCAGGATGTGGTAGCGGCCGATGCGCGTCTCGACGCCCCGGAGGCTGAGCAGCGGCGGGCTCACGCCGTCGCTCCGCCGAGATAGGCCTCGCGCACGATATCGGAGTTGATCACCTCGGCCGGCTTGCCGTCGGCCACCAGCTTACCCTGGTGCAGCACCACGATCCGGTCAGAGAGAGACCGCACGACATCCATCTTGTGCTCGACCAGCAGGATGGTCTTGTCGCCGCGCTTCTTGATGGCGGCGATGATGTCGAGCACGGTCGGCACCTCGTCGACGCTCATGCCGGCGGTCGGCTCGTCGAACATGAAGACGTCCGGCTCCAGCGCCAGGAGGATCGCGACTTCGAGCTTGCGCTGGTCGCCGTGCGGCAGGGTCGCCGCCACCGCCTGAGCGCGATCCGCCAGCGATACCGCCACAAGATGCTCCATCGCCCGATCGATCAGTTCGCGGTGCGTCAGGGTACGGCTGAACAGGTCATAACCCTTGCCGCTCTTCACCTGGACGGCGAGCCGCACATTTTCCAGCGCGCTCAGGTTGGGAAAGAGGTTGGTGAGCTGGAACGCGCGCCCCAGGCCCAATCGCGTACGGCTGGGCGCTGCATAGCCGGTGAT
>CALROF020000252.1:0-9097 GCA_943369775.1 Reyranella massiliensis 521
CGATCGCCGCCTTGCCGCGAAGCGTACGCTTGCTCATGTCCGCTTCCGTCAGTTCGTGCGATAGCGCGCCGGGACCTCGATCCCCAGGAAGCGAGCGCAGTTCAGCCCCAGCACCTTGGCGCGCGCGCCGTCCGCGAGCTGGCCCATGGTGCGCTCGATGGCTTCGGCCGAATGCGGCCAGGTGCCTTCGTGGTGGGGGTAGTCGTTGGCCCACATGAAGTTGCCGGCGAGACCGTGCGTTTCGGCAAGGTCGAGGCCCGCCTTGTCCTCCTGGAAGGAGGAGAAGCCGTGCGCACGGTAATAGTCGCTGGGCAGGCCCTGCAGCTTGGGCCGCACCCAGAAGTGATGTTTCTTGTAGGCCTCGTCCATGGCGTCGAGCAGCCAGGGCACCCAGCCGATGCCGGCTTCGATGGTGGCGAAGCGCAGCTTGGGGAAGCGCTCGAGCACGCCCGAGGCGCAGAGATTGGCCACCGGCTCGATGGTGGGCGACAGCGAGTGCGAGACGTAATTCACGACGGCCCCCCCGTTGCCGCGCGCGGCACGCGGATCGCGGCCGGTCGAAACGTGGAAGGTGATCGGCAGGTTGGCGTCCTGGATTGCCGCCCACAGCGGATCGAAGTGCGGCAGGTTGTAGTTCACATGATTGCTGTCGTGGCCGCCCCAGATCGGCTTGCACGGCAAGGTCAGGCACTTGAAGCCGAGCTTGGCCAGGCGCCGCACCTCAGAAATCGATCCTTCCAAATCGCCCGTGGCGATCGAGCCGGCGGGGATCATGCGGTCCTGATACGTGCCGAACTGCTCCCACGCCCAGTCGTTCCACACCCGGCACTGCGCCATCGCGAACTGCGGATCGGGCGTGGCCCACATGGCCAAGCCCTTGTTAGGGAAAATCAGCTCGACGTCGATACCGTCGCGATCGTGATCTGCCAGCCGCCTAAGCGGATCGGCACCCGCTTTATTGCGCGCCATGTCCTCGCCTTCCAATGTCGACAGGCGCAGGCGGTCGGGGCGATAGCCTTCGCAGTACCGCCACTGCACGCCGTCCTTGTCGGTGACCACGCGCGGCAGGCGCTCGTGATATTTCTTGTCCATGCGGTCGAGCCACAAGGTTGCCGGTTCATTGGCGTGGCCATCGGCGGAAACCATGAAGTACTTCCGCGCAGCATCGGGGCGCGCGCTGCGCGCCCAACCGGCGGCGCCGGGCGTGTCCAGACGCCAGCGGTTGGGTTCGTTGACGATGATCTGACTCATGACGGCCCCCTAGGTGCATTGCCGGGCAAGACCGGCGGGTAATTGACCGGTGACTAGCCGATCTTGAAGTAATCCGGCCGGCCAGCCGACCAGAAGTCGCCCCACATCTGCTGACCACCGTCGATGGTAAGGACCTCGCCGGTTATGAACTTGCCCGAGGAACCGGCCAGATATACGCAGCCTTCGACGACATCCCAGACATCGCCCGGGCGACGCATAGGATTGCTCTCGTAAAAGGTCTTCCGGCCCTCGTTGGAGTATTGCTCGAAGCCACTGCTCTCCACGGCACCGACCCCGAGGCAATTGACCCGGATGCCCAAAGGCGCCCATTCCACCGCGACCGTCTTCGACAGATAGATTACACCAGCGCGCGCCGCGGTCGAATGCGCCATGTGCGGTAATCCGCGTCTGATAGTAGCCGTTATATTGACGATATTGCCCATTTGGGCATGATCGCGCCAGCGCCGGGCAGCGGCCTGCATCATGTACCACGTGCCGTTGAGGTTCGTGTCGATCACGGCCCTCCAGCCTTTGACGCTGAAATCGATCGCCGGCTGTGCGAATTGCCCGCCGGCGTTGTTGACGAGCACGTCAAGTCGGCCATGGGTCGACCATACGCGTTCGATGAAGGATTCGACCTCGTCCGGTTCGCGAATGTTCATCGCCATGGCGTCGACGTCGGTGCCAAGGCCGCGCAGCAAGGCGACCGTGGCTTCGAGCTTCTCCGGCTTGCGACCGCACAGAACGAGACGTGCGCCGAGCCTCGCGAAAAGAATGGCGATCGCCTTGCCGATGCCGCTACCTCCGCCCGAAACCACGATCACCTTGCCCTTGAACAGGTCGGGCCCGAACACGGTGGAATGCGCGAGGAGCTCGGCGTCGCTGAAGCCGAACCGGCGTTCGCCGGCGGATACTGAATCGGTCATGAGTGCCGACGTTTCGCCAGCATGATCAAGTGGGGGCCTGGAAGCGCGGCATGACCTTCGTCGCCATCAGCTCCAGCGATCGCAGGATCTGGCCGCGGTCGTGCAGGCCTTGCGGTATCAACAGCACGATCTCGTCCTGGCCGGGTACGGCCTTCTGAACTGCTTCCAGCCGCCGCGAGATGGTATCGGGCGACCCGACCAAGAGCTCGGGCAGGCCTTGGCCGAACGGGGTGGCCCATTGGCGCCAAAACCACCGCATGTCCTTCAGCTGCTCTTGCGCTTCGGCATCGGTCGGCGCGCAGATGAAGATGCCGCCCCAGGCCGTCGCGTGGCCGGGTTTGACGGCCTGGACGTGCTTCGCGGCTTCTTCGTGATAGGCGCGATTGAGTTGGCCGTAGAAATCGAGTTTGTCAGTCAAGACGATCGGCTTGCCGCCGTACTTCGCCCAGAACAACGCCGTGCGCATCGAGGCGGCGAAGCCGCCATAGAGCGGCGGGTGCGGTGTCTGCAGCGGACGCGGCGCGATGCCGACTTCGTTGATGCGCATGTCCAGGGCGACGCCCTGCCCGTACGTCGTGTAGACGCCGTGCGGATGCGGGTTGACCATGCCGACGGGCGGGAAGTTCCAGTACCGGCCGCGATGGCTGAAGGTATCGTGCGTCAAAGCCTTGACGACGACGTCGACGAACTCGCTGAAATATTCCCGGTTGGCTTCGTCAGCCGGCGAATCCTTGTTCCATGGACCGACGGCGTGGAGATCGTCCCGCACCTTGAAATTTTCGACCCAGCGAGCCTGATAGCCACGCACCAGGCCGACGCCGAAGCGGCCGCCCAGCATGTGATCCATGGTAGCGATGTCCTCGGCGACGCGCAGCGGATTGTGTGTGGTCGATACGAAGCCGCAGGTGATGACCCGCAGCCTCTTCGTGTGCTTGCCGATCCACATTCCCATCAGCCGCGGGTCGTTCGAGATCTCGAAGCCCTCGATCTGCAGATGGTGTTCTGGATGGCCAAAGCCGAAATACCCGGCATCGTCGGCGAACCGGGCGTACTCGGCGATCTCGTCGAGCATGCGCTGGTAAAGCTCCGGTTTGCGGCCGGCCATCCCGCCTTCGAGTTCAGCCCGCCGGCCAATCGTGCAATAGACGAAGAGGCTGAACTTCATGATGATCCCTCACGGCTCGAAGGCGGCTTGCCGGCAGTTGATGCCGAATCTCAGGACATGATGCCAAGGGCGGCTAGGCCGCCAAGCGGTAAAGCGTCGCGACGTTGTCGTGTAGGATCCGCTGACGCTGTCCCGCGTCGAGATGGGCGGCCTGTTCGGCGATCACGTCCTGGCTCCAGGGCCAGGTCGAGTCGCTGTGCGGGAAGTCGTTGGCCCACATCAGCTGATGCGGCGCCAGCATGTCGACAAGCTTGAAGGCGATGTAATCGTCCTGGAAGGTCAGGCTGATGTTGTCGCGGAAATACTCCGACGGCAGGCGCGGCAGCTCCTGTCCCTTCATCCAGTAGCGGTGGCGCTTGTAGGCGTGATCCATGCGGTACATGAAATGCGGCGCCCAGCCGGCGTCGGCTTCGACGCACACCACTTTTAGTTTCGGGTGGCGAGCGAACACGCCGCTGAATATCAGCATACCCATGATGTCCTGACAGCCACGAATGATCGACAGGAACCCGTTGATCCGCGGGCCGCGGTGCTGATTTATGCTGTCGCTGCTCGACGTGAGGATGTGGAACGACAAGGGCATGTCGAGGGCGACGGCGGCTTCCCAAAGGGCATCGTAGGCCGGGTTGTCGTAGTCCAATTCGCCGGGATTGCCCGGCATCATGACGCCCTTGAATCCCATGGCCTTGATGCGCTCGAGATCGGCAACACCTTCCTTGATGGTGCGGATTCCCGTTTGACCAATGCCGATCAGCCGGTCGGGGGCATGCATCGTGTACTGCTGGAGCCAGCGATTGTACGCATCAAAGCAAGCCTTCTTGTAATCCTGATCAGGATGGTTGCAGAGAACCATGCCGACGGTCGGATAAATGATCTCCGCGCCGATGCCATCCCGGTCCTGATCGGCGAGGCGGGCGGCCGGATCCCAACCGCCGCGATGGAGGTCCTCGAAAAGCGCCCCTCCGACACGGATACTACTGGGCTCGACGCCTGCTGCCGCCACCAAGCCCATCGGGACGGTCTGCTTCATGCCTTCAACGACGTAAACGTCGCCGTACTTGGGATCGCGGACTATGTGGGGCGCGCGGTCGCGATAGGCTGCCTCTATATGCTCGCGATAGCAATCCGGAGGCTCAGTGATATGCGAATCTGCGGAAATCGGCAGCTGCTTCATGGTCGTCTCCTCATGTGATTCAGTTGATCAGGACTCATGCTTCCTGGAGGCAGAGCGCCTCGTGGACCGAGCGATGGAAATGCGCCAGCGCAGGCTCGTTGCGGCCGAACAGCAGGTGGTCTTGCGCGCCGGAATGGAAGCCACGCTGCATGTCCTCCCCAAGCGGGAAATCCTCATGTTCCACCGTATCGAGCAGGATCTTCATGTTGCGATCCCAATGGCGCGTCGCCTTGTCGGTTAGGGCCGGCTCGGGGATGTAAAGGGACGCATGCATTACGCTCTCGTCCGGAGTTGCCCCCGGGAAAACGCGCCACGTCTCCATATGGTCACCCTGCCAAACCAGCACGGTATTCGGGAACAGCGCGTAGACGACGGCCGTGTGCTTCAGCACGTCCCACTCGCCCTCCGGCGCTTCGCGCAGTGTCCGGAAGCCGGTGCGTGGCACCGCCATTCGAACGTGCCGGCCATAGGGATCGAAGGACGTGTGCGCACCCAGAATCATCGAGGCGATCGAATTCCGATGAAGGATCTTGATATGGTAACCCTCCAGGAATGTGCCGATCACGAGCTTCCAGTTCATCGCTCGCCGCAGCGTACGCGTCTGGTAGTGGCTGTAGCGCTCGAACCCATAGGCCGCCATCTCCGGCGCGAGAGCGCCCAGCAGCGTGTCGGGATCGAAAGGCTCCTCGCCACCTGGTCGCACCCAGATGAAGCCGTTGCGTTCGACGGCCGCCAATCGTCGAAGACGGCGCGCCGGCCGGTCGACTTCGCCGAACGCGTCGGCATCCAGAATGCCGAGGAGCCGCCCGTCGAGGCCATAGGCCCATCCATGATAAGGACAGGTGAAGGATCCTCCGGTTCGCGCGCAGCCTTGGGCAAGATCCGCTGTCGCCAGCTTGGCGCCGCGATGGCGGCACACGTTGAGAAACGCGTTTACTTTGCCGTCCTTTCCGCGGACCACAAGAATAGGGCGGCCGGCAAAGTCGTTGGTGAAGAAATCGCCGGGATTCGGCAGGTCGCCCGTCATGCCAAGGATGAGCGGATGGTCGCGGAACAGCAATTCGCGTTCGCGGTCCGCTTGATCCCGACAAATGTAGTCACGAACCGGATTGGCGAAGGGCGCCTCGCTACGCGCCCTTTCATCTTTGTCGATGTATTCGAGCAGTATACGACCAAGCTTGACTTGCTCTGCTTGTTCCATGGTCGATCCTCCTATCCGCCAAATAGCGCATGGCTATATAAATCTTGGTTCTCGACGGGCATGGAAAGCCGTCAATCCTTCGGAGACGTTCTCTGAGCGAAGCACGTCGACAACACAGCTGGCCTCATGCGCCAGCCCGTCCGACAACGCCTCGTCAAGGCCGGAACGGGCGAGCGACTTCATTGCCGCTACGGATTCGGGATTGCGGGTCGCCAGCGCCTGCGCATACGCCATGGCGCGGTCAGCGAGGGCTGCGTCGTCGTCGACCACGAGATTCACAAGCCCCCATTCGCGCGCCGCGACCGCATCCAGCCACTCCGCGCTGTACATTAGATGAAGTGCCCGACGCAGGCCGACAAGGCGCGGCAGGCGCTGCGTGCCGCCCCATCCGGGAATGAGCCCGTACCGCGAATGTTGGTCACCAAAGCGTGCCGAACTGGCGGCGAACACGACATCGCATGCCATCGAGAGTTCGAGGCCGCCGGCAAGGCACAGCCCATGCACGGCGGCGACGACCGGCAGGCGCGAGCGTTCAAGGGCCATGAGGGCTTCGTGTCCTGCCGACAGGAAGCTCTCGAGCGAGGCCCGCGACGTGCGCGCCTCGAGAACCTCGTCGAGATCGGCGCCGGTGCAGAAATGCTTGCCATTGGCCTTCAGCAGCACGACCCGGCATGCCGGGTTCACCTCCAAGGACCGCACGGCGGCACACAGGCCGTCCGCTAGACCGCGTGAAATGCAATTGAACTTCTCGGGCCGGTTCAATGTGATCACACCGACCTGAGCTTGCAGCTCTACGAGGACAGGTGGGACAATGGTCATCGGCACCCTCCAGCTAGTACGGCACCGCGACGCGCCCGATCTTCTCGCGCGCGATGATCATCTTCTGGATCTGTTCCGTGCCATCACCGATTTGCAGGCCCATCACGTCGCGGAGGCGCTGTTGGTGCGGCAGGTCCATCGTGTAGCCGGAATGACCGTGCGTCAGAAGGCACCGATGAATAGTCTGAAAGGCAGTCTTCGGCGCCCACCATTTGCACATGGCCGCCTCCGACGTGTGAGGCATGCCCTGGTCGCGCAGCCACAGCGTCCGATAGCACAGGAGTCGCGCGGCTGTGAGCAGCGTTTCCGCCTCGGCCAGCGGCTCCGTCACGCCTTGGTAGCGCGCCAGCGGATGACCGAAGGCCTGACGTTCAGTGACATACTGCCAGGTTTCCTCGAGCGACGCGCGGGCCGGCGCCAGCACCTGCAGTCCGATCAGCGCGCGGCTGTAGTCGAACCCTTGCATGACCGTGCGAAAGCCCTCGCCTTCGCCGCCGATGCGCCATTCGTCCGGCACCTTCACGTCCTGGAAGAAGACGGAGCCGCGGCCGACGATCTTGGAACCCACGTCGTTGAAGCTGGAACGGCTGATGCCGGGAAGGTCGAGTGGCACGTGGAAGGCCGTCACGCCGCGAGCCCCCGCGTCGGCCTCGCCGGTACGGGCGAAGATGACGATGGATTCCGCCTGTTCGATCATCGAAATCGAAGTCTTTTCGCCGTCGAGCACGTAGCCTTCGTTGTCGCGGCGCGCCTTGAGCTGCAGATTCGCGGCGTCGGAGCCGCCGCGCGGCTCGGTCAGTCCCAGCGCCACCAGCGTCTCGCCGCGGCAAATCCTCGGCACGACGTCACTCGCGATCTCCGACGGTCCATGGCGCGCCAGGATCGAACCCATCAGGGACCCGAGAAGCTGCACATAGGCGACGCCCAGATCGGCGCCGGCAATGCCTTCGACCACCAGCCCGGCCGTGACGCCGTCCGCGCCGAGCCCGCCGAACGCCTCCGGCAGATCGACCCCGATCAAGCCGACTGCACCCATCTCCCGCACCAGCGATGGCGCGATGCGGCGTTCCTGTTCGCGCGAAATGTATCCCGGCGCTAGTTTCTCGGCGGCGAAGCGCCGAGCGGTCTCACCGATCTGCTGCTGCTCGGGCGTCAGGGAAAAGTCCAACCGCCGGCTCCTACTTCACGAAGTCCCGGAACCGCGGTAGGCGCTTCTCGTTGAGCGCTTTGACCCCTTCCTGGGATTCGGCACTCGCGTAGTAGAGGCGCAGCGCCTGCATACCCAGACCACCGATGCCGCGAATGTTTTCGCTGTCGGCGTTGAACGACTTCTTGGCAATGGCGATAGCTGTAGGGCTGCGCTGCACCAGTTCGGCGCACCAAGTCTCGACTTCGGCATCGAGTTTGTCGTCAGGCACCACGGCGTTGACCAGCCCCATATCCATCGCCTGGCGGGCCGTGTAGCGCCGGCACATGTACCAGATCTCGCGCGCCTTCTTCTCGCCGACCACGCGCGCCAGATAGGCGGTGCCGAACCCGGGATCGACCGAGCCCATCTTTGGTCCGACTTGACCGAAGATGGCGCTTTCACCGGCGATGGTAAGGTCACAGATCGTTGCCAGGACGTTGCCGCCGCCGATGGCGTAGCCACGCACCTTGGCGATCACCGGCTTGGGGACGTCGCGGATGACGCTGTGCAGTTCCTCGACCGGCATTCCGACCGAGCCGCGCGTCGATCCGTCGCCGTACTGGCCGCTGTGATCGGACTGATCGCCACCGGTGCAGAACGCCTTGTCGCCGGCTCCCGTCAGGACGATGGCGCCGACATCGCCATCCCATCCCGCCTTGAGAAAGGCGTCGAGGAGTTCCACCACGGTGCGCGGACGGAACGCATTGTAGACCTTTGGCCGGTTGATCGTGATCGTGGCGACGTGGTCGGCCTGGGCGTAGAGGATGTCCTGATAGTCCATCGAGTTACCCATGCATCGTGAGGCCACCGGAGACGCTGACGGTCTGGCCGGTAATGAAGCTGGCGTCGTCGCTGAGCAGAAAACAGACGATGCCGGGGTAGTCATCCGGCTGCCCCAAGCGACGGAGCGGAATCGCCTTCTTGAGAGCCTCGGCGAGCCCCGCCGCAGATTCGCTGACGGTCGCGAACAGGGGCGTGTCGGTCGGCCCAGGACAGACTGTGTTCATCACGATCCCCTGACGTGCCACTTCCCGCGCCAATGTCTTGCCGAATGCTGCAATCCCGCCCTTGCAGGCCGAGTAGACAGCTTCGCCGGAGGAACCGACCCGGCCCGCGTCGGAGGCAATACTGACGACATGGCCTTTGCCGTGCTTGACCATCTTCTTCAGCACGACATGCGTGACGTTGAGCGGGCCCCAGAGATTGATGTCGATCACTTTTCGCCAGAGATCCCGATCGCTGTCCATGAAGCGCACGGCCTTGTCCCAACCCGCGTTGTTGACCAGACCGCCGATTGGTCCAGCGGCCTGCTCAAACGCATCGACGGCCCGCGCGACCGCGTCGTAGTCAACGATGTCGACCTCGTAAGCGA
>CALROF020000253.1:0-9042 GCA_943369775.1 Reyranella massiliensis 521
CGCGTGCTCGATCTGGCGCGGCCGCTGTCGGACGTCGTCTGGGACATGGCGACGGAGAACAAGCCCATCGACACGCCGGAGCGGCGCGCTAGCCTGCAGCGCACGGTCGAACAGCAGGTCGCCGAAATCGCCGACCCGGTCGTGCGAGACTTCTATCGCAACGAGATGCGCAGCCGGCTGAACCGTCTGCGCCGTCCCGATTCCGCCGCCTGGCAGCCTGGCCTCCGCAAGCCCTTCCGCCGTCCGGGCGACCCGCCCCCACCGCCTTTCGCCGCCGGCTCCGCCGCCCGGCGCTCCGGCGTCGACCTCGATGGCTCGCGCCAGGAGCGGGCCATCCTCGGCGCCCTGATCGAACGGCCGGCGCTGCTGCACATCCTGGCCGAGGAACTGGCGCACCTTCCCGTCGTTAACCCCGAACTCGGCCGGTTGCGCAGTGGCCTGCTCGATGCCCTGTCGCTGGTCCCCTTGGGAATCGACCCGGCTGCAGATGATGCAGCGGCCGGTGATATTCCCCTTGAAGCGCGGCTGATCGAGGATCATTTGAAGCGCTCAGGATTAGGCTCCGTCGCCGAGGCGGCTCGTGCCAAGGCCCGTGAGGTCTTCCGGGACGATCCGGCCGACGCCGACGGATGGGTCGGCCAGTGGCGGCGGGCCGCTCGCCATCTGACCCAGCTCACGGCCGATCCGGAGGAGCTGAAGCGGGCGGAGGAAGCCCTGGCGGAGGACCTGAGTGAGGAGAATTTGCGGCGGTTGCAGGCCATCCTGGACCGCATGCGACGGGAAAGCGCAGATCATGGGCCAGGCTAGGCCGAGGATAGCTGGCTTGCGGTGGAATAAGGGGCTTCCCCCTATCGCTGCTTGCGCTTAAGCCCCATATAGTAGAAGGGTAGTTTTGCGGGGCCCGCCCTTCCCGCCTCCCCTTCTTGCAGCCAAATTCACGGCCGGATCGGCCGTTCTATCTGTTTGTCGCATCCAAGGATTAGTAATGGCGACCAAAACCGCAACCGTAGCCCAGCCCGAAGTCACCGATGCCCGCGAAGAGGGCCCCGATGCTCCCCTGCTCGACACGCTTGGAGCCGAACTCAAGAAGCTGGTTCAGAAGGGCAAGGAGCGAGGCTACGTCACCTACGACGAGCTGAACGCCGCCCTGCCACCCGACGAAGTGTCCTCCGAGCAGATCGAGGACACGATGGCCATGCTGTCCGAAGCTGGCGTTAACGTCGTCGAAGCCGAGGAGCAGGAAGACACCACGAGCGCCACGCAGACCGAACCGGCGAAGACCGCCGTGGTCGCGGCCGAGGCGACTGGCGAGGACGAGGAGCTCGGCCGTACCGACGATCCGGTCCGCATGTACCTGCGCGAGATGGGCAGCGTCGAGCTGCTGAGCCGCGAAGGCGAAATCGAGATCGCCAAGCGCATCGAGGCCGGCCAGGACAAGATGATCGGCGGCATCTGCGAAAGCCCGATGACGATCACGGCGCTGCTGCACTGGCGCGACGCGATCAACGAAGGCCGCATCCTGCTGCGTGACGTGATCGACCTCGAGGCGACGCAGGGCGGCGGCGCCCCCGGCGAGGGCAAGGGTATCATGCCGCCGGCAGCAGGTGCGCCGGGGGTACCGGGCGTTCCCATGGCTGCGCCGATGCCGCGTCCGGCGATGCCGAAGCTCGTGCGCCCGGCTGCGCCGCCACCGGCGGCGAACGGCGAAGGCGGCGAGGCTGCTGCTCCGGCCGAAGGCGGTGAGGAAGACGACGAGAACGCGCTGTCGCTCTCGGCGCTCGAGGAGAAGCTCAAGCCTGAGGTCCTGCGCACCCTCACCAAGATCTATAAAGTCTACATGGAAATGTCGAAGGTGCAGAACCGGCGCCTGTCGACCCTCGCCCGCGGCCAGAAGCCCAGCACCGAATTCGAGCGGAGCTACGAAAAGCACCGCAAGAAGATCGTCGAGCTGGTGCGCACGGTGCATATCAACGCCAACCGCATCGAACAGCTCAAGCTCTCGCTCTACGACCTCAACCGCAAGCTGATGCTGCTCGAAGGCAAGCTGCTGCGTCAGGCCGAGACCTTCCGCATCCCGCGTCAGGATTTCCTCGACAACTATCTCACTCACGAGATCGATCCCAACTGGCTTGAGAAGGTCGGCAAGCTGTCGGGCCGGGGCTGGAAGGACTTTGCCAAGAAGCGCGGTCCCGAGATCGAGAAGATCCGGGCCGAGATCAAGGAGATCTCGGATCACGCCGGTGCGCCGATCTTCGAATTCCGCCGCATGTGCAAGACCGTACAGGACGGCGAGCGCGAGATGATGCGGGCGAAGAAGGAGATGATCGAGGCCAACCTGCGCCTCGTGATCTCGATCGCCAAGAAGTACACCAACCGCGGCCTGCAGTTCCTGGATCTCATCCAAGAGGGCAACATCGGCCTGATGAAGGCGGTCGACAAGTTCGAGTACCGCCGCGGCTACAAGTTCTCGACCTATGCCACGTGGTGGATCCGTCAGGCCATCACGCGCTCGATCGCCGACCAGGCGCGCACCATCCGTATCCCGGTGCACATGATCGAGACCATCAACAAGCTGGTCCGCACCAGCCGTCAGATGCTGCACGAGATCGGTCGCGAGCCGCAGCCCGAGGAGTTGGCCGAGAAGCTCGGCATGCCGCTGGAGAAGGTCCGCAAGGTCCTGAAGATCGCCAAGGAGCCGATCAGCCTTGAGACGCCGATCGGCGATGAGGAGGATTCCCATCTCGGCGACTTCATCGAGGACAAGAACGCCGTGATCCCGCTCGAAGCGGCGATCCAGGGCAACCTGCGCGAAAGCACGACGCGGGTGCTGGCGACGCTGACGCCGCGCGAGGAGCGCGTGCTGCGCATGCGCTTCGGTATCGGCATGAACACCGACCACACGCTGGAGGAAGTGGGCCAGCAGTTCTCGGTGACCCGCGAACGTATCCGCCAGATCGAAGCCAAGGCGCTGCGCAAGCTGAAGCATCCCAGCCGTTCGCGGATGCTGCGCTCGTTCCTCGACCAGGGCTGAGGATCTTCGTGGCCAAAGGCCTTCGCGAGTTCGCAGAACGCGAACTCGCGGCTGACCGGGCCATCCACCTGCTTGGCATCGTGCTCGGCGTCACCGGCGCCATAGCCATCGTCGTCATCGCCGCCGCAATGCGTCGGCTGGATGATCTGCCGCCCATTCTGATCTACGCCGCGGGCCTGCTCGCGATGCTGGGCTGCTCGGCGGCCTACAACATGTTTCGCACCAGCCGCTGGCGCGACTGGCTTCGCCGTTTCGACCATGCCGCGATCTTCGCCATGATTGCCGGCACCTACACGCCCTTCACCCTGCTTGGCCTCAAAGGCGCCTGGTCGATCGCGCTGACGGCCGTGATCTGGGCCGTGGCCGCGATCGGCATTGCGATCAAGCTTTTGAAGCCGCAGCGCATCGAAGCCTTTTCGATCGGTCTCTACCTTGCCCTGGGCTGGATTGGCGTCGTGGCGGCGGGGCCGTTCATGGCCGCCTTCGATCCCGTCACTCTCAGCCTGCTGGCGGCCGGCGGCATCCTCTATTCGTCAGGGGTCGTGTTCCACCTCTGGCATCGCCTGCCCTACCAGAATGCGATCTGGCACGGCTTCGTGCTCGCCGCCGCGGCAGTCCACTACGCCGCCGTGGTTGGCGTCATCGTAGAAGCCTGACGGCTCACTCGCGATCGGCGATCCGGACCAGCGACGGCAGCAGCTCGCTTACCGTGAGATGAAGCTGGCGGACCTCCTCCAGCACGGCCGCAAGGTTCTCCTGCACGGCCGCACAGTGACGCGACGCTTCGCTACGCACGTCGTCCAGGCCGGGATCGATGCCATAGGGATGGCCGAGGGTACGACTACATTCCGTCAGGACATGCAGAAGTGCCGTCGGCGCATCGGGCTTACCAGCCGGATGCATGAAGTCGCGGGCGGCGTGTTCGATCCGTTCCAACGCCGTGACAAGGCCATCCACCTCCATAGGCGTCTCCTTGGTCATCAACGATATGCTGTGATCAGGAAGATGCTGGCACCCTGCGGCCTTGGGCACAAGCCGCCCCAAGCGGGAAAATGCACAAACTTCATCCCATCCGACCGGCGAGCCACGACTTCTGTCGGCGGAGAAAGGCCTCCAGTCGCGCTTCGTAGTCCACGACGACGGCGCCCTTTACCGACGGCCGCATCGCCAAAGCCTGCCGCCAGGCCTGCACCTTGGGAAGATCGGTGAAAGTGCCGAGATTGACGAAGCGATCGAACACGTCGAAGTAGCGAAAGACCGGTGCGAACACGGCATCGACGAGGCTGAAGCGCGCGCCACCGAAGTATGGCCCTTCATCGAGTTCAGACTCGAGCCGTTGAAACTTGTTCCGGAGCGAGGCCACCTTGGCGTCGAAGGCCGCACGATCCGGCGTCGTCTCTACGGTCCAGATATCAGCCAGGATCGACGAGCCGACTTCCATCCAGGCGCGATGGCGGGCGCGGGCCAGCGGCTCGGCGGGATGCAGCGGCGGCGCCTGAGTGTCTTCCAGGTACTCGACGATGACGGCGCTTTCGAACAGCACCTCGTCGTCCACCTGCAGGAGCGGCACCTTGCCCAGCGGCGAGATCGCCTCGAACCAGTCGGGCTTGTTCGCAAGATCGACATCGCGCCGCTCGAACGGCACGCCCTTCTCGGCAAGCGCGATCGCCGCGCGCTGCACATAGGGACAGAGATCGAAGGAAACCAGGGTCAGCATGGCAATCTCCAGAAAGATGTATTTGCATCTAAATAGATTTCGCATCGTCGCCCGTCAATATTGATGCACGTGCATATATCTATAGTCTGTGCCCATGCCTGCCCCTACCCCCTCCCCGTCCGAGCCGGTCGTTCGCGCCTGGGCCCGCCTGGAGCGCGCCCATCGCGCCGCGCAAACCACCGTCGAGGCGCGCCTCAAGGAGGCGGGGCTGCCCCCGCTTGCCTGGTACGACGCCCTGCTCGAACTGGAGCGTGCCGGGACGACCGGGTTGCGCCCCTTCGAGCTGCAGCGCGAGATGCTCTTCGCCCAGTACAATCTTTCGCGCCTGATCGATCGCCTGGCAGCAGCGGGCTATGTCGCCCGCGCGGCGAGCGCCGAGGATGGCCGCGGTCAGGTCCTGACGATCACCCGGGAAGGCAGGGCGATTAGGAAACGGATGTGGCCCGTGTATGCCGCCGCCATCGAGGATGCGGTCGGCCGGCATCTCTCTTCGGCGGAAGCGGCGACGCTGGCCGATCTGCTTGGGCGGCTCTACAGTCGGCCGACTTCGTGATGAACGGGGATATCAGGCGAAGATGAAGGACATCGTCGAAGAACTGCGGGCGCAATGCCACGAACACGAAAGCGATGCGAGATGGCAGGCTGCGGCCGAAATCGAGCGCTTGCGGCAAGCCCTGGCCGCTACCTGGCAGCCAATTGCCAGTGCGCCGAAGGACGAAGGCCCCTTGCTGCTCTTCTGCCCCGGCCTCGCCGGACATGTCGCCGATGAGATCGTGGTCGGCACCTGGCGCTTCGACGAAAACCGGCGCTCGCTCGGCTACTGGGTGAGCGACGTTGGCCAGCTCGATCCCGGCTTTGCCGACACCGGCCCCTGGATCGAGTATCACGAACTGCAGCCCCAGCACTGGGCGCGGCTTCCCGCACGGCCTTCCAAGGCAGAGTAGTGCCCATCAAAAAAGGCGGCCACCAGGGCCGCCTTTTTCATCGCATGCGTGTCGAGTTCAGGCGCGCGGCGGCAGCGGAACCCTGGCGTCCGTCAGCAGCTTGACCAGCGTCGGAATACCTGCCGCGTAGTCGCCAGCATCGCACTTGGCGATCGCCTGCGGCCCGGGGCCTGACGCATCCGTCCGGTCGTAGTCACGCCATTTGGCCGCCAGCGCTTTGCAATAGGCGGCATCGTCCATGGGCCTCGCCGCCATCGCCGGACCATCGATGACGATTTCGACACGACGGTTCTGCGGCTCGCGAACGTTGTCGCCAGTCTGTACCAGCAAGCCTTGCTCACCACGGCCAATCACGGAGATTGCCGCGTCCGGTACGCCTTCCCTCACCAGCGCGGCCTTCACCGCGTTGGCACGGCGCAGCGACAGCGCCATGTTGTACTGTTCGGAGCCCGATGTATCGGTATGGCCCGTCGCCGTGATGCGGGCGCTCGACTTCGTCTTGAAAGTCGATGCAGCTTGCTGGAGCGTGCTCAACGCCTGCGCCGACAGGTTTGAACGATCCCAATCGAAGAACACCATGTACGATGGGGGTGCAACGACAGGAGCGGCAGGCGGCGCCGTCGTGGCAGTCTGGGGTTCGTCACAGGCACTCAGCAGAAAGGCGGCCGCGGCGACCGCCATCAGTTCTTTCAGCATCGTCCTTCTCCCCTTGGCTACGATAGCCAAGAGGATCATGGGCGTCGCGCATGGTACCTGCAACTATCACGCGTACAGCAGCTGCTTGTTCGCATCGTGTGAAATTTCACACTCTGCGAACTCAATGCCACTTCATACCGGGACGTCAGGCCGCGAGCTTGTAGAGTTCGGCGACGTTGTCCCGCAGAATCCGTTTCTTCAGCTCCGGCGTCAGATGAGCGGTCTGCTCGGCAATGACGTCCTGACTCCACGGCCACGTCGAATCGCTGTGGGGGAAGTCGTTCGCCCACATGAGCTGGTTGGGTGCCATGTGGTCGGCAAACTGAAATGCCGTCCAATCGTCCTGAAAGGTAAGCGCGATGTGGTCGCGGAAATATTCCGACGGCAGTCGCGCCAATTCCTTGCCCTTCATCCAGTAGCGGTGCCGCTTGTAGGCATGGTCCATGCGATACATGAAGTGCGGCGCCCAGCCCGCATCGGCCTCGACACAGACCACGCGCAGCTTGGGATGCCGCTCGAAGACGCCGCTGTAGACCAGCATGCCCATGATGTCCTGGCAGCCGCGGATGATCGACAGGAAGCCGTTGATCTTGGGTCCGCGCGGCTTCACCAGCGAGTTGTCGCTGCTCGACGTCAGGATGTGAAAGGAGAGCGGCATCTCGAGCGCGACCGCGGCTTCCCAGAATTCGTCGTAGGCCTCGTGGTCGTAATCATGCTCACCGGGATTTCCCGGCATCATGACGCCCCGAAAGCCCATCGCCTTGATCCGTTCGAGATCGGCGATGCCTTCCTTGATCGTCCGCATCGCCGTCTGGCCGAGCCCCACCAGCCGGTCGGGCGCATGTGCGCAGTAGGTCTGGAGCCAACGATTGTAGGCGTCGAAGCAAGCCTTCTTGTAGTCGAAGTCGGGATGGTTGCAGATCAGCATGCCGACCGTGGGATAGATGATTTCGGCAGCAACGCCGTCGCGGTCCTGGTCGGCAATGCGCGAACTCGGGTCCCATCCGCTGCGATGGAGGTCGTCGAATTTCGCACCGCCGATCCGGATGTCCTTGGGCGCCACGCCCGCGGCCGCGACCAAGCCCATGGGCACCGGCGTCTTCATGCCGTCGACGATGTAAATATCGCCCATGCCTTCCTTGTGGACGATACGTGGCGCCCTCTCCCGCCAGGCAGCATCAATATGGTCGATGTAGCAATTGGGCGGTTCTGTGATGTGCGAATCCGCGGAGATCGGACGCCATTCCATAAGAGATTTCCTCCTGTGTTCGTTGACAAAATGGTAGGCAGAGCCCGGTCGGCGCGGCAAGCCGCCGCGCGACGTCCGTTTCGGCCGGCGGCAGCGGTTGAACGGCCTCCGGCGCTGTGGCATACCCCGCCCCGCACGCTGCCGTAGCTCAGTGGTAGAGCACTCCCTTGGTAAGGGAGAGGTCGACAGTTCAATCCTGTCCGGCAGCACCAGCGCACCCTTGCCCTAATCGAGGGAAGCGGGCTTTCTAAGGGTGTGGAAAGCAAATCCGGGATGGCACAGGCCAATAAATTCGCATGGATCGGGGTGGTGGCGGTTCTCGCCGCCGCGATTGGCGCTGTCGTTCTGACAGGGCTGTCCGAAAGCCAGATCGGTAACGCCCAGAATAAAGGCGAGGTGAGCGGCCCGCTGATTTCGCGCGGCTATACCGAAGCGCCTGCCGGAACGGCGGTGATTGCCGGCGATCCGCTGGGTGGCGACATCGTACTCGAGTTGAGGATCGCCGAAGGCCAAGACGTCAAACGCGACCAGATCGTGGCCGTGCTCAACAACTACCCCACGGCCGACATCGACGTGCGCCGCCGGGAAGCCGAACTCACCAAGGCCCAGCAGCAGCGCGAGACCATGGTCTCGGGCTACCGCACCTCGGAAATTGCCCAACAGGAAGTATCGGTGAAGGCCGCCTCGGAAGAGAGCCGCCTGAAGGACCTCGAACTCTCGCGTTCGAGCGCGCCGCCCGATCAGAAGCAGCTTCAGTCGACGATCGCCCAGCAGGGCCTCGAACGCGAGCAGGCCAAGCTCAAGTACTTGAAGGACGTGCTGGCAGCCGACCTGGCGCAGATCGAATCCGAGATCGCCATCATCAAGGCCCGGCTCGACTCGGCAAAGCTCGAGCGCGAATCCTCGCTGGTGCGGTCGCCGCTCGACGGCACCGTGGTCGAAATCTACACCCGCGCCGGCGAGCGCATCTTCCCCTACAAGGGCATCGCCAAGATCGTCGATCTCAATCAGATCCGCATCTTCGCCGACGTCGACGAAATCCACCTGCGCAGCCTGAAGCTGGGTGGCAAGGTCGAGTTCACCTTCCAGGGCAGCCGGACCGCACATATCGGTACGATCGTGCGCACGCCGCTCACGATCAAGCGGAGCAAGCGCTCCGAGGCGGATCTCGGTGAGCAGAACACCCGCCTCGTCGAAGTCGAGATCAAGCCCGACAATCCGTCGGGCATGCCGCTGATGCTGGGCCGCGAAGCCCGCGTTACCTTCGAATAGCCTCGCCGCCCCGGCGTGAGCCGGCATACTCGTAGGCGATGACGCCTGCGAGGACGATGAGGCCGATCACGCGCGCAACGACCAGGCCACCCACCCAGTCGTCGATGATCTCCGGGAAGGTCAACGCAATCCC
>CALROF020000254.1:0-9040 GCA_943369775.1 Reyranella massiliensis 521
GGCGATGTACGGCAACGCCAAGGCCGCCCTCATCCGTCTCGGCGAAGGCATGACCCGCCTCGTCAATGGCGGCCAGGCGCTACGCACCGTGGTGCTGCTGCCGGGCGTCACCGGCCACTATGCGGTGAAGGGCGGCGGCTCGCTGCTGCTGACGGCCGCGTCGTGCGACCTCAATTACGCCGCCATCCGTAAGCCCTCGGGCCCGGCGACGGCTCGCATGGTGAACCACCTGCGTCTCGGCGAAGAACTCCTCAACATGAAGGACCCGCCGCTGCGCGCGCTCTACGTCTCGGCCAACAACCCGGCCGTGACCTGCCCGGAAGTGCACAAGGTGCAGAAGGGCCTGAGCCGCGAGGACCTGTTCACCGTCGTGCACGACCCGTTCATGACCGACACGGCGCGCTACGCCGACATCGTGCTGCCGGCCGCGAGCTACCTCGAGACCGACGATCTCTATCGCGCCTACGGCGCCTACTGGATGCAGTGGGGCCAGAAGGCCGTGGAACCGGCCGGCGAATCGCGCTCCAACTTCCATGTCGCGCAGGCGCTGGCGCAGCGCATGGGCGTGAAGGACAAGGTCTTCACCCTCACCCCGCGCGAGGCAGCCGAAGAGCTGTTCAAGGGTGCGACCGGCCCCGCCGCCAAGGCCGATCCGCAAAAGCTCTTTGCCGGCGAGCCGCACCACATTGCACACGACTGGCAAGGCCAGCCCTTCAAGACCCCGTCGGGCAAGCTGGAGTTCTACTCCGAGCAGCTCGCCAAGCAGGGCCTGTCGCCGGTCCCCGACTGGCAACCCGACCCGATCGAGGAAGCAGACGCCAAGAAGTGGCCGCTGCGCCTGCTGACGGCGCCGGGCTACTTCCAGGCGCACACGGCTTTCTCCGGCGTCGGCTTCCTGCGCAAGCGCGAGGGCCAGCCCTTCTGCATCCTGCATCCCGAGGATGCCGCCAAGCGCGGCCTGAAGGATGGCGACCAGGTGCGCGTGTTCAACGAACGCGGCGAAGTCGGCCTGATGCTGAAGGTCGTCGACGAAGTGCAGCCCGGCGTATTGCTGGTCCCCGGCCAGCGCCCGACGTCCGAGGCGGTGTCCGGCACGATCAACATGCTCTGCTCCGACCGCTACACCGACATGGGCGAAGGCGCGACCTACCAGAGCACTTTCCTCGACGTTGGCCCCTGGAAGGCACAGGCGGCGGCTTAGAGCTGCTTCATTGTCGTCCTGAGCGTCAGCGACGGACCTCATCGCCGCTTGCAACCGGCATGAGATCCTTTGCTGCGCTCAGGATGACAGTTAGGGTTCAAATCGCGACCCGAACGAGCGGTTCCAGCGGCTCGCCTTGTCGCGCGGCACGCATCGGCGCGGTGTCGGTGTAGACGCGCTCCTCGAAGATCTTGCCGTCGTGCAGCCGGAACTTGTCGACGCCGCGCGAGTCGAAGCGGATGCCGCCGCGGACGCGCGTCACCTGCCATTCGACGATCACCACGTCGCCGCGCCACGTCCAGTCGAGGAGCTGCCACACGAGATCGGGCGCGATTTCAGCCACGAAATCGGTGAACCGCCCGAACTCCTTGCCGGTCACCGGGCGGTCGTAGTGCGGCGAATGCAACACGCCGTCGGGATGCCACAGCGCCAGAAACGCCTCGCCGTCGCGCGCAGCCCACGCGGCGGCGAACTTCGTTACGAATTCTTGAACGTCCTGATCGGTCATCGTCCTGCTCCGTTGCTTGAGCACCGAAGCTACGGAGCGATGACCGAACGGTCTGGCGGAGTCCGGACTCTACAGTCCACCCACGGTCCTCAGATCACACGAAGCGGTGCTGCGTGCGCACGCGGTTGGCGAGCTTCGGCACGGCCTGGCCGACGATCAGCGTCTTGAAGTGATCGGTCTGCTGATGATCAGCGAAGGCCGCCTCGTCCTTGAAGACTTCATAGAAGAAGAACTTCTCGGGCTCGGTTAACGATTGATGAATCTGGAAGGCGTGAACGCCCGGCTCCTTGTGCGCCTGCGGCAGGAACTGGCGGACGATTGCGGCAACGGCGTCGGTCTCGCCGGGTTTCGCCTCCCAGAAGGCGGTGACGATCAGGCCGTCTTTCAGTGCGTGAAGATTGGTCATGTGAGTTCTCCCGTCGAAGGTTGACGGAAGCGTTCTATCGGGCGGCGCGTGGCCGTCGTTTCGGCCGCGGTCGAAATTGGCCTTGTTGACAAAGGTACCCGGCAAAGTTGTTTGGCAATCGTTTCGCGTCAGGTATGGTCACATCGAGTGAAGAATAAATCGGCCGAACAACAAGACAGGACGGACGATCGATTCTCTATGGGTGGCGGAGAACCGAGCATGGCAAACACGGTAATGAACGTCGCGCTGAGCGACACCTATAAGGCTAACCTGACGGCCGGTGGATCTGGCAACGGCGTCTACGCCTGGGCCTTCGCCTTCGACGGCACGCCGGCGACCAAGCTTACGCAGGTTGCGCTGGTCACCGACGGCGTCGCCGCGGTCAACCCGCAGCTCGATCTGACCCAAGGCGACGGCACCTTCCTGTCCGGCACCGTCTATTTCGTCGTGCAGCAGACCAAGGGCACCGGCATCGCGCCGCTCGACCCCAGCACGATCGTACAGCCGGGCAGCCTCTACTTCGAAGACTCGATCGCCAGGAACTATCGCTACGACGTGGTCGAGGCCACGATCTCCAACGCCCCCGCCGATGTCGCCGACATCACCAGCATCGTCCAGTTCGGTTCGACCCTGCAAATCTCGGCCGGCGGCGTGACGCGCGGCTACAATGCGAGTGCCGCCGATATCTATGCGGCTCTCCAGGCCAACCTGCCCGCCGGCACCGAGCACTACACCTTCGCCCCGAGCGCCGGTCCGGGAACCGGCGGATCGCCACTGAATCAGCTGCGCGAGGCCCTGCTGGCCGGCAGCAACGTGCCCAACAATCCGGCCAACGTCTCGGCCGACTGGGCGACCTATGTCACCAAGTTCCAGGGCATCGCCGACCAGGTCTACCTCGCCTCCTACTTCAACGGTGTCGCCGCCAGCGGGACCACGCCGGCCGCACCACCGAGCCTCTCCTACTACGGCGTGAGCTACGACCAGCCGCGCGACATGTTCTGGCTGACACCCGTGACGATGACCGGCGTCACCACGACGACGGGCGTGATCGGCATCACCTCGACCGAGCTGCAGCAGAACATCTACGCCCAGACCGGCTCGCTCAACATCTATGCGAACAAGGGCGACACGACGCCCACCCAGACCTTCAATACCTTCACGCCCAACAACGCCTGGGGCGATATCACCAAGTATTTCGTCGCCGGCTTCGATGCCGGCTACTGGGGCGGCAAGGCCAACTCGGCCAACCCCACGATCAAGGAAACGATCAGCTTCAACCAGACCTGGAACTGGGACGCGCCCTACAGCTACGCGGCCATCAACGCCCCGGCCGGCACCAGCAACTACGGCTACACCAACACGCTCGGCACAGGGACGGGCACGCCCGGCCCCGACCGGCAGATGTTCTACGATCCGCTGGCCGCGACCTTCGCGAAGTTTGGCAACGCCTACGGTTATTCCTATTCCGACCTGCTCTCGACCGGTGGCACCAATCCGCAGATCAGCCTGTGGAACGGCACGGCGAACGTGTCGTCGATCAACGTCACGCTGTTCGACTTCAACGAAACGCCGACTGGCTACGCCCCGCAGACCGGCATTCCCTACATCTCCGGCGCCCTGCCGATCCCGACCACCACGCACAGCACCAACACCTTCATTTTCGACATGTCGGTGGCGGGCACCTTTGCGCCCAAGGCGGGCGCGCCGATAACCTTCGGCATGTATGCGCCGGGCGACTCCCATGCCGACAGCAAGGGATTCATCCGCTTCGACGTGTCGTCGTCCGCCTCCCCCAACTACAACAACTATTATCAGATCGTTCCCGACGCGACGCTGGGCTGGAAGCTCGACGCCACCAACCCCTATACCGCGGTGGGCGGCTTCGCGATCAGCAACGTCTTCATGCCGTCGGCCGGCGCCACCGGCTGGTACCAGCTCACGATCGGCAGCGGCACGCTCGGCAAGACGTACAACATGTACGTCCAGGGCACCGAGAGCACGATCACGACCGCCGAGATCGACGGCGGCGCTGCTGCGGTGATCGCCCCGAACAATACCGCCAAGTTCTCGACCAACGGCGGCGGTACGGCCATCACCTACGATCCGATCTATTTCTCCACCGCCAATCCGACCCCGCCGCCGCCGCCGAAGAACCTGGCTGCGCCCCAGGTCGGCTTCGACCAGGGCGGTACGTTCACGCCCATTGCCGACCCGACCAACATGGTGCTGGGCAGCCTCGCCTTCAGCTCCACGCCGGGGTCGGACAACGTCCTGCCGCCAAACAATGTCGCCGAACTGACGGTCGCCAACCTCGCCAATCCGAACTGGGTCATGACGCCCATCGTCACGCAGGCGACCGCAAACGGCGACTGGCATACGGCGATGAGCACGCAGTTCGGCAACGGCAGCTACACCGTCTTCATGCAGCAGTACCTGCCGCAGGACTGGGGCCTCACCAACCCGGTTGGCGAGGCCACGCAGCTCCTCGACTTCAGCGTCAACCTCGCCACCCTGCCGCTGGTGGCGGCGAGCGGCGGCACGGCGGTCGCGCTCACCCCCGGCGCTCCCGGCACGACGGCCGGCAACTGGATCGACCTCGTGGTCTCCAGCTCGACTCTGAAGAACGGCACGCTGATCGCCTATGCCACCGACGACGCCGGCAACATGCTGAACCGCGACGGCAGCGGCACCACCACCTCGCTGGTCGACGCGACCCTGGCCAAGATCGGTGCCGTGGCGGCCGACAATGGGCAGATGTTCTACAGCGGCATGCAGTCGGTCTATCTGCCGGCCGGCGACAATCTGAAGTTCGCGATCGTCACCGGCGACGACGTGATCAACGTCAATCCGACCACGACCGTCACCGACAGCGGCGGTGGCACGCTCGCGGTGTCCGTCGCCGGCAGCGGCGGCCAGATCAACTTCTCCGCCATGGTCGACAATACGCTGAGTGAAGCGGCAGTGCTGGCCGCCAGCCAGCGCACGACCGACCATGCCTGGGTCTATCTCTCGCAGGGCAGCCAGGTGCAGGTCGACATGGCGTGGAGTGGTTCCTACGTCAACACGGTCCACTTCGTGCGCATGGACCAGAACCCGGCCAATACCGAGCAGCTCCAGGTCGGCGGCGTAGCCTACGGCAACACCGACGCCTTCCGCGCCGCCATGGCCCAGCACTGGGAGTTCAGCTCGACGCAGGGCAATTCGACCGGAACGTCATCGGCCCTCTGGACCGTGACGGGCGGCGACGGCTACTACGCGCCGGTGCTGGTCAACCAGCTCGGCAACGTGTTCACCATCGACGCCACGACGACGCTGACCGCGAACCCCGACGGCACGACCCACGTCCGCGTGTTCGGCCAAAACACCTTCGGCTTCGAAGACATGAACGCCGCCACTCCTGGTGTCGACTTCGACTACAACGACATGATCGTGAGTCTCTCGCTCTTGTCCTAAGGGCTGCTCGTCCGGAGCCTGCCCTCACCCTGAGGGCCGTGCGCAAGCACGGCGTCTCGAAGGGTGGGCAACAGTCGACGCGCTACTACACCATGGCCTGCGCGGCGACCCTGATGCGGCCGCTGCGGCGTGCCTTGTCGAGCGCTTCGTGGTCCTGGTCGGTCTGCTTGGCATAGGCCAGCGCAAACTTGCCGATGGCCTCGTCGAGCGCTTCACTGTTGCCGCAGTAGCCCGCGATTATCGCCGGATCGCCCGCCTTGGAGTGGGCCAGCGCCAGCGCCCAGCCGCACAGGCCGCAATATTCGGTAAAGCCGTCGAGGTCCTGATCCTCGGCTTCGTTGAACTTGATGCTGCCCTTCATGTCCGCGAGCTGGCGCACGTAGAAGTCGCCATGATCGGGAATCTCGCCCCAGCCCAGGAAGATGTCGGGCGAGCCCTGCGTCAGCCGCTGGCCGACGACGACGCGGCGGCCCTGGTTCTCGAAGCGAAGCTTGTGGTCGACATAGGGCTCGAGCACGGAGGTCTGCGCCTGCTTGACCTGCAGGAACAGCGGATCGTCGTTGTCGACGCCGCGCAGCAGCACGATCCAGCAGCCCGTACCGACGCTGCCGACGCCCACCACCTTGCGGGCCGAATCGACGATGCGATAGCGCGACAGCAGGATGCGCCGGTCGATCGGCAGCGACTCGACGTAAGAGCGCAGCATCAGGTCGAGCGCTTCGTTGACCGGGATTCCCCGCTCGGTGTGGGTCTCGCGCACGATCAGCGGCACTTCCTCGATGATGCGGTGCTGGCCGTCCACTTCCTCCGTGAGCTTCTCGAGGACGGCGACATGGCCCTTGGCCCGCGCCTTGTCCATTACCTTCTCGGCATTGCGCCGTGACTTGGGCGACAGCGTGTCGAGCACGGCGCGCTCGTCGATGCGGTCGTACCAGATCTCCAGGAATCCCATTTCGGCGTAGCGCCGCATACGCTTGCGATAGGAGCGCACGACGGCTCGGGCCGCCGCCTCCGCTTCCTCCTTGTCGCCGCCCATGAAGCGGACGGAAACGGCCGCGCTCGCCGCGAGCCGCTTCAGGTCCCATTCCCATGGTCCCGGATGCACCTCGTCGAAATCGTTGATGGCGAAGATCAGGTTGCGTTCGGCCGACGCGAAGACGCCGAAGTTGGAAACGTGCATGTCGCCGCAGGCGCCGACGCCGATGCCCGACACCGGCGTCGTCGACAGGTCGGCAGCCATCACCGCCGCCGAGCCGCGCAGGAAGGCGAAGGGCGAAGCCAGCATGCGGGCGAAGCGCACCGGCACCAGCTTCTGCGCCCGCGTGAGGTTCTGCTTTTCCAGGATGGCGATGGGATCGGCACGGTCCGACGATTTCTCGTACTGGCCCTGTGCCTTTCGCGAAACCTTGTCCCGCAATGCCTTGCCGGCCGCCAGCCGCTCGGCCGTCGAGGGCCGTGGCGCCGTGAAGTTCTCCAGCAGGTGCTTGCTCTCGATCGCATCGTTCATGCGCTCGTACGTGCGATCGATGCCTTCCTTGATTGAAACAACCGTCATGGGCCCTCCGCCCGTCTCAATAGAATACCCGCTGCAGTTGCAGCAAGGGCCACGCCAACAAAGCACGCCGGCACCCAATAGGCCGCCGCCGTTACATCCGCCACCGAGAGCCCGCCCGACAGGCCGGCCAGGTTGGCGATCAGCCCGGCCAACGCCGCGCCCAGCGCCCCGCCGGCCTGCTGGACCGTGGCGACCGACGAAGCGGCGACCGTCTCCTCGCCCTTGCGGGCGCCGCTCATCACTCGCTGTGCAGTGAAGGCCCAGGTCGAACCGATGCCGACGCCCAGAAGGATGATCGGCCCGATCGACAGCGTAAAGGGCTTCAGGGGCAGCAGTCCGGCCAGGCCCATCAGGGCCAGTGCCATGGCGAGCGGCCCCATCACCAGCAGGCGGCGGACCCAGCGCGGCGGCGCGCCGGCCACGACGATCGACGCCACGGTCCAGCCGAACGAGCCGCCGGCAACCATGTAGCCCGCCGCCAGAGGGTCGAGGCCGTGTAGCACCTGCAGGAAGGTCGGCACGAAGAGCTGCAACGGGCTGAAGGACGCCGAGATCAGCAGCGCCAGCCAGAGGCCGATCCCCGTCATCGTATTCAAGGAAAAGGCGTCGCGCGGCAGCAACGGCGTGGCCGCGCGGCGGTCGAGGTAGAGCATCAGCGCCAGCCCGCCGATCGCCGCCACGAACAGGGCGGCCTTGACGGCGGCCACCGGAGACGCTGCCGCCGCCGACATGGCGAAGATCGCCGCGCTGATCAGCGTTACCCTCAGGCCTGGCACGCGTGGACGCTCGCCATGTCCCGTGAGCGTGCGCGGCAGAGCCCGTATCGCCAGCACCGCCAGCACGCAGGCGAGTGCGGCAACGGCATAGAATGCGCCGCGCCAGTTACCGTAGGTCGCGAAGGCGCCGCCCAGCAGCGGCCCGAACAGGATCGACATGCTCCAGGCACCCGACAGCAGGGTGATCGCGCGCGTCCAGATCATTTCGGGAAAGGTGCTGCGCACCAGCACATAGGCCATGGCCGCCAGCAGACCGCCGCCGAAGCCCTGCACGAAGCGGCCGGCGATAACGTGCGCCATCGTGGAGGCGAGCGCACAGACCAGCGCGCCCAGGCCGAAGATCAGCGCACCCGTTGCGAAGGCACGGCGCGGTCCGACTACGGAATTGATGTAGCCGGTGCAGCAGGCCGCCACGATCGACGAGGCGAGGAACAAGGTGGTCGGCAGGCTCATCAAGGTCGCGCCGCCGACATCCTCGACGATGCTCGGCAGCACGGTCGCCAGCATCAGCACGTTCATGGAATGCAGCAGCACGCCACCGACCAGGACCGCGAGCGCCGGAAACCAGGCGGGCTTCAGCAACGCGGCCCAACCGACTTTCTGCGCTTGCGTTGACATGGTGGCGGCCGCTCCCCTTCCCGGCGAGATCGCGATTGCCGGGGGCGGAACCATAACTTATTTTCGAAAGCGTTTACTTTCTATATTTTCTATCACCGGCAGCGGAGCCTCGTATGGCAATGGCGACAGCGAGCGACGATCGGATCCTGTTCCAGCTCAAGACGCGCGGGCCGCAGACCGCCGCCGATATCGGCACGCGCCTCGGCATGACGCCGACCGGCGCCCGCCAGCATCTCGTCCGTCTGCAGGCGGATGGTCTCGTCGAGGGCGAGGAACAGCGCCAGAAGCGCGGACGGCCGACGCGGTTCTGGCGACTGACGGATCGAGGACACGGCCGCTTTCCCGATCGTCACTCCGATCTCACGCTCGAATTCCTGCGCTCGACGCAGGCGGTCTTCGGCAAGGCGGGCCTGGAGAAGCTTGTCCGTCACCGCGAGGAGGATTCCCTTGCGCGCTATCGCAAGCTCGTCCCGCGCCGGCTGCCTCTGCGCGCGAAGCTCAGGGCCCTCGCCGACGCCCGCAG
>CALROF020000255.1:0-9032 GCA_943369775.1 Reyranella massiliensis 521
TGGAAGGTCAGTACATGGTGCCAGGCGAGATCGCGTTGCGCCCAATGGGATTCAGTGAAATTCCGATCGTCAATGTCGAGAATGCGTGCGCTTCTGCCAGCACGGCCTTCCAGCTCGCCTGGACGCACCTGAAGGCCGGTCAGTCGGACCTCGCACTCGCGGTCGGTGCGGAGAAGATGTACAGCGTCGACAAGGCGAAGACCTTTGCCGTCTTCAACGGTGCTTGGGACGTGCACGAGGTCGAGCAACTCACCGGCCGGCTGATCGAGCTCGGTCGCGGCATCGAACCGCCGCCCGGTCGGAAACTCGATAACCAGCAGCGCAGCGTCTTCATGGATGTCTACGCCTCCCTTGCCAAGTTCCACATGAAGAACTTTGGCATGACGGAGCGGCAGCTCGCCACTGTGGCAGCCAAGAACCATCGGCACTCGACCCTCAATCCGCTATCGCAATACCGCGAGGACATGACGATCGAAGAGGTTTTGGCGGCGCGCACCATCTCCTGGCCACTCACATTGCCGATGTGCGCTCCGATCAGCGACGGTGCCGCCGCGGCGATCCTTGTCCGCGAGGAGGCGCTCGATCGCTTCGATGCGCGCCGCGCCGTCAAGGTTTGCGCAACGGTGCTTGCTTCGGGAAGCGATCGTCGTCCGGAGGAACTGGACAAGCACATTTGTCGCCGTGCTGCGCGCCGCGCGTACGAAATCGCGGGCGTGGCGCCGGAGGATATGTCCGTGGCGGAGGTCCACGACGCTTCCGCCTTCGCCGAGATCCTGCAATCGGAGAATCTAGGGTTCTGCGGTCCGGGCGAGGGCGGGGCGCTGGCCGAAAGCGGCGCCACCGCGCTCGGCGGACGCATCCCGATAAATCCGTCAGGGGGGCTAGAGTCGAAAGGCCATCCTATTGGGGCAACGGGTCTCGGCCAAATCTACGAGTTGGTGACTCAGCTTCGTGGGGAGGCCGGGCCTCGACAGGTCGAAGGTGCCCGCTTCGCCATTGCCGAGAACGGTGGCGGCTTCCACGGGTGGGAAGAGGCGGCGGCCGTCATCACCATTCTCGGACGGGCGTAAGATGAATATCGGTTATCTGCTGGTCCAAGCTGCGCGCTCCTTTGCCGATCGGCCGGCGGTCTGCTTCGGCGAGCGTCTCATCTGGAGCTATGGCGGCTTCATGCAGCGAGTCGCCCGGCTGGCCAGTGGTCTGCGGGCACTCCCGGGCATCCAGCCAGGAGACCGTATCGGCCTCGCCATGAAGAATTGTCCGCAGTATCTTGAAGTGCTCTACGCCTGCTGGCATGCGGGCCTGTGCGCGGTGCCGATGAATGCAAAGCTGCATCCGCGGGAGTTCGCCTTCATTCTCGCCAACAACGGTTCGAAGGTCTGTTTCGTTACGAGCGACGTTGCCCAGGCTCTCGAGCCACTGATGGCGGATGTGGATAGCTTGCAGCGCCTGATCTGCGTTGAAGAGGACGGGTACGAACGTCTCGCCGCCGCCGAGCCGATCGGCCTTCAGCCGGTAGGGGACGAGGATCCTGCCTGGCTCTTCTACACCAGTGGCACGACCGGACAGCCAAAGGGTGCGGTGCTGACCCATCGCAGTCTGCGCGCCATGGTGCTGCGCTACTATGCCGATGTCGATCAGCTCAGCGAGCGCGACACCATGATTCATACCGCACCGCTGTCGCACGCTTCCGGTCTCTATTCGGTGCCGCACACCGCGCGCGCTTCCTGTCATGTCGTTCCCGACAGTCAGGGTTTCGATGCGGCCGAGATAGCGAGTCTGCTCGACACGTATAACAATGTCACCATGTTCGCCGCTCCCACGATGCTGACCCGCATGACCAATCACCCGAGCATGCGGACGGCGCCCATCGACAATCTGCGGACCATTTTTTATGGCGGTGCGCCGATGTACGTGCAGGACCTCAAGCGGGCTTTGGACGTATTTGGTCCCTGCCTATGGCAGGGATATGGTCAGGGTGAAATGCCGAACACCATAACGTGCCTGTCAAAGGCGATGCATGCCGACAATCGCCATCCGCGCTATGAGGAGCGTCTGACCAGCGTAGGCATTGCCCGCACCGGCGTAGAGGTGCGGATCGTCGACGCTGATGGCAACGATTTGCCTGCAGGCGAGATCGGCGAGGTGGTCGCCAGAAGCGATGTTGGCATGATCGGATACTGGAACAACTCGGAAGCCACAGCCAAGGCGCTGCGAGATGGCTGGCTGTTCACCGGCGATGTGGGCTGCCTGAACGACGAAGGCTTCCTTACCTTAAAGGACCGCTCGAAGGATCTCATTATTTCTGGCGGCAGCAATATTTATCCGCGCGAAGTTGAGGAGGCATTGCTGTTGCATCCCGGCGTGCTCGAAGTTTCTGTGATCGGACAGCACCACGCCGACTGGGGCGAAGAAGTGATCGCCTTTGTGGTGGCACGAGAGCACGTAGCGGTATCAGCAGGGGAGTTGGATCGTGTATGCATCGACAATATCGCCCGATTCAAACGACCCAAGGCCTACGTCTTCATTGATGCACTGCCGAAGAGTGCGTATGGCAAGATTCTGAAGATCGCTCTCCGCGAGCGGTTGGCTGCAGCGAAGGATGTGCTAGTGCGCATCTAAGTGGTTTGGCCCAAAAGAGTGCTGATTTGTACCGAGTGACGGTCGTGCATAGTCTTGCTGACGACTATGGCTGAAAATCGCCGCCAATCAGGTCGATTCTAAGAGTTGCCGCACATTGCGAACGCCAGATCCAGCGAATGGCGTTGAGTGTGTAGTCATTTGCCTTCCTATTGTTGGCATACCTCGCCGCGCCCTGGTGATCGAACTCGCGAGAGCCTTGGCCCACGTCGAAGGCGCGGCCGTCTAGCCAGCGTGATGTAAGCACTTTGATGGTTCGAAGAACTTCTTTGCAGCGAGCTCCGTCGCTAACAAATAGCTTTCCGGTAACCTAGCGAGGTCTAGTAGTTTTCCCCTCGTTGTGTGCCGGGGACAGTTACCGGTCGTTGCTTGCAGTCTTTTCCCAACCTCTACAGCGCTCGGGCGCTAGTCAGCTGTGATGTTGGCAGCCTGGATGATGCGCCGGTTCGTGTCGCTTTCCTTCCTTAGGCGCGCGATGATTTCGTCCGGCGTCAGCACGAGCGGCCTGAGGCCGATTGCATTGAGCGAGGCGATGGTGGGCGCATCCGACAGAATGTCGGCGAAGACCTCACTCAATCGTGCCAGAACGGGCGCCGGGGTCGCCGACGGTACAACCGCTACGAATCCGCTGCTCAGCTCCCAGTCGGAAATGCCGGCGTCGGCGATGCTCGGAACGCCGGGCAGGTCGTCGCGAAGGTCGTTTCCAGAAACCGCCAGTCCGCGCAGTTGTCCCGAGCGGACCAGCGGCGCCGTTATCGGATCGATGACCACCTGCACGAGGCCTGCGGTCGCGTCCTTGGCGGCTGCCGCGCTGCCCCTATAGGGGACGTGCACCATGTCGATACCGGCGCGAAGTTTGAGATATTCGCCCGCGAGGTGTCCGCCGGAGCCGTTGCCGGCCGAACCGAAATTGAGCTTCCCGGGGTTGTCTTTTGCAAACGCGATCAGCTCCTGCAGCGTGTTGGCTGGCACGGAAGGATGGATCGCGAAGACGGAACGGGACGCGCCGATATAGCCAACCGGCTTGAAGTCGCGAAACGGCTCGTATCCGGTCCGCACCAGATGGGGCGCTATCGTCAGGTTGCCGGTCGAAGCATTGAGCAGCGTGTGACCGTCCGGCTTCGATTTTGCGACGAACTCGGCGCCGATCGACCCGCCGCCACCCGACTTGTTGTCGATGATGATTGTCTGGCCAAGCTTTTCGCCCAGTTTGCGCGCAACGATGCGGCCAGAATTGTCGTTTGTGGCGCCTGGTGGAAAGGGAACGACGTAGGAGATCGGCCGGCCGGGATAAGCTTCGGCGCGCAACTGGAAGGGTAGCGCTGTCGTCGCGATTGCAGCACCAGCGCCAAGAAATTGGCGTCGTGTCGCTTTGCTGCCTGTCATTTCCAACTCCTACACGTGGCGAACTCGCAATTGCCTCGGAACGATTGACGGCGCCTGATCTGCCAAAGAGACCGGCTGTTCGAACCGACGGCTATTGCGAGCCAAACGTGGCAGCGCGTGCAGCAGCCATAAATGGAATCTTCGCGTCGATGATTTCGCGACGAGGCGACCGTCGCATTGCCTCGCTTGTTTGCGACGGAAGATTAATCTCCGTCGCCCTCTTCAAGGGTGCAGATCGAGGATTACGACCAGCGTTGGCAGAGCGTGCGCGCAAGCGCATCAACGTCGGCATGGACGAAGCGGATGTCGACGCCGATGGCGTCGGCGCTCTGCCGCGCCTGTTCCAGCATACCGGCGGCGCCATCGACGGCCGTCACCCGATGGCCCAAGGCGGCGAGGATGAGTGCACAGGCGCCCGTGCCGGTACCCAGAGCGAAAACGTCTCGGGGCGGCGGTGTCGGAACCGCCTTCGCGAAGACGGCCGCCCATTCCTGCGCAAACTGGATGTGCGAGGCCGTCGCGTTGAACCGCGGTTCGTGTTCACTCCAATAGCGGAGCACGGTCTCTTTTATCGAAACCATATAGGGCCCTCTGCAAAGGTCCGCTTCACAGCGTAAGTATAGTGTATTACGTTATAACATATCATACCTCACGGAGTGAAGGCGACGTGCTTGTATTTTTGCGTAACCGAGCGGGTGGTCTTGTCCTTGTTGCCGTCGCAGCGTCGATTTCCGGAGGGGCTGCGTGGGCACAATCGCCGACGATCCTGCCGGCCCTGACCGTCACGTCAGGGGATCAGGACCCTCGATCGTATACAAGCGCGACGAATCACACGGCGACCAAAACCGATACGCCCAGTCTGGAGGTACCCTTCTCCATTCAATCGGTGACGCGCGAACTGTTGGATGAGCGCAAGCCTTGGGACTTCGCCAAGGCCTTGGAAACAGTGCCGGGTGTATCCATCGGCTATGGCGGTGGGTTCACCCAAAGCGGACGGACGCGAATTCGCGGCTTCACCAGCATAAGTAATTTCAAGGACGGCTACCGCGTCAATGCCCAGGCATCGGAGGTGGACTTGGCGAATGTCCAATCGATCGATGTTCTGAAAGGGCCGGCATCGGCACTGTACGGACGCTTCGAACCCGGGGGCGTCATTAATTTGGTGACCAAAGACCCGGTTGCTGCCCGCCGCCTCAATGGACAAATCAGCGCCGGCTCGTTTGGTTTCGTGCGCGGTACCATCGACGCAGGTGGCACGATCGATGACGAGGGAATCCTGACGACGCGCTTCAATGGCGCTTTTGAAACGTCAGACGGGTTTCGAGACTTCACGAACTACGACCGGTACTTCCTTGCGCCCGCCTTCAACATCAAATTCTCCGAATCGACGAAGCTGACGGTCAAGGCCGAGTTTCTTCGGCTCGACGCCGCGTTCGATCGCGGGTTGCCCAACAATCCGGTGTCCCTGCTGGTGCCACAGTCGCGCAACTACGGTGCGCCCTGGATGCGACTCGACAAGTCGCAATGGCTGACGATGGCCGAGCTCAATCACCAGTTCAGCAGTGATTGGCGGCTCAAGGTCGGCGGACAGATGGCCCAGACCGATGTGAGGGAATCGTATTTCAACTACGGCTTCTTTGCGCCGGTCGTCGGCAACAACCTGACACGCTCGTTTGTCGCCGGTACGGAACAGACGTTTGATCGCACGGCCCAGGTCGAGCTTTACGGCAACGTGGCGACAGGTCCGGTTCGGCACAAGCTGCTGTTCGGCGTCGAATACAACCACGATACCTGGTCGTTTTCGCTGGGACAGACCGCGGCGCCGGCGGTGAATATCTGGGCTCCCCAAGTGGCCGTCCAGCCATTGGCGAGTTCCTACGTTCCCAGCAACATCGGCAGCTACAAGTACGAGTCCGTCGGCTTCTACGCGCAAGACGAGCTTGCCTTCGGGCCGTTGCGGTTGCTGGCTGGCGGGCGTTTCGATCGGGTCCGCGGCGAGATTGCTGACTATGTCACGGGCCCCAATCCGGCCGAGTCGGACGCCTTCTGGACCTTCGCGCCGCGCGTGGGCCTGACCTACATGGTCACGCCCGAGCTTGCCGTTTACGGGAGCTGGGCGCAGTCCACGCGATTGGAATTGGATCAGGGCTTCCTTGCCACCGGCCAATTGCCGTTGCCAACAAAAGGCCAGCAGTTCGAGGCCGGCATAAAGGGAAACTTCTGGAACGGCAGAGTGCAGCCGACCGTGGCATTTTTCGACATTTCGAAGACAAACGCCATCGTGCCGTCGCTGGTAAATCCCCTGTTCGTCACGCAGGTGGGGGAGCTCAAGGTGCAAGGCGTCGAGGTTGAGGTGGCCGCTCGCCCCGTCGATCCCTGGCGGCTGATTGCAAGCTTCACGTACCTCAACGCTTACATCAGCCAGGACACGAACCCACTGCTCGTCGGCAACCAGCTCCAAGGTGTGCCGGCTTATGAAGCAAGCCTCTGGACATCTTACAATTTTGGCACTGAAGAGCGCGGTTTCACCGTGGGTGGCGGCGTTTTCTATTCGAGCGACCGGCCCACCAGCACCGCGAACAATCTCTATATTCCCGCCTATACGCGCCTCGACTTGTTCGCCAGCTATCGCTTCAACAACCGTACGGAGCTCCAGCTCAACATCGATAACGTGACTGACCAGAGATATTACCTCATCGGTGGCTTCAGTCTGATCGCGCCACAACCGCCGCTCGGGGCGTTTCTGACCCTCAAGCACAAGCTGTTCTAGGCAGCGCTGAGCATGCCTTCACCTCTGCTGCTTGAGGGATCCGGTGTTGTCGTTGGCTATCAAGGTCGACCGGTTCTGCAGCCGGTGAGCGTCGGGATTGGGGCGGGACAGTTCGTCTCTCTCCTCGGTGCCAATGGAAGTGGGAAGTCCACGCTGCTGCGCACCTTCGCGGGCCTCCAGCAACCGCTTGGAGGTACGGTCCGGTGGGCGGCGCAATCACTGCCTTGCATCGCGAGCCGAGCGCGCGCTCGTCTGCTGGCCCTTGTGCTTACGGATCGGGTGTCGGCGCCAGCCATGCGAGGTTACGACCTCGTGGCCCTAGGGCGGCAACCGCACACGGGCTGGTCCGGGCGCCTGTCTGCGGACGATCACGAGAGCATTGCTCGTGCGCTCGACGAAACGAAGGCAGAGGGGCTCGCGGATCGTCTGATCGCCGAGCTGTCGGACGGAGAGCGGCAACGTCTTCTGGTCGCCCGTGCTCTGGCACAGGAGCCGCGGATCCTTGTTCTCGACGAGCCGACCGCCTTTCTCGATCTCCCCCGCCGCGTCGAGCTGATGCACCTGTTGCGCCACATCGCGCGCGTCCGTCAGCTTGCCGTGTTGGTGAGTACCCATGATCTGGAGCTGGCTCTTCGATATTCGGACGAAATTTGGCTGCTCGATCGTGACAGGGCCACGCATACAGGGGCTCCTGAAGATCTTGTGCTCTCCGGGCAGTTTGAAAGGGCGTTCCTGCAGCATGGCCTTGCCTTCGACGTGGACCGCGGTGTCCTGCGCATCATTGAAGACACCCGAGGCGCCATTGCCGTCGTAGCCGAAGGCAGGACGCGGCACTGGCTTTGCCATGCCGTGCAACGGGTGGGCTTTTACGTGGATAGAGATGCGAGCGTCCGCATTGAGCAGGACGGTGACGAGTACTACCTCCTGGAGGATGACATGCTCCTGGCTAGGGCGAACTCTGTCGGTTCGATCGTTGCGCATCTCGTCGAGACAAGGAGCGGGGGATGATCCGTTCTCTCGCGGGTCTGACGGGGCTTGCCGTTCTTTTGTTGGCCTGTTCGCAACTGCGACCGGAGCCAAAGCAAGCCTATCCCTCCATATCAGTCGACGCCCCCCTCAATCACAATCTTGACGAAGCCTGTGTTGCCAACTTTCGCGACGATGTTGACTACTTCCCAGAGCGAACAGCTTTCCACCACTCCAACCAGCTTTCGGTCGAGTATCATCGACACTTCAAGAGGGTCACCTTCCGCCCATCCGTTTCTGCAGAGGAAAAAGTCGAGCTGCTGCTGGTTCAGTGCGGCGCGCCGGTGCCTCCGCACGCCGATACGGCGATCGTCGTGTCAGTTCCTGTGTCGCATATCGCGACCGCCAGTCGAGCGATGTTGGGGGCCGCTGACGAACTAGGTGTTGTCGAAAGATTCGTGGGTATCGGCGACCCGCGAGCGATCACGGTTCCCGCCTTCAAGAAGCGTGTTGAAGACGGTGCGATCACGCCGATGAGTGGGCATGCGCACGGCAACATCGAGCCCATCATGGGAGCAGATCCCGACATCTACTTCACGTTTCATTCTGCCTATCCCCAGTTCAACATTCATCCCAAGCTTTGGGCTCTTGGCATTCGCGCCATCCCACACGGCGATAGCCTCGAGGCAACGCCTCTGGGGCGTGCGGAATGGATGAAGCTTCTCGCCATGCTGACAAACCGAGAGGGCCGTGGTGAAGAGGCATTCGGTCGAATCGAGCGAACCTATCAAGCGGTTTTGGGTGTTATCGGTGAGGTCGCCGAGCGCCCTTCGGTGTTGGCTGGCACGGCGTCGCAACGCGATGTCATGGAGCTGTTTGGCGGTGCAAATCACCGCGCGGCGCTTCTGCGCGATGCCGGAGGGCGATTTGTACTGGAACGCAATCGATTCCTGGGAAGTTGGCTGAGTACTTCATTCGAACGGGTCTATGCGGCTGGTGCCGATGCGCCTTTCTGGATCGGGACAAGACCGGGCATCGCGTCTGTCGAAGCGCTGATCGCCGCCAACGCCAATCATCGATGGTTTGAGACTGCCATTAGAGGCGGCGGCGTTTATGCGCTCGATCTCGGCTATCGCGGCATGTTCGCCTACCATCTAGAGGATCAGGGACTCAACAATCCGCACCGACAGCTGATGGAGATCGCATCGATCCTGCACCCGGAGTTCGCCGAACGTCTGCAAGCCCTCGAGCGGGCGCCGCTGTTTCTCAG
>CALROF020000256.1:0-8877 GCA_943369775.1 Reyranella massiliensis 521
CGTGCTCCGCGTCATGCCCGATCAGTCGACAGGCGCCAACGCGTTGATCGCCGGCGAAATCGACTACATGCAGTATCTCCCCTTCGACATGCTGCCCATCCTCGAGAAGGAGAAGAGCGTAAAGTTGATGGGCCTGGGCGGCATCCACCAGTTCCAGGGAAATTTCCGCCTGAATCACGCCTTCCCGCCGTTCGACAATCCGGCTGTGCGCAAGGTTCTTTGGAAGCTGGTCGATCAGGACTCGACGCTGACGGCCATCGGTGTGCCCGACAAATACCAGACCAAGAATTGCTCTTCCTTCTGGATGTGCGGCACGCCCTTGTCGACCGACGCAGGGGCAGGCGCGGCGAAGGTCGACCTGGCGGCAGCCAAGGCCGAGCTTGCAGCCTCCGGTTACAAGGGCGAGCCGGTCGTTATCCTCGAAGTCGCCGGCTCGATCAGCCAAACCGCCTCGCGTGTGCTCGTCCAGAACATGCGTGATGTCGGATTCACTGTCGAACAGCAGCCGCGCGATTGGCCGACCGTGCTGGCGCGCCGCGCCAAGAAGGATGGCTGGTCGATGTTCCCGGTCTACTCCAACGGCACCGATATGTACTCACCGTTGACGCACTTCTACGTGGCGGCGACCTGCAATGACTTTCCGGGATGGTCCTGCGACAACCGGATACCGGACCTGCTCAAAGCGTTTACCCGTGCCGGCACCCTGGAGGAGCGCAAGAAAATTGCCGCCGACATTCAGGTGATTTCCTACGAGCTGGTGCCCGCCCTCATGTGGGGACAGTTCACCATCCCCGCGGGTTATCGAACCGAGCTCAAGGGGCTGATCCAGTCTTCGTACCCGATGTTCTGGCAGGTCGACCGGTAGTCGCCGTGCGGGAACTGGCGATACCTCCTCACGTTGTCGTGCCGGGATGTGAATTACATCCCGAGGAGGTATCGGATGCTGAAGCGGTTGTTGCCCGTCCTTGTCGCTGCGTTGGCCCTCGGCGCGTGCGCGACGGAGACGCGTGTCGTCGTGGCGTCGGATGATGCGTGCGCGGCATATGGCTTCAGAGTTGGAACGTCGGCTTACGACCAGTGTCGGGCGCGCGAGTATTCGGCGCGCCAGCAGGGCAGGGTCATCGTCGGCTATTCGGAGGCGCAGATCTATTCCGACTCTCAGGCAGCGTGCCGTGCTTATGGCCTGGTGCCGTACGACCGGAACTACGATGTCTGCGTCCAGCGGGAGTATGCAGCGCGGCGTCCGGTCTGACGCTTCATTGATTGCGGACGGAGTATAGATGTCAGTAACGCATAACGCCGTCCGCAATCGCTACGAGATGCCTACAGAACACGGTCTGGCGATCGCAGAGTATCGCCAGCAGGGCGACAGGCTCATCTTCACGCACACGGAAGTGCCATCAGAGGACGAAGGGAAGGGCTTGGCTGCCAAGCTCGTTCAAGCGGCTCTCGAAGACACGCATCGCCGCGGGCTGAAGATCGTGCCCGCCTGCAGCTATGTCGTCGCCTATGTGCGCCGTCATCCGGAGTTCGACGACAGCGCGCGATGATTTGCTGCTCTAGGTGCTAGCCACCGTAGGGAAACAGGAAGTACCAGGCGAGCGCCAGCGCCACGACTGCCCCGATCGACGAGGCCAGGAGAACCATGAAGACGCGACCACTGACAATGCCGCTGCGTGCTTCGGTTGGTGAGAGTTCGGTCGGCGAGAGTTCGCGTTTCATCGGCCCTCCCTCAGGGTTGTGAACTACCACTTAATCAACGCCTCCGGCACCCAAGCGGTTGCCGCTTCAGCAACCACCTCAAATCGCCCGGCGTTAACTGCTCGACCTATCAAACAGGGAGAGAACGATGCTGTATTGGGCGCTGATGTTTCTCGTAATCGCGATAGTCGCCGCGGTCTTCGGCTTCGGCGGGATCGCCTCGGCGGCAACGGGCATGGCGCAGATCCTGTTCGTCATCGCGCTGGTGCTGTTCGTCGTGAGCCTGTTCGCAGGCTTTGTCCGTCGCAACAGTCCTTAGGACAAAGCGGTTGCGATGAAGTGACGGCGAAGTTCGGCGCGCGCAGCGTTGCCGGCTTCGCGGTCCCAGCAATTCACGATCGCCACCCGGAAACCGCCGGGTGGCATTGCGTGGCGTTGAGGCGCCAGCTCTTCGTGAAAGGTGATCTGGACGCTGGAAATGCCAGGCTGTTGCTCTATGCCACGCACCAATTCTACAGACGGATGGTGGTAGCGCGGGCCATGCGGCAGGAACAGGACCACGCTGTAGCCGCTTCGCCTGTCGCGATCTTCGTAGCGCCAGACCTTGTGCGTGTAGAGTTCGATCAGGGCCTCTACCCAAGGATCGCCGCCATAGAGATCGGGCCACTGATCGGCGAAGCGCAGATGTACTTCGATGATGCGGCCGCCGATTGTCTCCAGATTGACCATGCCGGTGTAGCCGGCGAGGTGCTGGCGGCACCAGTCGCCGCCCCAGGCTTCGACAGCGGGTTCGGCTTCAGAGGCGACCTCCCAGTGGTCGAATGTACCGTCGCCCGAGGCCAGTCCGCGTGCGTGGCGCCACCACTTCGGAGAGCCATCGACCAGGGCCACGTCGCTGCTGATGTGGTCCCCTTCGAGTAAAGCCATCCACATGTGACCGGGCTGGTATGCGGCCTCGTAGTCGGCGGCCGATCGGAGGGCTCGGCTGCCTACGCCCATCCCCTTCAGGTTGTAGAGGGGCTTGGAGAAGACCGGGTAGCGCAGGGGTGCAACTCCGTGCGGCGCTGCCTCCAGGCCCTGGCGAAGTGCTACTTCCAGCTTGTCGTAAACCCAGCGGTGCCGTGGATTCCAGTTCCAGGCGTCGCTGTCCTCAGTCGGTATGAGAGTGTCCGTGGGGCAGGGCACCCTCTCGAAATATTGAGTGCGCCAGGGATCGATCTCGTAAATCGGCACTTGCTTGCCTCGGGTGGACGCGTCGACGCTGCGAGCGTGACGGCGCGATTGCGCTCTTGCAACCGGACAGTGGGCTACCAAGTTAGGACCTGCGGAGGTTTCGTGCCTGATCCGACAATGCCTGCACTGCAAGCACACGATCTCGACGGCCTCCGCCGGTTCCTGTCGATTCGTGCTCATACCGAGGCGCTTGCTGCGCCGCTGTCGGCGGAGGACCAGACAGTCCAGTCCATGCCCGATGCCAGTCCCACCAAATGGCACCTAGCGCACACGACCTGGTTCTTCGAGACCTTCGTGCTGCGGCTGCACGCCAGCGGCTATAGGGTCTTCGATCCAGCTTACGAATATCTCTTCAATTCGTACTACGAAGCAGTCGGGCCGCGGCATCCCAGGCCGCAACGCGGTCTGATTACGCGCCCTGGCGTCGACGAGGTGATGGCCTATCGCCGTCATGTCACCGAGGCGATGGCCGCCTTTCTCTCCGCAGGCAATGCCAGCAATGCAGGCGATATTATCGAACTCGGCCTGCAGCACGAGCAGCAGCATCAGGAATTGATCCTGATGGATATCAAGCACGCCTTTTCGCTCAACCCTCTCAAGCCCGCCTATCGAGCGTCGGCGGGGCGGGTTGGTGTTAGGGGGGCGCTGAACTGGCGCGAGTTCGAGGCCGGGCTGGTTGAGATCGGCCACGGCGGACAAGGGTTTGCCTTCGACAACGAAGGGCCGCGCCATCGCACCTGGGCCGATGCCTTTGCGTTGGCTCTCCGGCCAGTGAGCTGTGGTGAGTTCCTTGGCTTCATCGAGGACGATGGCTATCGGCGCCCTGAGTTCTGGTTGTCAGCTGGCTGGGATTGCGTAAGGCAGCGCGATTGGCAAGCACCGCTCTACTGGGAACAGCGCGACGGCGCCTGGATGATCTACACGCTCTCGGGGCTCGAACGCCTCGATCCTTCGAGGCCGGTCTGTCACGTCAGTGCCTTCGAAGCCGCCGCCTTTGCGAAGTGGGCGGGCAAGCGCCTGCCGCGCGAAGCCGAGTGGGAAGTGGGCGCGCCATCGCTCGACGGCGTTGGCGAGGTCTGGGAATGGACCGCCAGCCCTTACGTTGCCTATCCGGGGTATCGCGAGCCGCCGGGCGCAATCGGCGAATACAACGGCAAGTTCATGGCCAACCAGATGGTGCTGCGCGGCGGTTGCGCGGCAACCCCGCAAGGCCATGCCCGCCCGACCTATCGCAACTTCTTCCCGCTGGATGCGCGCTGGATGTTCGGCGGCATTCGCCTCGCAGAGGATCTTCGATGAATCTCCCCATCGCCACGCTCGAACATGTTGGTGCAGCCGATCGCGAGGAGTTCAGAAGCGCGGTCCTGGCTGGTCTCAGCTCAACACCGCGTGCCATTCCCGCACGGTTTCTCTATGACGCCCGCGGTTCCGCGCTCTTCGACGCGATCTGCGAGTTACCCGAGTATTATCTGACGCGAACGGAGACAGCGATCCTAGGTCGGTGCGCGGCGGAGATCGCGCAGCGTGCCGGGCCGGATTGCGCGCTGGTCGAATTCGGCAGCGGCTCCAGCGTGAAGTCGCGCCTGCTGCTCGACGCCATGCCTGACCTCGACGCCTACGTGCCCATCGATATCTCGCGGGAACATCTCGACGAGACGGCCGCACGGTTGCGCCGAGATTATCCCGAGCTGCGCGTGGAGCCGGTGTGCGCCGACTACATGGCGCTCGATAGCTTGCCGGCCTTCATCAACGGCGCGCGACGGATCGGCTTCTTTCCGGGGTCGACCATCGGGAATCTCACGCCTGAAGAGGCGACGGCTTTTCTACGCCGGGCTCGTCGGTTGCTGCGCAACGATGGCGCGTTGATCCTTGGCGTGGATCTCAAGAAGGATCCGCAAAGGCTGCACGATGCCTACAACGATGCGCCCGGCGTGACGGCTCAGTTCACACTCAATCTATTGCGGCGGATGAACCGCGAGCTCGATGCCAACTTCGACCTCGCGGCATTCGCTCATGAGGCCTTCTACAATCCAGACGAAGGCCGCATCGAGATTTACTTCCGCAGCCTGCGTTCGCAGACGGTGACCGTAGCGGGACGCCGCTTCTCCTTCGCCGCAGGTGAGCGAATTCATACGGAGTATTCGTACAAGTACGACGATGCCGGGATTGCCGTTCTGGCGGAAAGCGGTGGCTTCACCATCGCGAAGACCTGGACCGATCCGGATCGTCTGTTCGCCGTTGCCTGGCTGCAGGCTGTTGTTTGAGACGATGGGCGACAAGAGGTTCTCACAAACAAGCAGCCCGCCCTCGAGATAGCTCGAGGACGGGCTTTGGGACTGGATGGGGAGAAAGGCGCCGCCGAAGCGGGGGCAGAGGCGACGCGAATTATCCAGTCACGCAAGGTCAACGTGGGCGACCCTGTGGAAGTTGCAGCAAAGTGCTTAGAAAGATCAGGGCGCCACTAAGTCCCTGATTTTTCGGATTCAATTTCTTTTGGGTGATGCCTAGAGAGGGTGCCACCACTTGCCGGCCAGGATGACGCCGGCCGACAGCAGGCGCTTGTCGCCTTCCAGGCGCTCGCCAATCGAATCGGCGTAGTCGAACTTGCCGGCTGCGATGTCGATCACCGTGGCCTCGCCGACGCTGCCGACCTTGAGGGTGCCGAGTTCCGGGCGGTTGATCGCCTTGGCGGCATTCACGGTGGCGAGCTTGATGACCGTCGGCAGGTCGACGCCGAGGCAGAGGAATTTCGACATGGTGGTCAACAAGTCGAAGGCCGGGCCTTCGATCGAGATCACGTGCACGTCGGAGGAAATGACGTCCGGCAGGAAGCCGGCCGCCAGCATCTTGCGCGTCGTGCCGAAACCGAACGAGCCACCGCCATGGCCGATGTCGAAGATCACGCCACGCTGGCGTGCCGCCAGGATTTCGTCGCGCACCTGGCCATCCGGGCGAACGGGCGCATTGGGGAAGGGGCGGAAGCAGTGGGTCAGGATATCGCCCGGCCTGAGGCGGCTCACCACCTCGTGCCGCGACGGCGGCGGCGCATCGAGATGAGCCATCAGCGGCAAGCCGACTTCCTCGGCGACGTCCAGGGCAATGTCGAGCGGCATGATGCCGGAATCGCCGCTGGCCGACTTGCCCACGCGGACCTTCACGCCCAGCACCAGATCCTTGTGCTCGCGCGCCACCCGCGCCGCTTCGCGGGCATCGAGCAGGCGCATGTCGGCGCTCTCGCCCACCATCACCGTCTTGGAGAAGGCGAAGATGCCGGGGAAGGAGACGTTGAGGAACGGCAGGATGCGGACCGGCGACGTCTCGATCACATGCTTGCGGAAGCCGTGAAAGTTGCCGGGGCCGGCACTGCCGGCATCGATGAAGGTCGTCACGCCGCCGGAGCGCGCCACCAGCTCGGCTTCGACGCCGAGCGAGGTACCACCCCAATAGACGTGCGTGTGCAGGTCGATCAGGCCGGGGGAGACGATCTTGCACGCGACGTTGCGGGTGTCCTTGCCCGTGAGGCCGTCGCCGATCGCGGCGACCTTGCCGCCTGCGAAGGCGATGTCCGTCACCTTGTCGATCCCTTGCGAAGGATCGATGACGCGGCCACCCTTGAGTACGAGATCGTTCATCTCAACCACCCACCTGATCGACATTGCGCACGGCGCCGTGTGCCGCCGACGTGGCCAGGGCCGCGTAGGCGCGAAGTGCCGCCGAGACCTTGCGGTCGCGCTTGGGCTTCCAGGCCTCGCGGCCGCGGGCCTTCATCGCTGCCCGGCGCTTCTCGATTTCTGCCTCGGGGAGCGCCAACGTGATGGAGCGTGCGGCAATGTCGATTTCGATCGGATCGCCATCCTCGATCAGGCCGATCGCGCCGCCCGAGGCCGCCTCCGGAGAGATATGGCCGATCGACAGGCCCGACGAGGCACCGGAGAACCGGCCGTCGGTGATCAACGCGCATTGCGTGCCGAGCCCGCGCGCCTTGATGGCGCTGGTCGCGGCCAGCATTTCCTGCATGCCGGGGCCGCCCTTGGGACCTTCGTAGCGGATCACGACGACCTGGCCGGGGGAGACCTTACCGTCGCGGATGCCTGCCGTGGCGTCGTTCTCGCTGTCGAATACGATCGCCGTGCCCCGGAACTTCAGCACGCTCTTGTCCACGCCGGCGGTCTTCACGATGCAGCCTTCGAGCGCGAGGTTGCCGTAAAGCACGGCGAGACCGCCATCCTGACTGTAGGCGTGCTCGAAATCGCGAATGCAGCCTTCGGCGCGGTCGAGGTCGAGTTCGGGATAACGCTTGTTCTGCGAGAAGGCTTCCTTAGTGCGCACGCCACCGGGGGCGGCGCGATAGAAGGTCTTCACGCCTTCATCGGCGCCATTGCCGACATCCCAGCGCTTCAACGCATCGCCCATCGTCTTGGCGTGAACGGTCGCGGCATCGCGGTGGATCATGCCCCTGCTGTCGAGGATGCCGAGCAGCGCCATCACGCCACCGGCGCGATGGACATCCTCGATGTGCCACAACGACGAGGAGGGCGAGAGCTTGGAGAGATGCGGCGTCACACGCGAGAGCCGGTCGATGTCCTTCATGGTGAAAGGGATCTCGCCCTCGAAGGCAGCGGCCAGCAGATGCAGCACCGTGTTGGTCGAACCGCCCATGGCGATGTCGAGGCGCATGGCGTTCTCGAACGCCTGGAAGTTGGCGATGGAGCGCGGCAGCACCGACATGTCCTGCTCGAGGTAGTGCCGCTTCGTCAGATCGACGATGCGTCGCCCGGCCTCGAGGAAAAGCTCGCGGCGGTCGGCGTGCGTGGCCACGACGGTGCCGTTGCCGGGCAGCGAGAGGCCCAGCGCCTCGGTGAGGCAGTTCATCGAGTTGGCGGTGAACATGCCTGCGCAGGAACCGCAGGTGGGGCAAGCCGACCGTTCGTGGACGTCGATATCCTCCTGCGTGGCGCCGGGCTTGTTGCTCGCGAGCATGGCGTCGAGCAGGTCGATCTTGAGATCCTGACCCTTCCACTGAACCTTGCCGGCCTCCATCGGGCCGCCCGAGACGAAGACGGTGGGCACGTTCAGCCGCATCGCCGCCATCAGCATGCCGGGCGTGATCTTGTCGCAATTGGAGATGCAGACCATCGCGTCGACGCAGTGGCCGTTCATCATGTACTCGATCGAGTCGGCGATCAGGTCGCGCGAGGGCAGGGAGTAGAGCATCCCCTCGTGGCCCATCGCGATGCCGTCATCGACGGCGATGGTGTTGAACTCCTTGGCGACACCGCCCGCCCGCTCGATCTCGCGCGCGACCATCTGGCCGAGATCCTTGAGGTGGACGTGGCCGGGGACGAACTCCACGAAGGAATTGACGACCGCAATGATGGGCTTCTCGAAATCGGCATCGGTCATGCCGGTGGCGCGCCACAGGGCGCGGGCGCCGGCGGCATTGCGGCCACTGGTGGTCTTGGACGAACGATAGACACCCATGATCAGGCTTCCTTCGGGCAAAGGGCATTCTGCGGAGCGAGTCATTTGCCGGTGCCGGAGCCGGAAGCCAAGGGCTCTGTTTCGCAGCGAAGCGCTATTTTGCCGCTATCCCTGGCGTTTGTCGCTCCACGCTCGGCCCAAGGCGCCGGCGCGGGGCAAAACGAGGCCTTCCAGGCCGAGCCAATCCGCCATCAGCCTCAGTTCTTCCCGCAACGGCTCCGCGACCGCCTTGGCCTCGACGCCCGGTTCGACGTGGGCCGCAGGGACCAGCAGCTTCGAATTGGCCCGGTCGGCCTTGAGGTCGACACGGCCGACCAGCCGGTCGCCCAGCAGGAAGGGCAGCACGTAGTAACCATGCTTGCGCTTGGCGACGGGCGTGTAGATCTCGATGCGGTAGAAGAAATCAAAGATGCGTTCCGTACGGTCGCGTTCCCAGACCAGCGGGTCGAAGGGGGCCAATAG